>JAAYCT010000033.1 GCA_012729635.1 Clostridiaceae bacterium | reverse complement strand
TCCTTTGCACCCGAGAAGTTTTAGATTACCCATGACAAAGTCGAGATCTTCGATATCAAAAAGAAGATCCTGAATCCATAATGTTGCTCGCTTACCTACCGTGACCGGCTGAGCGGGCTGAAAATGTGTGAACCCGAGTGTCGGCAGATTCTTGTACCGGTCGGCGAATGCGGACAATGCCGCAATTACTCGAATCAGTCGTTTCCTTACCAACCGTAAAGCATCACGCATCAACAAGATGTCGGTATTATCTCCGACATAGCATGATGTCGCACCCAAGTGGATAATTGGTTTAGCATGGGGGCACTGAATACCAAAAGCATGAACATGAGCCATAACATCATGTCGTACCGCTTTTTCGGCTCGCTCTGCTTCGTCAAAGTTGATATCATCGGCGAATCGCTTCATTTCTTCGACTTGCTCGGGCGATATGGGCAAACCCAGTTCCATTTCGGACTCAGCCAGAGCAATCCATAGTTTTCTCCATGTCCGGAACTTTTTCTCAGGCGAAAACAGATACAACATTTCCTCACTCGCATAACGCGAGCCGAGGACATTTTCGTATTTATCGTACATCGGTAGCCTCCGAGCCGGAAAAAACCGGACAAGCGATTTCTGGTTTCAGACGAGTAATTGTTCAACCGCTATTAGTTTAGCACAAACACAAAGAACTTTTGTAGCAGTAACAATATCCGTAAGCGGAGGGAAAGAGGGTGCGATTCGAATATTTGAGTCGTTCGGATCAATGCCGTACGGAAATGTCGCACCGGCGGGAGTCAAGAGAACGCCCGCCTTTTTTGCGGTTTCGACAACAGCTTTTGCTGTGCCCGTTGGAAGAAAAAGGCTGAAAAAGTATCCGCCGAGGGGTTTGTGCCAATTTGCAATCCCGAGCCCGCTCAATTCCTCGGAGAGAATGGAATCAACAGCTTCAAATTTGGGACGAAGGATATTGGCGTGTTGATCCATTATGGCGTGAAGCGCATCAAGGTTCGGAATATAGCGAACATGCCGGAGTTGATTCAGTTTATCCGGGCCGATGGTTCGCAACGATAATTGCTTTGAGACACGAGTGATATTCTGCTCGTTTGATGCTAAACACGCGATACCGGAGCCTGCGAAAGTAATTTTCGATGTGGAAGAAAAAGCGTACACTCGATTCGGATACCCGTACTCCCGGCATAAAGAAAGAATGTTCGGGATCGATTGTCTGTGATCCGGATACAAGTTGTGGACCGCGTAGGAATTATCCCAAAAAACACGAAAATCCTTCGCTGCCGCCTTCATGGAAGCAATTCGTATGCAAACAGTTTCAGAATATATGTAACCGTCCGGATTACTGTATAAGGGAACACACCACATTCCTTTGATCGTCGGATCACTCGCTAATAGTTTTTCGACGATGTCCATGTCCGGACCATCCTTTTTCATCGGGACGGGAATCATCTCAAACCCGAGATTTTGAGTAATTGCAAAGTGTCGATCATATCCGGGAACCGGGCAAATCCATTTACGAACGTTTTCAACGGACCATGGCCGGTCGGATTCTATTTCGCCGAAAACCATCGAACGCATCAGGGTGTCATACATCATAGATAAACTGGAATTGTTACCAATCACAATCAGAGACGGATCAAAGCCCGTAATCATCGAAAACATTCGTTTGCATTCCGGCAGACCTGTCGGAACACCGTAATTTCTGCAGTCAAAGCGGTCCTCGGAAAAAGTATCTGAAGCATTGACCAGCCCGTAGATATCATTTGCAATATCCAATTGCTCTGCGCTTGGTTTTCCGCGCGTCATATCCAGAGATAGATTCATCGAGCAATATTCGTCATATCTTTTCGAAAGTTCATCTCTTAGCCGGACGAGTGATGTGCGGTCTTCGTTCGAAAGTAAATTCATTCAAAGGCCCTCCTTAATACTCGAAAAAGAAACTATTTAGTCGTACTCTTGCATCATTTTCGGTTTGAATGGAATATGATTGCACCATTATAGATGATTATGAAGGATTATGGCAAGGGCCTTGCATTCAGAACGGTCGAAATTCGGCATGTAATACCGGTATTCCCGGCGTGTAACGAACACATGCCGCCCAAAACTCCATATCATACTCAGTCATTCGATAAGATTGCACAAAATGATTGGCCGCAAGGTAAACCTTTTTTCTTTTATATGCATCAATGGTATCCTCCGGTCCTCCGAAATTGCTGTTGCTTTTTCGAAGACGCACCTCAACAAAGTAGAGAACATGCTTGCGTTTGAAAATCAAGTCAATCTCTCCGATACGATTGACACGATAGTTCCTGGTTATTTCACGAAGCCCCTTTTGAGACAAGAAATCGGAAACGGCCTCTTCCGCCCTTTTCCCCAAGCTTCGAGTTGTTTCCGGTTTTTTCGAAGACTCGTTCATATTATTAGGATAGCACGGCATATACCGATAGCAAGAAATAATGTCGACAATTGGATTTATTGAGAACCATTAAAAAAGCTCTTGAGAAAACTCAATCGATGGATTTCACTTGGACCTATCTCGTGCAATGCCGCATAATGCTCCTTGGTTCCATACCCTTTATGCTTGGAAAAACCATATCCGGGAAATTGCTTATCGTAATCACACATGATTCTGTCTCTTGTAACCTTTGCAAGAATGGAGGCGGCCGCGATTGAATTTGACTGGGCATCCCCGCGAATAATCGCTTGGTGCGGAACGGTCAATTCTTTAAGGGAAACTGCATCAATCAATACGTAATCGGGGGGAACGGAAAGCGTTTCGACACATTCGATCATCGCTTCCTTTGTAGCATTCAGAATGTTTATTTCGTCGATTCTTTTCGGAGAGGAAAATGCGATCGAATAGGCTAATGCATGGGTCGTGATTTCCGAAAAAAGCTCTTCTCTTCTTTTTTCCGATAATTTTTTAGAATCATCAAGCCCGAAAATCACCGCATCCTTGAGTATACAGGCAGCAGCAACGACCGGACCCGCCAACGGACCCCTGCCCGCTTCATCAATCCCGGTGACGTATTGATATCCGGCGGCAATGGCTTCGCGCTCATATAAGGACATTCTTTCAAATCGCTCTTTATATCGGATTTCAAGCTTCATTTTCTTCTCTCCGATTTTGGGTACAAGTGGCGTGTTCAAGGCTGATTCTGCCGATTCGTCCGCTTCTGAAATCGTCAATGAAGAGACGCGCGAAACGCTCTTCGTCGATTCGTCCACCCGACAAAATACATCCTTTCATTCGGGCAGCGCTTAAAAACGGTTCATAACACTCGCGTTGATCGTATATGCCGTTTTCAAATGAAATGCCGTAACGGGTGCTTATCATTTCCGGATAAAGCGAGTGAATCAATGATAATCCGGCAGTTGCCACCGATACGGTGTCTGTAACCTCGGACCGGATCGCTCCGGTTAAAGCAAGACATAGTCTGTTTTTGGCACTCCCCAGATTCGGCCAGAGAACGCCCGCCATGTCCATCAGTTCCATTCCGTATTCGGTACGTCCCCATTGAAAGTGACGTGTAACGCCCGGCGTGTCGCCCGTAATCGCTACCTTTCGATTGCAAAGGGAGTTCATCAGTGTCGACTTCCCGGAATTGGGAATGCCCACAACGATGGCACGGATCGGACGCCCGATCCGGCCTTTTTCCCGTGCCTTTTTCAGTTTCTCGCCGCACATCTCTTCCGCGATTCTTCGTATTTTATCAAGACCCTTTCGGTGTACCGAGTCAATTTCGACGGCAGGAGTACCCATTTTTCGAAGCATATACACCCAAAGCCGATTCTGGTCGGGGTCAGACAGATCCGATTTATTCAGCGCGATTATTCTCGGCTTACCTGCGGATATTTTTGCGAGTTCAGGATTTCTGCTTGCCTGAGGAATTCTGGAATCGCAAACCTCAATGATTACGTCGATTAACTTTAATCGATCCGATAGATCATTCAAGGCTTTTCTCATATGTCCCGGAAACCAATTGATCTGGTCTGTCATTCGAACTTCCTCCGTCTACTAATAAAATACCATAAAAAAACGCCCGGGCTTTGGGCACCGGGCATTTAATGATCCGAAAATAATTAGGATCTCTTCGCCAGTTTCTCGGTGATCTTAGCGGCTTTGCCGACACGGTCACGAAGATAATACAACTTTGCTCTTCTGATTTTACCCTTGCGAATAACCTCAATCCGATCGATGTTGGGGGAATGAACAGGAAGAGTCCGCTCAACTCCGACGCCGTATGAAAGTCTTCTGACCTTGATCGTCTCGGAAAGTCCTTGGCCCTTTCGGGCGATAACGTATCCCTCAAAAACCTGAACACGCTCACGAGCGCCTTCTTTGATTTTTAAATACATTTTAACATAATCTCCGATACTCACGTTCGGATAACTGTTGCGAAGATTATCCTGTTCAACCGCTGTAATAATATCCATTACGTTATTCCTCCTCTTCCGATAGATGTTCTTGCCGGAACACGACAGCGGACCATCCCATTAGCCTTTAGGATTTTATCACAGCATATTCAACAAAGCAAGAGCACGATTGCTTCGAAAATAGAGGATCATTTGGCATCTCCTTCCCGGTCGTTAATCTCTCTTTGAATGATGTGTTGCCACTGCTCGGCGGAGACCGGAAGGGCATGGAAAAGATCCGGTCTTTTCTTGTACGTCTCATAAATTCCTTCCGATTCCCTCCACTTTTCAATTTTTGCGTGATTGCCGTTTTTCAGGACTTCCGGAACGGGCATCCCCTCCCAAACATCCGGTTTCGTATAGTGGGGAGATTCAAGCATCCCGGTCATATGAGATTCTTTTTCAAATGCCGATGCGTCCGGAAGAACCCCGTCGATCATTCGAGAGACCGCGTCGATTACGACGCAAGCCGCGACTTCACCACCCGTTAAGACGTAATCGCCGATGGAGATTTCTTCGTCCGTAATTCGATCGATTACGCGCTGATCAATACCCTCATAATGGCCGCAAATGAACACGATATGTTCGTGTTTGGAAAGTTCGGACACGATGCTTTGATTCAGAACGCAACCCTTCGGCGTAAGGTATATTGTACGGGGTTTAGTACAAGATTCGTTTACGGCGTGTTTCCATGCTTGAAATACGGGATCGCATGCAAGAAGCATACCCTTGCCGCCGCCGTAAAGAGTGTCATCCACTTTCCGATGAGGCAGAACGGAGAAGTCGCGAATATCGACACAACGAAGATCAATGATCCCTTTTTGAATCGCATTTCCGATAACACTGACATTCATAAAGTTCTTTACCTGTTGCGGGAAAAGCGTCAGTACGGTAATAATCATAACGACATCTTCGTCCTTTTCATACTAATCCTCATAAACTTCAAAGAGCCCTGCCGGTAAGCGCAGATGAATCCGTCGTTTGGATATGTCAACATCATAAACTACGGATTTAACAAACGGAATCAACAGGTCTTTTTTATTGTTTCGTGCAACGGCAAAGACATCCGCTCCGGAAGATTGAAGGACATCCCTGATGCTTCCGAGCAATCCTTTTTCATCATCCCAAACGTCGCATCCGATCAGATCCGCTATGAAATAACTTCCCTCGGAAAGTAGAACCGCCTGCTCTCTGTCGACGGATATATACTCGCCGGAAAGCGAATGAGCTTTGTCTCTGTCGTCGATTCCTTCGAATGAAAGGATGACGAATTTTCCGGCAAGCCTTACGTTTCGAACGACAAAGCTCCGGTCCGATCGCTCATCTTCAAACAACAAAAATACTTCGGACAAATCGAAAAAACGACGCGCATCATCCGTAATCGGAAAAACCTTGATTTCTCCGTGAACGCCATGCGCGCCGATTATTTTCCCAATGACGATATTTTGTTTCATCCGATGATATCCACTACCACTCTTTTTCCTTCACGGATATATTTGGCTTTCATAATCGTGCGGATTGCTTGCGCACGCCTTCCGCCCTTCCCGATGATTTTTCCCATATCTTCCGGCGCGACGGATAATTCAAGTATGATCGTATTTCCTCGGTCCGTTTCCTTGACGGAAACGTCCTCTGGTTTTGAAACCAATGTTCTGGCAATGGATGTTAGTAATTCACTCATTACGAATCGGCAATCGATAGGATACCGAATGCGCTCCTCCTTTCCTTATTTCACAGCGAAAGGTCTACGAAATCGCTCCGCTTTTCTTTAAAAGACTGCGCACGGTTTCCGTAGGCTGTGCTCCGTTTTTAATCCATCTCTGAGCGGCATCGTTATCGATTTTTATATCCGCCGGATCGGACAAAGGATTGTAGGTACCGATTTCTTCGATGAAGCGTCCGTCTCTGGGCGAGCGTGAATCCGCTACGACTACGCGATAGAAAGCCGCCTTCTTTGCTCCGATTCTCTTAAGTCTGATTTTTACTGCCATTTTTTTATTCCTCCCGGCCGAAGCCAAAAATATATTCACGCATTTGCGTAAATCACGTCAAAACGGAAAGCCGCTCATCGGAAATCCTCCCCGACGCTTTCCTTTATTCATTTTCGAGAAACGCTTCATCAATTGAGATGATTGCTCATATTGACGAATCAGTTGATTCACCTGTTGAACCGTTGTACCCGAACCGGCGGCAATCCGCCTTCTTCGTGTAGCGTTCAATATGTTCGGGAATCTTCTCTCTTTTATTGTCATCGATCGAATGATTGCCATGTTTAAATCAATAATTCGCTCATCCAGATCCTCTTCCTTCACTTTGCCCGAGGCACCGGGAATCATCCCGATCATATCCTTTACGGAACCCATTTTTTGAATTTGTTCGAATTGTGAGAGCATATCTTCTAAGTTAAACGTGTTTCTGAGCAGTCGCTCCATCGTATTGCGGGCCTGATCCTCGTCAAATTGAGACTGCGCCTTTTCGATTAAAGACAAAACATCGCCCATTCCGAGAATACGACCGGCCATGCGATCAGGATAATAATCCTCAATATCTTCGATCTTTTCACCGACACAGATCAACTTAATCGGTTTACCAGTAATTTTTCGAATCGAAAGAGCGGCGCCTCCGCGAGCGTCACCGTCGAGTTTTGTCATAATAAAGCCGTCCAGTCCGATTGCTTTTTCAAAAGCTAATGCAACGGATACGGCTTCCTGTCCGATCATCGCATCGACAATCAACAGTTTTTCGGTCGGGTTGATCGCCTTTTCGATATCCTTAAGTTCATTCATCATCTCTTCATCCATCGTTGTACGACCGGCTGTATCAACGATTAAGGTATCGCAAAGAAGATACTTTGCCCGCTCTACTGCTTTTTTGGCTATTTTTACGGCGGACTTTTCTTCCGGAAGGATAAAAGAAGGCACGTCAACCTTCCGCGCAAGAACTTCCAGTTGTAATGCGGCTGCGGGTCGATGCACATCAACGGATGTAACCATCGGCTTCTTACCGTCCGATTTCAGAAGCCGAGCCAATTTGGCCGCGGTTGTTGTTTTCCCCGCGCCCTGGAGACCATAAAGGATAATCACCGTAAAACCGGAGGGGGAAACATGAATCTTGTTCTGTTCGGAACCAAGGAGTTCAACGAGAGAATCATGTACGATTTTCACTATTTGCTGGCCGGGCGTCAGGCTTTGAAAAATCTCCTGTCCCTTGCACTTGTCCGTCATCGCGGCAATAAATTCTTTGACAACCGCATAGTTCACATCCGCCTCAAGAAGAGCCATGCGAATTTCCTTCATCATATCCTTGATGTCCTGTTCGGTTACGCGAGCCTTCCCGCGCATTTTAGATACGATTCCCTGAAGTTTGGATGAAAGACCTTCAAGCATGCCGGATCCTTTCTATAATTGATCGATAATGCTTCTCATCACGATCCGCGCATCGTCGTAGTTATGATTGTCAAGCAACTGAATCGCGGTAGTAATTGATTTTTTATGTTCCAAAAATCGTAAAACCAGCCCGAGCTTCTCTTCATATTGAGTTAACCGCAACAAACCGCGATGAATCGAATCGTGTACAGCCTGTCGTGAAACGCCTTCAATATCGGCAATTTCAGATAAGGACATGTCCTCGGAAAAATAGAGATCCATAAATAACCGGTTTCTTTCGGTCAACAGATTGCCGTAAAAATCAATAAGTAACCCTGCTCGCACCGGATCCATATGTGCCTCCGAACGCTTCACCTTCGGTTACTATACAGAAAGACGGATCAGGTGTCAAGTGCTCATGCTTGTCACATGTCCATTTATGAATTCGGCAACAAGGAGCGGACAAAAATCTCCGGGTCAAAGTTAACCAGATCCTCCGCAGATTCTCCGAGTCCGGCCAGAAGAATCGGGGATTTAGCCTTATGAGCGACTGCGATGGCGACCCCGCCTTTCGCACTGCCATCAAGCTTGGTGATTACCATACCGTGGATATCGATCGCGTTTGAAAAAACTTCTGCTTGGATTACCGCGTTTTGCCCGGTGGTCGCATCAATGACGAGTAATGCTTTGATGCTAGATGATGGTGCTTCTCGATACACAACTTTTGAAATTTTTGAAAGCTCATCCATCAGGTTTTGCTTATTGTGCAATCTTCCCGCAGTATCGATAATCAAAACATCCACACGTCTAGAGATTGCGGCATGAACGGCATCATAACATACCGCGGCAGGATCGGATCCGATTGTTTGAGCAATAACGGGCGTGTTGGTACGTTCTCCCCAAACCTGAAGTTGTTCAATGGCTGCGGCTCGAAAAGTATCCGCAGCTGCCAACATGACCTTTTTGCCCTCCCCTTTATACCTTAGACAGAGTTTACCCGCAGTTGTCGTTTTCCCCGTCCCGTTTACTCCGACAAGCAAAATAATATTGAGGGTATTTTCTTCGATGTGAAGCTCGGTTTTTTCGCCGAGAATCTTTAACATTTGATTATTCATCGCAAATAGGACCGAATCGACGGAATCGTCACCGGTTTGTCGAATGTGATGGCGAACAGAATCCATAATTTGAAGACTTGCCCCGACTCCGACATCGGCTTGAACCAAAAGCGCTTCCAGTTCATCCAGCATATCTTCGTCATATCTGCCGAGACCGGCGGAAATTTTTGTAAAACCCTCCGCGACAAAGCCTCTGGTTTTTAATAATCCGTTTTTAAATGACTCGAATATTCCCATGCACACCTCCCGGATTTTTTCAATCCATATCGACGGATACTATGATTGATCCAGTCTCATGGACAATATCTTCGATATGCCTCTTTCTTGCATCGTTACCCCGTACATCCGATCACATGCTTCCATTGTACCTTTTCGATGAGTAACCAAAATAAACTGAGATTTTGATGTGTATCTGCGAACAAATTCCGTGAAACGATTGATATTCACATCATCGAGAGCCGCCTCCACCTCGTCGAGGACGCAGAAGGGTGATGGGCGCAGTTGAAGAATCGCAAACAGAATCGCGATGGCGGTCAGACATCGCTCGCCGCCGGAAAGAAGAGAAATGCTCTGCAGACGTTTTCCCGGAGGCTGAGCACGAATGTCAATATTACAGGACAGTACGTCTTCCTGATCATCCAGAATAATTTCAGCGGTCCCGCCATTGAATAGGTCCGAGAAGACGGAGTTAAAATTATCGTTGATAATTGAAAAATGCTCGAGGAATTGCCGCCGCATTTCACTAACAAGATTGTTGATTACATTTTGAAGATCCGCCCTTGCCTTTTCGATGTCGTCTTTTTGCTTATTAAGAAACTCATAACGTTCGTTCACTCTTGTAAATTCATCGATCGCGTTCGCGTTGACCGGACCGATTTCTCTGATTTCATTACGCAACTCCGCAATTCGTTTTTGAATGGAAGATACGCCCTCGATCTCCAAACGATAGGATTGCGCATTGTCATACGTTATTTCATGCTCCTCCCACAGACGATTCTTATAATCATCAATCTCGGAAAGGAAACGCTCTCGCTTGGCTTCCATCTTCGCATGTTCGGTCTGAAAATGCGATAATCGGGATGATGCCTGCGACAGTCGATCAATGAACCCCGATAGTTGTTGCTCAATTTCTTCCTTTGTTATAACGAGATCTTTGATTTGGGCCGTGATCTGATCCTCTTTGAGCATCAATTCATCGCGAATCGCTGTCTTAATCTCTTCTTCTTTGCCTAATCGGACGACTTCGGATTTTGCATGCTCCCTTTCTTCAAGCAATTTCTTAAGACCTGCGGAAAACCCTTGTTTTTCTTGCTTTAAAAGATCCAGGACTTCTTCCGATCCGGTCAGAGAAATAGCCACCGATTCTGAGGAGATTTTCATGTCGGATATGTCTGAGCGTAAATTATCAAGTCGGGCTTGTACCGCTGCCTTTTCTTCGTCCGATTTAGAAAGAGATGAACGTAAAGAAATCATCTCCGTATCTTTTTCCGAAACGGATTGATCGAGTTCTTCCATGTCGTTTTGGATGGAAATTCGTTTCGTTGAGATTGAATCCAATTCCTTTTCTACGATAGCCAATCGTTTCTCGATACGATCGGAATCATCTCGTAACCCCTTGCACTCGGACTCCGCCTTTGCGACGAGTACCATTTGTTCACGAATCAGATGATCAAGTTCAAGCGAATTTCGAGCACATTCATTTATTCTATCGTTACTATCTTTTGTTAATTCGTCGCATTTTAAAATTTCTTCATCAACCGCAAGAATACGTTCGGATAGTTCCTCCAGCTCTCTGCCTCTTCCCAGAATTCCGGTTCCCTGTCTTCGAATGCTTCCCCCGGTAAGCGATCCGCCGGGGTTAACAACATCGCCCTCTTTTGTTACCAGACGAAATGAATAATCGGTTAAACGAGCAATATCAATAGCGTTGCTTAAATGATCAACAATGATAATCCTTCCGAGCAAATTTCCGACAATCCCGCTTAATGAAGAATCGTATGATACTAAATCAGAAGCAACACCGATAAATCCCTTTTGCTTTTGAGCGGTTTGCTTCATTTTTGATTCCAGGCTTCTCGGGCGTATTACGGAAATGGGTAAAAATGTGGCTCTGCCGTAATGTTTTTCCTTTAAATACGCGATGATTTCTTTCGCCTCATCCTCGTTATTTGTGACAATATGATGGATCGATTGACCCAGAGCGATTTCAATGGCGGTTTCGTATTGTTTTTCGACTCGAATAAGATCGCCCACGATTCCGACAATCTTTTTGAACAAAGATTCATCTTTTTCCGCATCGGCAAACAAGCGTCGGACCGGCTCCTGATAACCTTCCTTGCCGGCTTCCAGCTCGGTAAGGGTTCTTTTTCGAAAAGAGAGATTCTCCTTCTCTCTTAGTTTTACTTCTCGAGACGACCGGTATTCCTCTGCGGTGTCACGCAAAATCTCCAGTTGGTCTCTGGCCTTATTGTGGGCATCCTTCGTATTCGCTAAATGAGCGGTAACAGAATGAAGCTTCGATTCCGATTCATCGAGCATCGCAGATAATTTGTCTTTTTCGGAAATTAACACGACTCGTTCATTGGTAAGCGATTTGATGTTTGAGTCAAAAAGCATACGCTCTGATATCATTGTTTGGTATTGATTCCGTAATTCAAAAATTTCTTCCGAAAGCGTCTCTGCTTGTATTTTAGATTCGTTGATTCTTCGGTGGGCCTGATCGATATGTACAAGCAGTTCTTTCATTTCAGATTCTTTAGTTTGGAGCTCAATGTCATACTTTTCTTTTTGTGAAAGCAATTTTGAAATTTTTATTTCCTGATCCTTGATTCGTGCATCCAGACGATCGATTTCATTGCGGGCATTTCCGTCCTCTCCGTCTCCTATAAGCAATCGATCTCTGAGTTGCTTTTTCCGGTCTATGATTACGGCAAGATCGCTTAATACTTTGTGAATATCGGAGGATGCGTCGGATTTCTTATCACGTAGTTCCTCTAACCGCACCTCAATGTCCGATGATTTTTCTGTAAGCGCCCTGTTTTTATCCCGTAATTCGATAATTGCATCTTCCTGTATGCGAATTTCCTCGAGTATATCGGAGTATTCGTCTCCCGATGATGATAAGAAAGCCTGGTTTCGATCGATCATATGGAGGGTAAGACCGATATCCAACTCTTTCCATTCCGTATACGTTCGATGATAAAAACGTGCCTTTTCCGCTTGTGATTTAAGCGGTTCAATCTGTTCCGAAAGTTCGCTCAGAATGTCACTGATTCGAATCAAATTTTGCTCAGAGGCAAGAAGCTTTCGCTCTGCTTCTTCTTTTCTAACCTTATATTTAACGATGCCCGAAGCCTCTTCCAACACTTTTCTTCTGTCTTCCGACCGCGAACTGAGAATGTCGTCAATTCGACCCTGTCCGACAATGGAATATCCGTCCTTTCCGAGACCTGTATCCATAAAAAGTTGAACAATGTCCTTAAGTCGGCAGTTGACTCGGTTAATCTGGTATTCGCTTTCTCCGGAGCGGTACAACCTTCGTGTAATCTGAACTTCGGAAAAATCGATTTCTAAAACGCCGTCCGAATTATCAATGGTAATCGAAACCTCGGCATAATTCATCGCACGTCTGGATTGGGTTCCGTTAAAGATAACATCCTCCATTTTTCCGCCGCGCAAGGTTCGAACGCTTTGTTCGCCGAGAACCCAACGAACGGCGTCGGTAACGTTTGATTTGCCGCTACCGTTCGGTCCGACGATCGCAGTCATCCCTTTATCAAATTCGATCAGGGTATATTCGGGAAAAGACTTAAAGCCTTGGATTTCAATTTTTTTAAGATGCATTAAGCAGAATCCTTCCGCGCTTTGTACAGAATAAGATTATATACCAAAATCAGGGGATTGTGAAAAAGAAGAAGGTTTTATCCGAATGTTTTATCTAAAAAAATCATCGGGCGACTTTTGGGTATCGATACGATCCATAGCATCTCGAGCCGCTTCCTGTTCGGCAGATTTTTTGCTCTGTCCGTAACCCTTTCCGATTATTTTCTCGTCAAGAAGAACCGCCGCCGTATAAGTACGATTATGCACCGGACCGTTCTCATCAAGAATCACAAAGGATAAAGGGTTTTCTGAAAAACCGCTTTGGGACCATTCAAGCAACCGGCTCTTATAATCAAAAATCAATGATCCGGCAATCGCCCGTTCAATTGATTCATTCATAACGGAAAGAATCGTCTTTTGAACGGCGCTGAACCCGCCGTCTAGGTATACCGCGCCAAAAACAGCCTCCAAAGCATTGGAAAGGTTTGAAGGCTTGTTTCTGCCTCCCGATGCGTCCTCTCCCTTTCCGAGCAAAAGAATGCCCGGTATTCCGAGCCTCCCGGCAATTTCGGCAAGCATTTCCTCACAAACAATCAATGCTCGGGTTTTGGAAAGATAGCCCTCGTTTTTTCGCCATTTTCTTCGATATAATTCATCGGCGATAACGAAACCCAATACACCGTCACCCAAGAATTCAAGACGCTCATTATCGGAAATTTTCCCTTCCTTATATTCATACGCATATGATGAATGGGTTAATGCGGTAATCAAATAATTTGTTTTCAGAAAATGATATCCCAAACACCGCTGAAAGGAATGAAGTTCTTCTGCAGGAATCGGATGTGTCATGAGTGCCGTGTCCCCCTTAAGCAAAAAGCTCCCTTTCGGGAGCTCAAGTGCGACAGTATCCGAAAATTACTGCGAATTCGTTTTAATAAAATCGATCGCGTCTCCAACCGTTTTGATCCGCTCAGCCTCTTCATCAGGAATCGAAATTCCGAACTCTTGCTCCATGGCCATAACGAGCTCAACCATATCAAGTGAATCGGCATTCAAGTCATCGATTAAACTTGATTCCGGAGAAATCGAATCTCCGTCAATACCTAGTTGTTCAATGAGAATCGCCTTTACGTTTTCAAAAATCGGATCTCCTGACATCTGCATACCTCCTGAATGACTACAAACTATCTGTTACATTGTTTGTAGCCGAACCAGAAGAAAAAGTCAATACATATATCAAAAGTTAGGGAAATATAATTTGAAAATCAAACTATTCCTTTGTTTCTTTGAGAAATGATCGGTTACGGATTAAATAATCCAGCCCGGAAATGATAGTCATTACAATCGAAACGGCAACAAATATATTCCCGCATAAACGCACCCCCGCCTCGATTGATTCGACAGAAAGCGAAGGAAATATCAACCCGGTCCAGAATACGAACAGGGACTCGAAAAACAAAAATATTATGGCAATCATCTGTGTTACGGTTTTAATTTTACCAATCATCTCGGCAGCCATGATCAATCCGCTTTTGCTGGCTACTAATCGTAAGCCGGTCACCATGAATTCGCGCAACACAATAATTACAACCAGAAAAGACGAAATCCGATCTCTTTCCACAAAACCGACAAGGACAGAAATTACCAGCATTTTATCGGCCAGAGAATCAAGAAATTTCCCGAGATTCGTAATCATTTTATATTTTCTGGCAATCATTCCGTCCGCCAAATCGGTCAGAGCGGCAATGACAAAAAGAGTTCCTGATACGAGCAATCCATAGTTGTTTACAAAATCGTTCCAGTGCACCGGCCGCAGTCCGAATACGCTGATCGGAAGCATGAAGAAAAGGATTAAGGGAATTAAAATAATACGAAAAACGGAAAGCTTATTCGGTAAATTCATTAACAGTTACTCCAGTCATATCATAAGCGGAACAATCAACGATTGAAACGTTATATTTCCCGCCGATTATCAGTGGCGAGGAGGTTGCCAGAACATGAATTACGGGATCGACCTCAGGAGCTTCCCCGTACGACCTCCCAATGTAGAATATACCATCATCCGAAACAGAATCAATAGTAACCTGAAATGTTGACCCTAAACGTTTCTGATTGGACAGATATGAAATCTCCTTTTGTATCGTCATTAATTGATTGAATCGTTCCAAAGCAATGCTTTCCGGGACCGGATCCTTCATGTCGGCTGCGCGTGTTCCTTCCTCCGATGAGAAAATAAAACATCCCAGACGATCAAACCTCCAAAAACGCACCATATCGGATAAAGCATGAAACTCCTCGTCCGTTTCCCCAGGGAAGCCGACGATCACGGTTGAACGCAAAATAATGTCCGGCATTTCGTTTCTCAGCTTGTCTATGACCGATGAAATCCCTGCCGTTCGATCTTTTCTACCCATACGCCTGAGAACGCCGTCATCCCCGTGCTGGACCGGAATATCAAGATAGTGAGCAACCTTTGAATTATTCTTCATCTCATAGATTAAATCGTCTGTAATTCCGTCTATGTACGCATACATGATTCGAATCGAATCAATCCCATCGATTTTCGATATTTCACGAATCAAATCAGGCAAAATCAGTTTTTTATATAAATCCTTACCATAGGAGGTCGTATCCTGACCGGCCAGGATGATTTCCTTGTAACCCTGACCGGACAGAATGATTGCTTCCTTGACAATATCTTCCATCGGACGGGATTGAAAAGGACCTCTGATTATCGGAATCGCGCAGTAAGCGCATGCGTTGGAGCAACCCTCGGAAATTTTTAACCAAGCATACGGGAATGTTGATACATTTCGGCCCAGAGCCAAATGTTCCGTTCCTCCGGGTTTTGAGACATATTTTAAGGATATGTTGCACGAGTCGGAAAGAAGTCTTTTGATTACGTCTGCAATGTTTTGATAATGACCGGTTCCCAGAACAGCATCCACTTCAGGCAGATCCGATAGTATCTCATTCGGATAGCGCTGAGACAGACAGCCGGTCACAATGATTTTCGATGCCTTCCCCAAAGGCTTTTTGTAATCCGCCGCCTCCAAAATCGTATCTATTGCTTCCCTTTTTGCGGACTCGATAAACCCGCAGGTGTTGATTACGATAACATCGGCTTGATCCATCGACGGGACAAGTTGATATCCTTCATTTTCCAGAATAGACGACATGCACTCGGCATCAACCAAATTTTTGGAACATCCCAGCGTTATTATCGATACTTTCACCGGCGAAGATTGTCCGATCATAATGCATTCCGTTCGTCCGAATCGGAATCAAAAACTTCCGTAAAAAAACGATTCAGAGTATGAAGAATCAAATCATAAGAATATCCGCGACTTTTCAGTAGATTCGCGGTCTTTTTGAAAACGACACGGTAATCCTCGCTTAACAGCTCAATCGGGCCTTCGCCATGGAAATGATCCCGCAAAAGTGAAAGGATTGTCTCGGAGTCGCTCGGCACTGCTTCCATTTGGGAATCAACAACATGTTCGGGAATTCCGCTCGATAAAAGTCGCGATCTTAATCGAAGCCTTCCTTCTGAATTTTTTCCTTTTCTGGAGGCGATAATGGATCGGGCAACCCCTTGATCGTTGATATAACCTGCGTCGGATAAGTCTTCGAGCACCTTGTTTATAACACTTTCAGGAATGCCCTTCTTTTCCAGATGAGATCGAACCTTCCCGCATGTTTTGTTGGAAATTCCTATGTATTTCACCGCAAGTTCGCGGGCGTGTCGGTAATTATCTGTATTTTGATCGATCAAAACCGTCTCCTCATGCCGAAAAAATTAAATGTAATGATTCTATTTTACAAGTCGATTCCAAGGATCTCCGAATCAACCGAATCCTCGGTGTTATCCTGTTCCTCGTCAACGGAAACCAGAATGTTTTCTCGGATTAAATTTTCTAATTCATCCCTAATTTCCGGATGCTCCTTTAGAAAGGTTCGGGCATTATCTTTCCCCTGCCCGATTCTTTCTCCCTTGTAGGAAAACCACGCACCGCTTTTTTCCACGATGTCCCTTGTAACCGCAAGATCCAGAATACATCCTTCTTTGGAAATGCCTTCTCCGTAAAGAATATCGAATTCTGCTTCTTTAAACGGCGGGGCAACCTTGTTCTTTACCACCTTAACCCGAGTGTGATTTCCGATAATTTCGTTTCCGACCCGAAGACTCTCGGTCCGTCGGACATCCAATCGTACCGAGGAGTAAAACTTCAAAGCTCGTCCGCCGGGAGTCGTTTCCGGATTTCCGAACATAATACCAACCTTCTCCCGCAACTGATTGATAAATATACAAACGGTACTGGACTTGCTGATCACTCCGGCAAGCTTTCTAAGCGCCTGAGACATCAGTCTGGCCTGAAGACCGACATGAGAATCGCCCATTTCACCGTCAATTTCGGCTTTCGGCACCAGTGCCGCTACCGAATCGACTACTACAACATCCACCGCTCCGCTTCGAACCAGTGCCTCTGTAATTTCAAGAGCCTGCTCTCCGGTATCCGGTTGTGAAACAATCAAGTCATCAATGTTTACTCCGATCCTTTCCGCATAGGTAGGATCCAAAGCGTGTTCTGCATCAATAAAGGCTGCCGTGCCGCCTGCTTTCTGGGCTTCGGCAACGATATGTAATGCCACAGTCGTTTTACCCGAAGACTCCGGTCCGAAAATCTCTATAACTCTTCCCTTCGGCACTCCGCCGATGCCGAGAGCGAGATCCAGTGTCAGCGCACCGGTCGGAATCGACTCGATTTGCATATTCACTCGCTCTCCGAGTTTCATAATCGCTCCCTTGCCGAATTGCTTTTCAATCTGGAGCAGGGCCGAATCCAAAGCTTTCTCTCGCTCGGAATTCGATTTCTGAGATATTTCTTGCGTGGACTTTCCCGGAGCCTTGTTTGACTTAGCCATGAGTTCCTCCTTAACGAACATACGTTCTTATTAATATCAATTATACGAATAGTTTATTCAATCGTCAACCGAAATAATCACTTGTTTTCGACAAATCATCCCGCTTATCCGTCATTACTTATCGGCAGGCTTTTCGTTTCCGGATCGGAATCTGCGTGCAATACGATTCACGGATGATCGTAATTCAGGCATCTTAAGAAGATATGCGCATATAAGATAGATTAGAAGACCAAAAACGGCACGAGCAGCAACATATAGGATTTCGGAAATCTTTCCCGTCGGAATGAAAGGAATTTTGTTTGCAAGATACAGAGCGACCACCATAAACAAGAGACACAGCGATGATTTGAGGGCAAATCGAAGTAAGTGTTTCGGAGCCAATTCTTTGTCTTTTCGAAAAAATAATGAAAGAAATACTGCAGAGATAAAACTGGCGACAGAATATGAAACGGTAAGGACGAGCGGGGTCGGATAAATCGAAAGCAAAAAGAAATTCAAAATAAAAACAACCGCCAGATTAATAATGCCCGAAATTAGCGGAACGTAGGTTTTACCGATCGCGAAATATGCCTGATTGTATATAAATATAACGGTATGAATAATGACCGCAGCAGAATAACCGAGTAGCAATTGTGAAGCAAGGATAACACGGTCGGCCGTATAATAACTGTTCCAACGAAACACAGCCGATACGATATCCGCAGGCATCATAATCAGAAGGGCGGTCATCGGAACCGTCAAAAATAAAGCGTTCCTGAGAGAAGAAGACAACAGATCCGAAGCCAAATCCTTTCGTCCACCGGCGAAGTGGGAAGCAACAGACGGGAGCATGACAGTACCCACTCCGACGGCAAAGATTCCATAGGGCAATTGCCATAGAGTGACCGCATTCCGAAGAGGGAACTGAATCATTTCCGGAAAAGAGGACGCAAACGAACTGATAACAATGGTATTGATTTGAATGATTGCGGAGGAAACAAGAATCGGAACGGCCAAAAAGAAAATGGTTTTGAAGCCGTCATCGTTGATTCGTAAACTGAAACGAAATGAATTCAGATACGTAAATCCAACAGCAAGCTGAAATAGAAAATATCCGAGTGCCGAAAGCATAATCCCGATGACGCAACGATACAAAGCGGACTCGCTCGGGCCTCCGAAAAACAGGATTGACAGGAGAACGAGCACATTATATACGGTCGGCCCCATGGCTGTTGCGGTAAATTTTTTATACGCGTTCAATATGCCGATTGAAAAGGCGGCAAGCATCATGAAAAAGACTTGCGGGAGAAGAATTCTCGACGCCCTTGCTGCCATCAAGACCATGTCACGCTTATCGGGATTCGGATAAAGAACGGGATACAAGCGTTCGGCAAATACGGCACCGATAATAACTGCGGCCAACATGACGACTGCAGCTGCGCTAATAAAGATACCCACACTTCGAATCCCCTTCTTTTCTTCTCCCAAACGAATGGATCTTGCCAAAGAGGGTGTAATCGCCGCTTGAATTGCTCCTCCTACCAGTAGCTGATAGACTAAATCGGGAACATAAAATGCGGTTGTGAAAGCATCTTGAAGATCGTCCGGGAATTGGTACGAAACCAATATCTCCCGAAGAAATCCGGTTATTTTTGAAAGAAACAAGCCGATTATGACCAAAAATGTCGCGACAGCAATCCCCTTTTCGCGATTTGAGGACGGCTGGATTTCGTTTGCGAATGCGTTTTTCGGAATCATTGAAGCCTCTTACGGATCATATTGAATGCATGAAGAACGGATACACGTCGAACTCTCATTCGATTTCCGGAAAGATTGATTTCGGACACTTCCGTTCCGTTCTTATCGGAAATTGCCAAATATACAAGACCGACCGGTTTATTCGTTCCGTATGCCGTCGGTCCCGCGATTCCGGTAATGGATACGGCAATATCCGTATTCAAGAGTTTTCTGCATCCCTCCGCCATCTGTTCCGCACACTCCCGGCTCACCGATCCCATATCGGTCAGAACGTCGGCAGTCACTCCGAGGAGCTGTTCCTTGACGTTATTGTCATATGCAACGATACTGCCCATCAATACTTTCGATGAGCCCGGGACATCCACAAATTCCGAGGATGCCATTCCGGCCGTGCAGCTTTCCGCAAAGGATAACGTCATTTTTCGCTCGAAAAGAAGATCAAAAACCACTTCCTTAAGACTTCTTCCTCCGATCTCATAGATATAATCACCGAACCGCTCCTTGAACGTATCTACAATCGGCGAGATGAGGTCCGCTTCGTTTTCGGACTCTATTCTTTGCGTAATACGAAAGAGGCACTCTCCCTCGGAAGCATAGGGTGCTATGGTCGGATTGGTTTGAGCGTCAATCAAATCCTTCACTCGCTCTTCCGCCGCAGATTCTCCGATGCCGTATAAACGGACGAATTCGGTCCGAAAACGAGCGGAATTATGTTTTTCCAAAAACGGTCGTACTTGTTCCAGGAACATCGGTCTCATTTCCGATGGAGGACCGGGCAATAAAACCAGATAGGACTGATGGACCGGATCATCCTCGGTCGAAGCATTACACAGAAACATTGCGCCCGGCGCAGTGCCGTTCTTGTTAATAAAAACAATCGACTCCGGAGGAATCATCGCTTGCTTAATGTTGTTTTGAGGCATGTTCCGACATATGCGTCGGTAGTATTGTTTGATGTGTTCATAGCTCGGGTCATGAAGCTCCAGCTGTTTCCCGGCGACTTCGGCAGCGGCCTCCATAGTAATATCGTCTGATGTCGGGCCTAATCCTCCGGTTATTACCACAAGGTCGGATCGTTTCGCAGAAGCGAGGATTTGTTCGCGCAATCTTTGCATATTATCTCCGATTGTGATCTGCCTGTATGAGGAGATACCCAGAGAAACCAGTTCGGAAGCCAAAAAGTTGGCATTGGAATTGATGACCTGACCCATGAGAAGTTCCGTTCCGACGCAGATGATTTCAGCGGTTCGAATGGTATGCGACTTACTCATGTTTGTTTCTCCTTTTCGATGATTCCCCGATAGGCCTTTAGAGTATTTTTCATCAGAATCGTTGTCGTCATTACTCCGACACCACCCGGAACCGGAGTAATTGCAGCCGCGATTTGTACCGCTTCATCGAATAAAACGTCGCCTCTGACTTTGTTGTTTTCGTCTCGATTGATTCCGACGTCAATAACGACCGCACCCTTTTTGATGAACTCACCGGTAATAAAACCGCATTTACCGATCGCAGCGACAAGGATATCCGCTTTTCGGCATAGCTCCTTTAGGTTCCTTGTCTTGGAATGGGCAATCGTAACTGTTGCGTTTTCGTTAAGCATCAAAGATGCCAGCGGCTTCCCTACGATGTTGCTTCGCCCGACAATAACACAATCCTTGCCGGAAATTTCAATCCCGGAAATCTTTAGCATTTCAACACATCCGAGCGGAGTGCACGGAACCAGACAGTTTTTTCCCATGGAAAGAAGACCTTTGTTGATCGGATGGAATCCGTCTACGTCTTTTTGTGGACTGATCGCAGAAATAATCGAATATTCATCGATATGCTCCGGCAAAGGGAGCTGGCAAAGAATTCCGTGCACATTCGGGTCGCGATTCAGTTGATCGATTAAGGAAAGTATTTGATTTTCGGTTACATCCGAATCCATTTCATAAGCGAATGAACGAATGCCGACATCCGAGCATGCGGTTCTTTTATTTCGTACATAAATTTTCGAACCCGGATCGTCACCAATCAGTATTACGGCCAAGCCGGGCGGGATGAAATCATTGTTCCCCTCGTTTCTAGATTTTAAACTATCGATTTCCGTCTTAATCTCGGCCCGGATCCGGGACGCGATATCTTTTCCCGAAATAATTACAGCGGACATGAATCAGTCTTCCTTTCTCGCTTGAATTTCCAACCATTGGGTTTGTGTAATCAGAAGTTTCCTTGGCTTGCTTCCCTCAAAAGGCCCGATATACCCCTTGTCCTGCATAACGTCAATTAATCGTGCCGCCCTCGGGTATCCGATATTCATTCGTCTTTGAAGAATGGAGACGGAAGCAGAACCGGCCGACAGAACGATGTCTACGGCTTGGGGAAGAAGATCGTCATCCTCGCCCTTGGAACGAAAGGAATCTCCGGATGAGGCGGCCGAAGAGGAAACGATGGCTTCCGCCGTTTCCGGATCATAGGTCCCCATGTTTTGTGCTTTTAAATATTCAATAACCGATTCCACTTCCGCATCCGAAACAAAGGCACCCTGGCCCCTCTGCGGTTTTGCCATGCTTTGCGGATAGTAAAGCATGTCTCCGCGACCGAGAAGCTTTTCCGCCCCGCCCATATCCAGAATTGTACGGCTGTCCACCTGTGATGAAACGGCAAAAGCAATACGGGAAGGTATGTTGGCCTTGATTACACCGGTAATGACGTCAACCGAAGGCCTTTGAGTCGCTATCAACAAATGAATGCCGGCGGCTCGTGCCATCGCTGTCAATCGGGCAATCGACTCCTCGACTTCCTTTGACGCTACCTGCATCAGATCCGCAAGCTCATCGATCACAATCAGAATCAGAGGCAAGCTCGGCTCGCGGTTGATTTTGAGCACTTCATTGAAACCTCGGTAATCGCGAACACTCGCTTCAGCGAAAAGCGCATATCTGCGTGTCATTTCACCGACTGCCCAGTGCAACGTATTCGCTGCCTTCTTGGGATCGGTGACGACCGGTGCCAGCAAATGCGGAATGCCGTTGTACATCGATAATTCAACCACCTTCGGGTCAATTAAGATTAATTTAACATCATCCGGAGTTGCCTTACAAAGGATGCTGATTAGAATCGCATTGATGCATACGGATTTTCCTGATCCGGTCGCACCGGCGATCAGAAGATGCGGCATGGTCGTCAAATCGCAAAAAATCGGATTCCCGGGGATGTCCCTGCCCAAAGCAACGGTCAAAGGCGACCCTGTTTTTCGAAAAGCCGGCGAATCAATCAGACTGCGCAAGGAAACCGGAACGGTTTCGGAATTCGGGATTTCAACGCCGATCGCGGATTTGCCCGGTATGGGCGCCTCTATACGGACACCGACGGAAGCCATCGCCAATGCCAAATCATCGGTAAGATTAACGATTCGACTGACCTTAATACCCGGACCGGGTGCCAATTCAAAGCGAGTAATGGCCGGGCCGTGGGTAACATTGATTACCTTTGCATCGACCCCGAAGCTCGCCAGAGTGTCCACCAGCTTCTTGCCCTGAGTCGCAAGCGTGTTTTTGGTGTTTCGAGCAGATTCATTCTGTCGATCTGCCCGAAGTAATGCCGGCGGAGCGGTTCGATAAGCAGTTTTTGAATATACTCCGGCAGAAGCAGATGAACGAGTTCCTCCCGAAGAGGGTTTTACACGTTCTCCGGAAGTCGAAGATTCGGAATGCTTTCTTTTACCGGAAGCATCCGAAATTTCGTCTTTATCCATCGAAACGGGTAAATACTCGGAACCGTCAACACCGATCCGTTTGATCGGAATATGATCGACTATTTGAGGTTTTTTATTGCTTCCGCCCACGGATATGTCCAGCCATGTCGCTTCTTTTTCACCACGAAGAAAGTCCGGCATGTCGGATGTTTTCGGTCCGGCTCCTGTGGGAATCGGTTCTCGGGGTTCCTTTAGAAAATCAATGTTCACTTTTTTCTCGACCGGTTTAATCATTGGCTCATAACTTTGCGGGTCAGGGGCGGGCGGCTTTGATAAATCTACATTAAAGGGGGTATCTCCTCCCCGGTACGATGACGCCGTCATCGGAGCATCCGTTCCGTCAAGGTCAATAAATCCGGGATGTGTATCAAATCGAATTTCATCAAAAGGCGACTCATCAACCGTTTCTATATAACCAAACCCCGTATCGCGCGAATCTGATGATTCATGATCGGTATTGGATTGCCCGAAAGAACGAAATGATTCTCTCCCGGTTCGAAAAGCCTCCGATGCCTTTTGGGTCGTCGCGCGAATGGCTTCGGCCGTTTTGGACGCGGTTCTTGCCAACGAAACATTAAATATCAATATAACCTGTGCCAGTGTGAATGCCGATATGATGACGATTGCGCCGGTTTTTTCGGCAAGCAAACGCAATCCGAGTGCCAGCGAGCCGCCGATCAATCCTCCCGGCAGAAGAACTTGATCCGGCTGTATCAAAACGGCGGAGGGATCGATTCCGGATTTCCATAACAGAATCAATCCATCCCAGGCAAGTGCTTCATTTCCGGTCGAGTCAAGACATCGCTCGCGAATCAGGGCAGGGTCGATCGTCAGGGCGGCCATTAATGAAGAAGCGCACAAAAGCAGCAACAGGACCGAACGAACCCGGATCGGAGCGATATTTTTTCGTTTCTCCAGAAAATAGTCGATCGAAGCATAAATCAGAAGCACGGGAATCGCGTATGCGGCGATACCGACCAATCCCTTTCCAAACCCGCGCAACAACTCTCCGAGCATACCGGTCGCCGAGGCAGGCAAATAATACGAAATACCAAAGACAACGGCGAATGCAAAAAACACCACGCCGGTAACTTCCTTGCCGTAATTGACCGGTTGTGACTCACCCGAGCTCAAGTTCAAGCCTCCTTGCCGTCTTCAATAACGCAGCGATTGTTTTTCCGTCCTTAATTTCCCCCAAATCGATTTTCTGAAGAAGAGTATCAAGCGGAATACGATGTACATTCAAAAACTCTCCTTCATCCGGATTGGATTCTTTAAGGGTAAGTCCCGTTGCCAAAAAAAGGAAGAGCTTCTCCGAACAATAACCGGGGCTGGGATAAAAAACGCCCAGATCATCTATATTCTGTGCGATGAGGCCGGTTTCTTCCGTCAGCTCACGAAATGCACATTCTTTCGGGTCCTCTCCCATCTCCAGTTTCCCTGCCGGAATCTCAAGCATTATCTCAAAAAAAGGACAACGGAATTGACGCACCATATATACGTTTCTATCATCGTCCAAAGCGACGACCGCCGCACCGCCGTTATGCCGGACAATCTCGCGAAAAGCGGTGTTTCCGTTTTGAAGAAGAACCTCGGAGACTTCTACGGAAAAAACACGACCCGAAAATATGTCTTTATTTTCTATGACTTGTTCCGTTAACTGACAATCGGTATAAACCTTCCCGTTATGTCCGGCAGAAAAATTCACTTTGGATGCTTTTTCGGCAAAACTATCGCTATTGCTCATGTTCCGTCCTTTCGGATTTTGAAAATTCAGACGCTTTTGACGTCGCCAGAACGTCACACCGTTCATTATATTCATGTCCGGAATGTCCCTTAACTTTTATCCATTCAATCTGGTGGATCGAAGAAAGTCGATCGAGATCCTTCCATAAATCAAGATTGCTGACGGTTTCCCGAGCGCTGTTCTTCCACCCGTTTCGTTTCCAATTATCGATCCATCCCAAACGGAAGGCATTGACCAGATAAGCGCTGTCGCTGAAAACACGAACCCGACAGGGTTGCTTTAAAAGATTCATCGCCTCAATGGCGGCGACAAGCTCCATACGGTTGTTGGTTGTCGAGCGCTCTCCTCCGGAAACCTCCTTCTCCCGTCCGGCACAAACCAATACGGCACCCCATCCCCCCGGGCCCGGATTGCCTGAGCATGCTCCGTCCGTATATACGAACACTTCGGGGATGCCGCTCATTTTTTCGCCTCGGTCATTTCGTTTTTCTTTTTGGCAGCTGCACTCACCGCTTCATGAACGGCAGATCTGAAGCCGTTCTTTTCAAGGCTGATTACTCCCTCAATCGTAGTACCGCCCGGTGAGCAGACCTGATCTTTGAGGATCGCGGGGTGAAGACCGGTATCAATGACAAGTTTCCCGGATCCGTAGACCGTCATTGCGGCAATCTCATAAGCTACCTTTCGGGAAATCCCGAGTTTAACGGCGGCATCGGCCATTGCCTCGATAAAAAGCATCACATAAGCCGGACCCGTCCCGGAGACGGATCCGATCGCGTCGAGCGTAATTTCATCACAAGGAATTACCATGCCGCAGGTTTTCAGCAAATCGATGATCAGCTCCCGCTGTTTATCGTTGGTGTTCGAAAAACATATCGCGCTGACTCCGGCACCCGCCAGAGCAGGCGTATTCGGCATCACGCGAACGACCGGCGTGCCTTTGCGTAAAAAACTTTGAATTCTTGAAACGGAAACGGCTGCTGCAATCGAAATGACAACCGTTGTCGAGCTGATTCTGTGAGCTACTGTTTCCATTGCTTGATCAAACACCTGAGGTTTAACGGCAATCAAAACATAATCGGCTTTATCGACCGCATCGGTCGCGCTCTCCGCTAGCTCACAACCGGTCTTTCGCGAAAATCCGGTCGCTTTATTCTCATCAATATCGAAAACACGAATATCCTTAGCGTTCAATAGACCTTTACGTAAAAAACCGGTTACGAGAGCCTGTCCCATATTCCCGATTCCGATTACGGCAAGTACCACTTTGCGGTCCTCCTTAAGTAAATTATTCTCAATAACGTACACAATCACCCAACAAAAATCATAACATTCAACTTGACACGATGCAAACCGTCTATTACACTTGTGAATGTTTCATTTGCGTAACAACGCGAGCGTTAAAACACATTATTTAGGGGAGTGGCTCAATGGTAGAGCAGCGGTCTCCAAAACCGCTGGTTGCGTGTTCGAATCGCGTCTCCCCTGCCAGGCAAAAGTCCCGCGGCTCTATGGCTTCGGGACTTTTGGTTTTCATTATCATAATTGAATTGATTCGCCGATTTTTTGCTAGTTTTTTTGTGTCTTTCCTAACACTAATAAAGCAACTACACCTACTAAAAGATACAGTGATAAAACAACTATCCCCACTCTACTTGATAATGTTGCATCCATGTTCTCTTTAAATTCGAATGCACTCACTGAACTCTGATAAAAAGAACGATTGATAAAATTGTAGAAAATATGATGAGGACTATATTTTGTCGGAAGCGTTACGTAATTGAAAACGATTGTGGCGATAATACCAGCAACACTACTTTTAAAAACAAATGATACAAGCATGCAAAAAAACGTAAAGAACATGAGTATTGTAAATACCAAAAACAATAATTCCATGTTCTTAAACATCGTAAAGCGAAAAACTTCAAATTGAATACTTGAACTGTCAAAAATGCCCATTAGATATTTTTCCCAGCACATTTTCATGACAACATAACAAATACAAGAATATATCATAAGAAAACCAAGTAAACATGCCATCGCAACTAGTACTTTTGCAACGAATACTTTAAGTAATGAAAAATATACTATTTTGGGTTTTATAGTATATCGCCTGTATTCTTTGCCTGCAAAAACAGAAAACAGTGCCGGAAAACCCAACATTCCAAGCCCAATCATGACAGCAAGGCTATTGTTAATTGATGTCTGAGGGTGAAAGGTTTTATGCATTTCTTGAATAGTTATTACTAAATCAGATAAATCGCACTCATCACCACTTGCATTCACTTCTTCGTACGTTTCTACTTGATTGATGGCAACATCCTGCAGTTGCTGACAAGTAGTGATTTGAAAATACAGCGGAATTACCAGAATTACCAAGATTCCTATCCATAAAACCCTAGAATAATAAAATGTTTTAATCTCGCTCTTTATACAGTCTATCACTTATGGACCACACAGCAACTAACCAATATTAGTTGGTTAATCTCCTTTCTCAAAATATTCATATTTACAGACACTCAACAAGCATTTCATGTTATAAATTAATTGTTTTCATAAAAGCTTCTTTCAAATTAGTTTCAATTATTGACAAATGCGTAATTTCTATTGCGCTGTTTTTTATACGAATGAAAACATCATCTGTTTGTTCTCCGGCTGAGAAGAGATAACTGAAATTTTCGTTTTCGTCTGCATCAACCTGTACAATATGTTTTTTAATATCTTCGGGCAATGAGGCAGATTTTGTCTTGAGCAGTATTCGTTTGGGAAATCTTCTAATTAATTCCTCCGGTGTTCCAAGATATTTATTTTGGCCTTCGTCTAGAATCAAAACCTTATTTGCCATTTTCTCCATTTCAGAAAAGTCTTGTCCGGTTATTATGACGCACCCTTTCTGTTGTTGTTGATTGAGTATTATACTTTCTTTAACTAGCTCCCATGATACAGGATCAAGTCCTACTGTCGGTTCATCTAAAAATAAAACTTGGGGCTTCCTTATAAGCGCGATAGCAACATTTAATCGATGTTGCTGACCAAACGAGTATGTTTTTGCTTTTTGCATGAGAAACCTA
This sequence comes from Clostridiaceae bacterium, assembly GCA_012729635.1. Taxonomy (GTDB): domain Bacteria; phylum Bacillota; class Clostridia; order Saccharofermentanales; family Saccharofermentanaceae; genus JAAYCT01. The sequence continues at coordinate 133,851 of JAAYCT010000033.1, read as the reverse complement.
TGATCAATATTGAGACGATCAAGAATTTGATTGATATGCGTGTGATCCTGTAAGTCTCCAGTACAAAATATGTTGATATTTTCTTGTCCGCTCATTTCCATAAATAGACAAGGAGTATCGAAGACACAACCTTTTCTCAACTCACTTGTTGATAATTCTTTATCACCTTCATAATGAATTTCTCCTTTATCCAGTCGTTCCATTCCTAGTGCCAATCGAATAAAGGTCGTCTTTCCCGCGCCGTTTTTTCCCGCTATAAATAAAATCTCGTCTTCGCAATTAAAGGATAATCCCTGAAGAACCTGATGCGACTTGAATTTTTTAGACACGTTATTAGCGACAAGTTTAGTCATTGTGTTGCCTCAAAATATTGATAATATTCTTTTATTGTTTCGCTAAAGCCAATAATCATTATGTATTCTGACGAAACCAAAAATGTTGGGGACGTTAAGCATGTTGCAGACAATTTACTAAGCTTATTAATATTAATATCATACCCCCCCCTGTCAAGAATTATTTATACATTTGATATATAGTTTTGTATTAATACTTGCGGAGTTGTCATTCTCATTCAATAACATCGAACACTTTTCAAGTCATGTTCCGATAACTGCACTCCTAAATTTGCAATTAGGTCTGACAATTGAACATAAAAAAATCGTTAATCTCTGCCCCGGCGCATCCCGATTACACCCGAATTACAAATTTTTTACTACTCTCTATAAGCGCAACCTGTCCACAATCTGTCCACACTTTTTATGAAAACATATCAAAACAGGTCAGATTAGACACAATCAGCTTAAACTTAAAATCGCTGTAACCCCAATCAGATCGAAGCTTTCCGGATTTCCCGGAAACGAATCAAACCCATATAAATGAACTCCAAAACCGCTGGTTGCGTGTTCGAATCGCGTCTCCCCTGCCAAGCAAAGTCCCGTTAATACTACGAACATCAACGCTTTTTCAGACGTTTGTAAATGGTAACCCCTATGACGGCGACTGAGACAATCGAAATGATGATAATCACGGTAATCAATCGGTTATGATCTTTAACGGCATTGCGTTCCTGATCATTAACGGAATCAATCGTTGCGTCTTCTTTTGCGTCCGTTGCAACGGGGTCGATGGGTTCACCGACGGAAGAGTCTGAAGCGGTAGTTTCTGTTATTGACTGCGTTACTTCCGGCTCTGACGCAGGCAAAACTTCCATCCCGGTCGCCTCCGAAAGTGCTATACCGTTTCCCGCTTTTCCCAAAGGGACCACGTGATCCAGTCCGACGAAATGTCCGTCCTCCTGCCAGAGGACCTCTTTTACAAACTCGTACTTCTCCTCATCCCAAGTGATAAAGTCATGCTCGACTAACCCGCCTGTATCCCCGGAATTCGCGTTATAGCACCAAAAAGTATGATGGATCGCTTCCTCTGCGATTAATTGGCGCAGGAAGGTCATCCACGAAAGATTCGGCTCACGCATAAACCCTCCCCACTCCCCGATCAAGAGCGGCGCGATCCCCTCTCGATGGATGTAGAGCCAATTGTCGCTCCAACAATCCACCTGAAGCGACTCATAGGTGAATTCGCCCGAAAACCACGGTTGTTGATATACATCCGGGCCGTAATCGTGCGGCGAGTAGACGATTTGTGCGTTTCGCTCCGGCGACCCGAAATCGATCGGATAATCGCGTACGCCCCGGAGATTTCCGCCCCACCAGCAAAAGTGATAATCGGCGGAATCCTCGGATGCGTAGCCCGCGTTTTTCGATAAATCCTTCGGATAGATCTCGATCCCTTCGATCAGGATCAGGAGGTGCGGATTAATGTCCAGGATAAGGTTTCCGGCCGTTTCGGCGACGTGCTTCCAGTTGCTCGGGTCCTCCGAGTCATTCCAGATCGCCCCGACCTCGTGCGGCTTGCCGTGCGGCTCGTTTTTGAGGTCGAATGCGATCAAAGTGTCGTCGTCTTTATATCGGTCTGCCAGAAATTCGATCGAAGCGTAGTACTGTTCGACAGAGATCCGATCGGTATACCACAGGTTCGTCATATGCCCCATCGCGTCGGTTTCCGCACTGTGAATATCGAACATGACTTTGAGTCCGTTCTCGGCACAAATATGGATCGCGTAATCGAAAATCTCCAGGCTGTTCATCGATGTGAGTTCTGAATTCGTCGCCCGGTTGTAGTTGGCTTCCGGATAGATGCCCTTCTCCCACTCTAATACCAATTCGGAAGAAATCGGAATACGCAAGAGATTGAATCCGTGATCCGCGATCGACTCCAGCGCATCTTCCATGTTACAGGTCCATACCCCGTCGAAAATATTCGTGCCGGTGTTATATCCGAACCAATTGATACCGGTAAGCCAAACCACGGAACCGTTCCGGTCGACGATCCGGTTTCCGTTTGTCGTCAGATAATCGTCGCCTTGGACGGTATCGGGCCGTTCCGGGTCGTCCGGTCCCGTCGAGGTCGGATCGGTGTTCGAGGCGGATTGAGTTGGCCCGATCCCCGTGGGAGAAGGGATTTCCGAGCCGGACGAAACGCTGATGACCGTTACTTCTGATTTTTTCTTACAGGAAATGATAAAACCGATATCGGAAACCGTGTGGCCAGGCTGTATCTCTTGATTATAGCTAAGGGGTATAATGGTAAGAATTTCGTCCCGAATCGAATAAGAGCCGTTCCATCCGTCCGATGAATTCATATAGGAGCCTTCCGGTACCGATAATTTTACCGTCCATCCCAAAACCGAATCGGAACCGTCATTGACAATCGAAAGAGAATATTGAGTCCGGTAAATGCTTCCTTCTTGCCAGGCATTGACCTTAGTAAGTGACGCGTTCAAAATCGATTCGGCGGATACCGGAAACAAGCACACCCCGATAATAACAAATGGGACAAGAATAACTGCGGTGGATCGCTTCAATTGACGGATTAGGTTATCCGGTTTGTTAATGAACATTCTAATACTCTTCGCGCGGACCGAACTCCGCTGACTCTACCCATTCTTCGGGCCGGGAAACACGAGTCACTAACTCGTCAAAAAGAGAATAGTGTTCTCTTTCCTGGTCCAAAAGGTATTGATAAATTTCCTTTTCTTTTGGATTATGACTATCAGCAAGCATCTGATGATAGACGTCCATTCCTTTCTTTTCGATTTCTCTTGCCAAACGATATACGTTCAGTTGTTCCGAAGAAGAATAAACATCACTCATTACCTCCTCTGCATCCCGGAAGATACTCGTAAAAGACGCCAATGTCTCATTTTCCGGTAAATCCTCCAGGATGCCCTGCATTAATTTTCGAATAATTCCGGCGTGCCTGAGCTCATCTTTGGCAATCATAATAAACAATTTGTGTAACGAATTCTCCTTATTCGCCTCCGCTTTGGACAGATAGAACTCGATACCTTCGTTTTCCGTTTGAAGTGCATATTCCAAAGATTTCATATCGCTCTCCTTTCCTGTTTAGAGAACTAGATAAGCAATCCGCCGTTCGGGCTGATTACCTGTCCGGTAATGAATTCCGAACGGTCGGAAGCGAGAAAATAGATGGCCTCCGCAACCTCCGAAGCACATCCGATACGACCCAATGGCGTTTCATCACAAATGGATTGAATTTCCTTCACGCTGAGCTTAGCATTCATATCCGTATCGATCAGTCCGGGAGCGACACAATTCACTCGAACCCCGGAAGGACCGACCTCTTTGGCCAAAGCTTTGGAAAATCCGATTACTCCTGCCTTGGCCGTTGAATAAGCAACTTCACATGATGCACCGGTAATCCCCCAAACGGAAGATACCGTAACAATACTGCCGGTTTTCCGCGAAATCATCCCGGGCAATACAGCGTGCGTGATATTAAATAATCCCATGATATGAGTATCAATCATTTCTTGAAAAGCTTCCGGAGTAACATCCTGAAATACGGAAAAATTGGATATACCCGCATTGCTTACCAAAACATCGACGGCTCCGAATTCAAGCATAGCCTGAGCGGTAACGCTTTTGACCGCTGAGTAATCCCTCATATCCGCGCGAAAAGAAACAGCCTCCTGTCCCATTCCCCGGATCTCGGATACCACACGATCCGCCAAATAGGAATTTTTACGATATAAAACAGTAACCGCATACCCGCGAGAGGCAAACAAACGCGCCGTTTCCGCTCCGATTCCCCGTGAGGCTCCCGTTATCAATACATGCCGGCGTTCCTTCATAAGTCGATTCTCCGTCGCATGGGAAAGCATAATGAATTGTTAATGATATCTTACTCTTTTCGAATTTTATCCGCAACATCGGCAAGCCGTAAGAATGATGGTAAAAGAAAAAGGCTCCCTTAAACGGGAGCCTTTCCGAGGCGGAAATGTCGGTCAGAGAGCTTGATACCAGATCAGCGCTCCGAATAAGGAAAACACAAAAGTAAAAATCAAATACCCCGTCATGACAAGACGAAGTCCTTTTACCGAAGTATGATCGTCGCCTTCCGAGAAGAATGAAACGAGAATAAGAGCGGATAAAATGTAGCCAAGTCCCAACATAGGATTTAAAAACACGTTCATGATCGAGTTGTCGCCCAGGATAATATAATCAAACAAGCTGGAAATAATGATTAATGGCACCATCGGTATCATTGAAAGACCGACAGCCGCTAACACTGCCTTGAAAGACTTCTTCTGAATCTTGAAAGCATTCTGCATATAGTAAAGAGAAATTATAAGTGCCGCAAGAGCACAAATGACCGTAAAAAACAACGCAAATGAAACGCCGAAATCGTCTACTTCGGAATCAAAAGCAAACCGGAAGAAATAAACCAGAGCAAATGCGCCCAGAGAGATCAATCCCCATATCCAGTAATTCTCTTCGGTTCTAGCGGATACGGCTTCTGCCGGATTTTTAATGAAATCCATTAAAAACTTTCCGATCTCCAAGTTGCTTGTATTCTTCTCGGAAGCGACCGTTTCCTTGTTGTCCGAATCCGCAGCCTCAAAAACCTTGCCGCATTCCGGGCATTTCGTTGATTCGTCAGGTACTTCTTTTCCGCATCCAGAGCAAAACATACATACACCTCCGCTTATCGTAACAATCGTTATAATACTCTAAAAAATATGATAACACGAAGACAATCAATCGACAACAGGATAAAAAACACGCTTTTTCGTGATTTATATTTCCGTACCATGAGTCCGGATATCAATTGACATGAATCAATCGTATGATAGAATTGTATAGTCGTCGGGGTGTAGCTCAGTTGGCTAGAGTGCTTGCTTGGGGTGCAAGAGGTCGCCTGTTCAAGTCAGGTCACTCCGACCACATATAAGAAAACCGCCGAGGTGTCTCGGCGGTTTTTGTCTCTAAAAATCCCTGCTTCTCGATCCGGGCCTCGGGCTTTCATTTCCGTCGTCCGGGGGAGTATCCTTTCTGAAATGACCGCCTCCGTCCGGGTTCTGCGATCGACGATCTCTGGAGTCGAAGTTGCGATCGAAGGATCCGCCTTTACGTTCCCCGGAAGGTCCTCTGCGCTCCCGTTTGAATCGGTCTCCGCTGTCTCTTCGAGGAGCCTCCGGAGCGTCTGTATATCCTTCCGGCTTCTCCGTACAATCCCGCATGGAAAGGTTGATTCGTCCTTGACTATCAATTTCCAGGACTTTAACTTTAACAACATCGCCTTCCTTGACGACATCTTCGACCTTCTCAACCCGATTCCAGGCCATTTTTGAGATATGGACCAAACCTTCTTTCCCCGGCAGGAATTCAACGAAGGCACCAAATGTCATGAGTCGGGTTACAACGCCATCGTATTCGGCTCCGGGCTCCGGATCGTTGACGATTCCGTTAATGATTGCCAATGCTCTTGCTGCCTTGTCCTCATCCGGTGTAGAAATGAATATTCGACCATCGTCTTCGATATCAATCTGGGCCCCGGTATCCGCAATGATTTTATTAATCACCTTTCCGCCGGATCCGATGACCTCGCGAATTTTGTCGACGGGAATCTGAATTGTGATGATTCTCGGAGCATACTTCGAAAGTTCCTTTCGGGGCTCGGCGATGCACGGAAGAAGAACGTTATTGATGATATGTAGTCTTCCTGTTCTTGTCATTTCAAATGCTTTTTGAATGATATCCAAACCTAATCCGTCTACCTTGATGTCCACTTGAATAGATGTGATTCCTTCCGTCGTTCCCGCCACCTTAAAATCCATATCTCCGAAGAAATCCTCAATCCCTTGGATATCCATAAATACCAAGAAATCCTTGTCGTCTTCCTCGTTGACAATCAGCCCTGCGGAGATACCGGCAACCGGACGTTTGATCGGGACTCCGGCATCCATAAGCGCCAGAGTGCTGGCACAAACGGATCCCTGAGATGTGGAACCGTTGGACATTAATATTTCGGAAACGGTTCGGATCGCGTAAGGGAATTCCTCCTCATTCGGCAGAACCGGTATCAAGGATCTCTCTGCTAATGCACCGTGACCGATTTCGCGACGTCCGGGCGATCTCGGAGGCTTTGCCTCGCCGACGGAGTATCCGGGGAAATTATAATGGTGCATATAACGCTTACTGTCTTCGCTGTCCAGGCCGTCGAGTGTCTGAGACATTGATAAAGGAGCGAGTGTACACGTGGTCAATACCTGAGTCTGTCCGCGTTGAAAAAGACCGGTTCCGTGCACTCGGGGTAAGAGACCGACTTCACAGGAAAGCGGGCGTATACTAACCAAATCACGACCGTCAACGCGAACGTGCTCTTTAAACAAGTAGTGACGAACGACCTTCTTTTCAAGCATATAAATTGCATCCGACAAATGGATAAGACTTTCCTCGTTTGTTTCCTTTAAATAAGCGCGAACCTTTTCGGTCAATTCCGCAACCTGTGCGTCCCGAATACTCTTGTCGTCCGAAAGAACCGCTTTTTGCATATCTTCCCAAGCATATTCCTTAATTGTTGCAAATATTTCTTCCGGTACCGAGATGGATTCATAAGAGAATTTCTCTTTCCCGATTTCGGCTACGATTTCATTGATGTGACGAACGATTTCCACAATCGCTTTATGACCGATTTCAATTGCGGCAAGCATCGTTTCGTCCGGAACTTCATTCGCTCCCGCCTCAACCATACAAATTTTACTTTCCGTACCCGCCAAAGTAACATGCATCCTGCTCTTTAGGCGCTGTTCTTCCGTCGGATTGATAACGACATCGTCGTCGATAAGTCCCAAAATCACTCCGGCTATCGGTCCTTTCCAAGGGATATCCGATATCGCGACAGCAATGGAAGAGCCGATCATCGCAACAATTTCCGGCGAACAATCCTGATCCACCGACAAAACGAGATTGGTAACGGACACATCGTTTCGAAGATCTTTCGGAAAAAGCGGACGCATCGGACGATCAATTACTCGAGACGCAAGAATCGCCTTTTCGGAGGGTCTTCCTTCTCTCTTAATAAAACCGCCGGGAATTTTACCGGCTGCATATTGCTTCTCTTCGTAGTCAACCGAAAGAGGGAAATAATCAATTCCTTCGCGCGGAACCGAAGAAGCCGTCGCTGTAGACAGAATAACCGTTTCTCCGTAACGGATTAAGCATGCGCCGTTGGCAAACTGCGCTAGCTTTCCGGTTTCAACCGTCATTTTTCTGCCTGCTAAATCAAATTCAAATTTTCTTTCCACGATAATACCTCCCGGAAAAGTGAACCGACCGGGCGGTAGCTTGTAGATTCATACTTTGAACTCTTGCTCAAAATATCAACCTACCCTCTACAACCCGAATTGCGGTTAGCCGTGAATCAAGTCAATTATAACTCAATTCCGATCAAAATGCTTAAAAAGACGGGCATCTCTGCCCGCCCCGATTAAGTTCTTACTTTCTTATACCGAGTCGAGAAATGATGGAACGATAACGTTCAACATCAATCTTCATCAGGTAATCGAGAAGTCCTCTTCTCTGACCGACCATCATCAAAAGTCCGCGCCTCGAGTGGTGATCGTTCGCATGAATCTTAAGGTGTTCTGTCAAATGGTTAATGCGAGCTGTAAGTATTGCAATCTGGACCTCAGGGGAACCGGTATCGCCTTCCTTCAGACCGTATTCTTTAATAATTTCCGCTTTGTTGATCATGTCCAATATCTCCTTTACATCCTGATGCACAGTAGTCGGTCGGACTCTTCCGAAAACCGTGGCAGAGGTTAATACCCGAGGATTTTATCACAGAACCTTTTTCTTGTAAACACCGCAACCTCTAACAAATACATAGCTCAATCGGAGCGGATCATGAAAATCGCCTTACCGCAAATCATTATTACGCGCAAAATAATTCCCGGGTCTGTATACCCCCTCAAACAAAACCTTTTCGTCCGGTTTTGTTATTTTGTAATATCCTTTTTTTAATCCGTAATCTATAGAAGCTAATGATGACTCATGCTCATCGGAATTTTCCGGATCAAAAACCGGATCGACTCCGCGCCAGGTGTTACGACCGCCGCCTTTTGCCAAATACATCGCCTGATCAGCCAAATCGACATGCTCCTGAAGGTTAACGGTAGAGCTCATGCTGTCGAAAAGCGGATAAGGAGTATATCCGATACTGCATGTAACGCGATGCCCCGGATGAGCTATATCTCCGGGCACATGAATGCTATCGCTGAAACTTTTCCGGATTAATTCCGCGTATTCAGAATAATCAAACGGGAATTGATGCGATGCAACAATCAGAAATTCCTCGCCTCCGTTTCGAATCACAGCACCCCCGGCGCCCACGACGCCGCGAAGGGTCGCTCCCACCTGTTTTAGCACCAGATCCCCTACCGCATGCCCATATTCGTCATTTATCGACTTGAAAAAATCAATATCAATCAAAAACAATCCGTAACAAACGGTGGCATTGGTCTTCGGTAATTTTTTCTCCGGTAATGAGCAAAGCATCTGCGTGCTCAGTATTTCGGTCAGTATGGATGAAAGATACTTTCGATTCAGACAACCCGTCAACTCGTCCACATACACCTCGGTGGAGGCCATTTGCATATAATTCTTAACCCGATCGATCCAGGACTCGTCCAAACTGTTTAAGTCGGATATTTTAATATCATCGGTTTTGTAATAAGCCATTGAATCAACGGTCGATTCTTTTTGTTTGATTTTCAGTTCCAGATCAGACAACAACTTTTTGACCGGATCATAGATGACGCGCTCGTATATCTCGATCAGCATAATGGTCAGCAAAACGGAGAATATCACGATTCCGATCCCGAGCGATATGACAAACTTGACGTGCATGTTATTGAGCTCCCCCCAAGAGGAAAACGGAGTGTAGCCCATACCGATACAAACCGCGAAATAGATCAACAGTCCCGTAAATAATGAGAACACTAAAACAAAAGCAAATAAATATCTCGCAACATGCCACATGAACTCCCATGTTCCGAGGGATTGTATTTTATCAAACAGGCTACCCAGTTTTTTCTTCATTCTCACCTATACAAACGATTTAGTACGACACCATTCGGTTCGATGAATCGGAATATCGTCTTTAGAAAGATTATAGCACTCCAACTTTTGATGAATATAAAATAATATGTAAATGATTACGTTATATTTTTTTGCAGAATCAAACTCAATGATGATAATATATACACTTGAACCGGCAGTTATGTCGTTATATCATATTTATTCCGATATGATATCCATTTCGGAGACAATATCGAATGATGATCCAAAAAGGAGGAATTTTCATGACTACCATTAAGGGCAATTTAATGTTCGGACAATCCGGAGGACCGACTTCCGTAATCAATGCATCCGCAGCCGGTGTTTTTATCGAAGCACTGAAGAACAAAGAAGTAATCGAAAAAGTATACGGTGCCGCAAACGGTATTGTCGGTATTCTGAACGAGCGGTTCTACGATATCGGTCAAGAAGATACCGAGGAACTGGAGATGCTCAAGTATACCCCTTCCTCCAGCCTGGGCTCTTGCAGGTATAAACTTGCCGATGTCAACAAGGACGATTCGGATTACAAGCGTTTACTCGAGGTTTTCAGGAAATATAACATTCGCTATTTCCTTTATAACGGAGGAAACGACTCCATGGACACATGTAATAAGATTTCTAAATACCTTCAGAAATCCGGTTATGAATGTAGAGTCATGGGTGTTCCGAAGACAATCGATAACGATCTTTACGGAACCGATCATTGTCCCGGATTTGCTTCCGCAGCGAAATATATCGCGACTACAACAATGGAAGTGTACCTGGACGCAAGGGTATATGATACCGGCATGATTTGTGTTATAGAGGTAATGGGACGTCATGCGGGTTGGCTTACCGCAGCGACCCGTCTGGCCAACGAAAAGGGTTGCGGTCCGGATTTAATTTATCTTCCCGAGGTTCCTTTTGATATCGATGAAATGATTAACGATGTTCGTCGTATCTACGAAAAAAACCATAAGGTTATTGTTGCCGTTTCGGAAGGGGTTCAAACAAAGGACGGGCTTTTTATTCCGGAACTTGTCGCCGGTGATGACGTCGCGGTTGATTCTTTCGGACACAAGCAACTGGGTGGAACGGCTCTTGTGCTCGCCGACATTCTAAAGAAAGCAACCGGAGCCAAGGTGCGCGGAATTGAACTCTCTCTGATGCAAAGATGCGCTTCTCACTGCGCCTCTCAAACCGACATCGAAGAATCATTCCTTGCCGGTCAAACCGCCGTTAAAAAGGCAATTGAAGGGTTAACGGATTACATGATCGGGTTCGAAAGAGCACCCGGGAAAGAGTACAAATGCGAAATTCAATTGATTCCGCTTGATGATGTAGCAAATACCGAAAAGAAGGTGCCGCGCGAGTGGATCAATCCCGCAGGTAATTTTGTTAACGAAGATTTTGTCGAATATGCACTCCCTCTCATTCAAAATGAGACCCAACAACAAATCGTGGACGGGTTGCCCCGTTTTGCTCACCTGAAAAAGGTTTGGGTAAGGTGATTAGGGATTATCCGAATGAAAACCGCGGATTCACTTCCGCGGTTTTTTCTTTTTGGAAATTTTCTTTGTTGTGCTTTTTGCTACAAAGATTGCATTCTTCATTCGTTTCCTCAGTTTGTCCGCGGACGCAACCGAGTAACCGAAAAATCCGAGCATCTTCCCTATGGAATAATAGTCTCCGTGAACATACGTAACCAAGTCAGCGTTGTCTATACGGATTTTCCCGTCGGCTCCGACGATCCTCTGATCAACGGAAACAGAGATAATTCTTGCTATGAACATATCATGAGAGCCAAGCTCAATCGTCTTTTCGACGATACACGATAAATAAATCGGAGCCTCCAGGATGGCCGGAGCATGTTTAAGTCCGGATGCCGGAACAGCCGTCAAATGGCAGGATGCGAACTTATCCTCCGTTTGACCGGATCGCACTCCGCAATAGTCGCAGGAATGAACCAGTGACTGACTGACAAGATTAACGACCAATTCTTTCGTGTCCGATATCAATCGATGTGAGTGTCTTGATTTTCTTAGTGAAATCGAAATCATCGGAGGATCCGAGCAAACCGTTCCCGCCCATGCAACCGTGACTATGTTCGCTCGGTCTTCTTCATAATCGGATTGATTTCCCGCACACGAAACCATTACGACAGGAAGAGGATACAACATAACAGAGGGAGGAAAATCAATCCGATCGGGGGTTTCACTATTTGTCTTCATGGCATCTCCGTTCCGGTATTTTTTTACCAAAGTAGCCGAAAATCTCGTGTTCAATTAAAAATTCCTTTATTTCCACGCCACTTGAAAAGCCGACTAATTTTCCATCTTTTCCGATCACTCGATGACACGGAATAACGACCGGGATCGGATTATCGGAGCAAGCGGACCCCACAGCCCGAGTCAGGTTTCTTGCGGCAACTCGATCATTCCCCGTTAATGCCATTGCGATGTCCTCGTAACTGACCGTTACTCCATACGGAATCTTCCGGATTTCTTCCCAAACATGTCGTTGAAAATCGCTTCCGTGAGAAAAACGAACATTAACACTGAATTTGGTTCTCGCCTTTTTCAGGTACTCGGAAATTTCCCTTGCGGCTTTGGCGACTTCACTCGGCAAAGCGGGTTTTGTGTCTCGGTAATCGTTATCTGCAACCGTTCGGATTGCGCCTGATGTATCCGCAACACCGGTTCGAATCGCAACGGTTCGATCAAAAGGATCTTCAATCACTTCTCCGAACGAATAAAATCGCACACCCTCAACAAACTCAGAACTTCCCCGGACTGCAATGAACCCCTTCGGAAAACAGACAAAAGCAACAGAATAATCCGGATACTCCGAAGCGAGCAATGAGAACATTCCGGCATCCACGTAAACATTATCCACACAAAGTGCTTCCTCCAAAATTGCTTCCTGTCTCATTCCGCAAACTTCTGCCGTATCTCCCGAGACAAAGTCCGATATCGCGATATTCCAACTTACCTTATGAAGGTGCATGGAGAAAAACGCGATTCGAAGAACCGTATCTATCATTTTTCTTTTTATCTCTTTTACATGGTCCGTAAGGTCACCAAGAATATCCGAAAATCTACAATACACCCAAGCATTGTTATGGATTTGTTGAATCCCGTATAAGCCTACTAGTCCGCAAACCTGATTATCGGAAGCGTCGGAAGAAGTTGCCATGTAAAGCCGGACGGAAGGATCGGAGATTGAGGAACGAATAAACGCCGCGATATCTCCCGGCTTCATCTCCGGAAAGATATGTTCTTTCAATCTTGATGAGTCGTTAATCCGAACCGGAGTCAACGTGACTTCAGGCATAAACGTTCCCCCTCATCCTCCGTAAATATCACGATTTTCCCGATACGATTCCAATATCTCGTCGATATTTGTGTTCTCAAAAAACAATAGATCTCCGTACTCCCCGAGAAACATTTCTGTTTCGGTAAGGAAAGTCGGGTTGGATCCGATCGGCGTATAATACGCCCAATCCATGCTGTCCTTAATCGTGACCAAGGGGCCGCAGTATGTTGCTTCAGCAAATGTGGCCATCCAAACCTCGGGCGATTTAATCACGGGGATAAATCCCTCGTGATTTTCTAGCCGTAGTCGTAATAAAATTGCATCCGCATCCAGGGAAATAAAAGTCGCAAAATCGACCGAGTAACCGGGATGAAGGGTATCGGAGGAAACACATAAAGGGTACACGGTTACGGCGAAAGGTCCGCTTTCTAAACCAAGATCGTTCGGAATGGGCGCAAGCCCGAGCGTATGTGGCATATAATTCGCCCATCGTGATACTTCATCACTTCGACCGGCCCAAAAAGCAACTCTTTTTGCAATAATCGGATGCAGTGCACCAAAATATTCCGATATCTCCTCTGCCGTCAATCCCTCTATAAATGAATGGGATTCAAAACTACGAATATACTCAATTGACTTAATAAATGCATCCGAATCCACGTCGATATACCCTTCTTCGAATGCAAAATACTTGGCATCCGAATCATAAGACGAAGGGAGATAAGGGAATAGCTCGGACGCGGAAAAGAAAGGAAAAACGGCAGACTCCGGATCTGATTGGTCCTCATTATATCGATGAATGAAAGACGCATACTCCATCAACACTTCCATGTCCGGCTCAAAGGAAACCGGGATACCGGTCTTGTTTAGTATTTCGGAATTATAAAAAATGACAGCCACAGAAGCAGAAAAAGGGATGCCGTAACGCTTTCCGGACTTCTCAAAAAGAGTCAACATGTCGTAGTAGGCATGAGAAGGTAAAACCAGATCGTTTTTTGCCAGATATTGATCCATCGGCAATACAAAACCCCTGTCCGTCAGCTCTGCGATAGAATCCGTCAACATAATATCCGGAATGGTTCCTGATTTACTCCAATTCATAATTGAGGAATAATCAGCTCCGGTTAATGATGTGTTAATCACTTCCACGGCAAATTCAGGCTGAACGGTGGAAAGATAATCCAGTGATACCGTTTGTCCCGTGACCCCCATACCGAGAGATTCATATTTTTTTGCCGTATAAAGTCGCACCAGAAACGTCATGGTTTCTTGGGAAAAAGGAGCCGCTATTCGAATGATTTCCGGTGCATTTTCAGTTGTGGACGGCACGGGCTCGGACGGAAAAGAAGAAACAATCGCAGAATCCGACGCATCGGGAATTTCCGGAAACAATGACGGCTTTTGTGTGCATCCGGGGATGAGAACGGTCATACAAAGAAATAGGAATGCTGTGAAAAGAAGCATGTATGCTCGATCCTTCCGAGCATAACTGATTTTCGAATAACGATAAGGGCCGAATAATGCAATCACCCGTCGTCCTCCGCGCTCCTCCGTCAAAAGCCAATACAATAAAAATATTATAGCATTAAAAAAACTGTACAAGCGACGAATCGTCTGTACAGTTTACGTGGAGCCGATGGTGAGAATCGAACTCACGACCTATTCATTACGAGTGAATTGCTCTACCGCTGAGCCACATCGGCGAAAAATAGCCCGGACATGCATTAAAATATACAAATATACCTCTCCAATGTCAATACCGAAAAAGGTATGATCATTATTCGGATGTCAGTCTTTTTGACGCCTGAAAAACCTCATATTTTACTTTTTCAAAGTCAATGGTTTTTAATTCTCCTCGATACTTTACAAATTTACCCGCAATCATTACGGATTCTACGGCCGAGGAAGGTGTGCTGTAAACCAACGCGGATATCGGATTCCCGACCGGCCAGATTGACGGAAGGTCACAACGGACGATTTGCAGATCCGCGCTCATCCCCGGCCGAATCAGGCCGCAATTAGTAAATCCCATTCCCGTATAACCTCCACGTGTCGCCAGGTATAAGGTGGTATTTGCGTTCATGTTGGCAGGGTCGGAAAACCTCTCCTTAGCAACCAGGGACGCAAAGCGCATTTCAATATACATGTCCAGATTATTGTTGCTCGCACTGCCATCCGTACCGATGCAAACATTTACGCCCTTATTAAGCAAAGACCGAACATCGCAAACTCCGGATGCGAGTTTAAGATTGCTTGAAGGATTATGCGCAACGGTTACTTTCTTATCGGCAAGGATGTCCATATCTGTTTCGGACAAATGGACACCGTGTGCGGCAATGCAAGGACAATCGAATAATCCGAAGTCCCGAAGTGCTTCTGCAGGTGTTTTTCCGTATTTCATTATGCAGTTTTGATTTTCCGTTATGGTCTCGCTTAAATGAACAAGAACCGAGACTCCCGCACGTTTCGCTTCAACTGCAAGCAGTTCGTATAAATACTCCGGGTAAAGGTATACGGAGTGAACCATCAGTGAAATCTTTAGCAGTCCCTCACCTGCATGGTGATATTTGTTTTTAAAGGCCAGAAGAGAGGAATCATCTGCGAACCATTTGTCGTTATCCTGGTATTTCCCTTCGTGGCACAAATTGATACGAAACCCACTCTCCAAAGCGGCTCGAGCTGTTTCCTCGGGCATAAAATACATATCCGCCGTGCAACCGGTTCCGCTGTCAATCATCTCTGCCATTCCGAGAAGACTTCCGTAGTATATATCCGATTGCCGAAGGTTTTTTTCTCTCGGCAGGATAACATCAAAGAGCCATTCATTCAAATTTAAATCATCCGCGGAGTTCTTTAGGAGGGTCATCGGTAAATGGGAATGGCCGTTCGCAAACGTCGGTAACATGATCCGATCCGCACCGGAATACTCCTCATAGGATTGATTCAAAGATACATTACTCGCCGTTCCCGGTTTATCTTCGGAATTATTCCAATTACAGATCGGTGAAAACACATTTCTTGCAGTCGAGATATCTTTTCCGATATAAAGAATTATTCCGTTTCCGACCGATACGAAACAGTCCGGAATACACTCGACCCGGCCGTCTTCCGTCGGCGTCACTACGGTGATATTTTTATATAAAACCGAATTCTTCATATTCATTCACGATAAGTCCCACGAGTATAAGTACGTATATTGATCTTCGGTCAGTGTGTCTACATTCTTTTTTTTGTGGGAAAGAAGAAGTCGAGCGACTTTTTCGTCAATCTCTTCCGGTATATCATATAATTTGACTTCCAAATCTTTTCCGTTTATAGCCAAATAACGCGCGGCAAGTGTCTGAAGTGAAAAACTCATGTCCATAATTTCTGCGGGGTGTCCGTCACCGGAAGCCAGGTTGACCAGCCGACCCTCGGCAAGAATACTGATTGTTCTCCCGTCCTTCGTTACATACCCTTCAATTCCGTCACGAAGAAAGGAATGACGGACTGAGTATGCCGACAATTCATCCAGGTTGACTTCCACATCAAAATGCCCTGCGTTGCAACAAATCGCGCCGTCCTTCATTTTTTCGAAATGCCTTTGGCAAATAACATCCTTGCATCCGGTTACCGTAACAAAAAAATCTCCGATGGCAGCCGCTTCGTTCATTGTCATGACTTCGTATCCTTCCATCAAGGCTTCGCATGCCTTTACCGGATCGATTTCGGTAATGATTACTCTTGCTCCGAGTCCTTTGGCTCTCATCGCCACCCCTTTTCCGCACATGCCGAATCCGGCGACGACGACATTTTTACCGGATACCAAGAGATTGGTTGTTGTCATAATGGCGGTCCAGACAGATTGCCCGGTTCCGTATCGGTTATCAAAAAGGTGTTTGCATCGCGCATCATTTACCGATATTGCCGGAAATGCAAGACGTTTCTCGCGATCAAGAATCTTCAGACGATGAACTCCGGTGGTCGTTTCTTCCAAACAACCGATCAACCGATCGGCAAGATTTTTATTCGTCGAATGAAGCAGCATGGTAAAATCCCCACCGTCATCTATAATGATATCCGGATGACAAGACAGTGCCATTGCAAGATGGCGGAGATACGTCTTTTCATCGGCACCGTGAATGCAGTACACGTGTATCCCATCTTCCGCCAAAGCCGCCGCAACATCATCCTGCGTAGAAAGGGGGTTACAACCGGTCAGATACACATCCGCTCCGCCCGAACGCAAGGTTTTCGCAAGACAAGCGGTTTTCGCCTCAACATGAACGCTGATGGCGATCCGTAATCCTGTAAACGGTTTTTCGATAACCAACTCCTTTTCGATCGTTTGAAGTACAGGCATATTCCTTTTCGCCCATGCAATTTTCTTGTGACCGTTCGAAGCCAGTTTGATATCCTTTATTTCATAATCAGATAAATTCATTTTCTACACCTTCCCGATAGGTTTCGATTCCTTTTTCCACTATGAGGAAAACAACGCACGAATCAAATGAATGGTATCGCTCGCCGATATTTTTGCGGTATGAATCACTTCCTCATGTGATAACGGATGATCGGATATCCCACTCGCCAAATTCGAAATGCATGAGAGGCCGAGAACCTTCATCCCGCAATGCGAAGCAACAATTGCCTCGGGAACCGTTGACATTCCAACAGCGGAAGCACCCAATAAAGAGAGTGCTCTAATTTCTGAAGGCGTTTCATACTGAGGACCTCTCATAAAGGCATATATACCTACATGAACAGGAATCGATAAATCCTTCGCCAGACGAACCGCTGTGTTGAGTAATTCGGGATCGTAAACCATGCTCTGATCCGGAAACCTCGGTCCGTAACGATCCAGATTCGGGCCGCGTAACGGCGAGTCGCAGAAAAATGACAAATGATCCGATATGAGCATCAAATCTCCGGGCTTCATATCTTTGGAAATTCCTCCGGCCGAGTTGGTCAGAATCAATCGATTCACTCCGAGTTCTGAAAGCACCCGAATCGGAAAAGTTGCTTCATGAGCGGAATAACCTTCGTAGCAATGATATCTTCCTTGAAGAATGAATGTGTCCGTATTCCCGATTTTCAATGAAGAGAGAGTTCCCGAATGGCCTTTTACGGTCGGTTTCATGAAATGCGGAATATCCGCATATGCGATGCACTCTGATAGAGGAGCTCCTTCAACAAGCTCTGATAATCCGGATCCGAGCACGACCGCGGAACGGATTCCGGGCGGAAAAACATCGCGAATTCTCTGGCAAGCATCTTCAATGCTTCTGTATTCGGATTCATTACTCACTCGTTTTGCTCCTTGCCGCAGCAATTCTTATATTTCTTCCCGCTTCCGCAGAAGCAAGGGTCGTTTCTGCCTATCTTCGATTGGTCTCTTTTCACCGGTTGTCTGGCGGTCGGGGTTCCTGCCGCTCCTCTTGACGAATCCGGTCGATTCGTAGGAGTCTTCACTCCGGGAGAAACCGAATCTCCGTGTCCCTCCTGAAGCTTTCGAACCGATGATTTTCTCGAGATTCTTTGATCCGGAACGATATTGGCTCTCATAATCATTCGAACGGTATCCATCTGGATCGAAGCATTCATCTCATCAAACATTTCTGAACCTTCCAGACGGTACTCAACCACCGGATCCTTTTGTCCGATGCTTCGCATTCCGATGGCATACCGCAGTTGATCCATAGAATCGATATGATCCATCCATTTTTGATCAACATTGTAAAGGAGTATCTGACGTTCCGCTTCTCTGAATATTTCCGACGTTGCTTCCCTTTCACGCAATTCTAACTTATTCAGCGCCTGCGTAATCAGTTTCTCGGTAATATCATCAACATCAAACGAGTCGTCGTTTGACTCTCGCAGATATTCTGCCACCTCAATATCACCGAAAATATCAGAGATCTTAAGAGAAAGAGAAAGCTTCTCACCGGAAGAAATCACACCATCAAGAGCATAAATGTTTACAATTCGCTCCGCGATCACCCGGATCATCTTAAGGAATGTTTCATGGATGTCCTCGCCGTCAAGAACTTTTCTTCTCTGGGCATACGTAATATTTCGCTGTACATTCATTACATCGTCATATTCAAGGACATGCTTTCTTGAACTGAAGTTTAGGCCTTCAATTTTCTTCTGAGCAATTTCTATTTGCTTGGACAGATATCCGGATTTGATTTCAATCGAGTCGTCAACACCAAACGTATTAAAAATAGCGTTTGCTCGCTCGCCACCAAATAGGCGAAGAAGGTCATCATCCAGTGCAAGAAAAAATCTGGATCTGCCGGGATCACCCTGTCGTCCGGATCTGCCGCGCAACTGATTGTCGATTCTTCTCGACTCATGGCGCTCGGTACCTACGATCAGAAGACCGCCCGCCTCCACTACTTTCTTCGCCTCGTCAGAAGTCTGGACCTTGAAATGCGAATGAAGTTCAGAAAATCGTTGTCTGGATTCCAGAATTACCGGATCATCCGTTTCGTTATGCGCGGTGGACATTTCAATGAGCTCATCCGAGTAACCGAGCTTTCTCATTTCGAGTTTTGCCATATATTCCGGATTTCCGCCAAGAATAATGTCGGTGCCTCTTCCGGCCATATTTGTAGCGATGGTAACCGTTCCGTATCTTCCCGCTTGTGCAACAATTTCAGCTTCTCTTAAATGGTTTTTCGCATTTAGGACTTCATGTCGAATTCCTGCCTTTGTGAAATATTTAGAAAAAAGTTCTGATTTTTCAACGCTTACCGTACCGACCAAAACGGGTTGTCCGCGTTTGTGCGCTTCAACTACTGTTTGCAAAACCGCCCTTTGTTTTCCGATTTGATTCTTGTAAACAGCATCACTGTCATCGTGACGAATCATCGGCATGTTCGTCGGGATTTGGATTACGTCCAGATTATAAATGGAACGAAACTCTGCTTCCTCGGTATATGCCGTTCCGGTCATTCCGGATAGTTTCTGGTACATGCGGAAGTAATTCTGAAATGTAATCGTTGCAAGGGTTTTGCTCTCTCTTTCAACTTTAACGCCTTCCTTGGCCTCAATCGCCTGATGAAGGCCGTCGCTGAAACGTCTTCCGTACATCAACCGGCCCGTAAAATCATCGACGATTATAACCTCTCCGTCGGTTACAACATATTTTTGATCCCGCATCATCGTACCATTTGCTTTAAGCGCATTATTGATGAAGTGAAGAAACTCGAAATTATCCTGATCCGAAAGATTTTCAACTCCAAAATGATTTTCAGCCTTCCGTACACCCCTTGCGGTTAAAACCGCCGTTTTTGCTTTTTCGTCGACAATATAATCACAATCACCGACTATTTCTTCCATATCGATTTTGTCGTCGGTTTCAACAACAACATATTTTTTCAGTCCTTTTACGAACCGATCCGCTTTCATGTACATTTCGGATGATTCTTCGCCCATTCCCGATATAATAAGCGGTGTTCGGGCCTCATCGATCAATATGCTGTCGACTTCGTCAACGATTGCAAAATTCAGATCCCTCTGAACCATTCTTGATTTTCTGTCTACCATATTATCCCTGAGATAATCAAATCCGAATTCGTTGTTCGTTCCGTAGGTGATATCGGCATCATAGGATTTTCTTCTCTGATCGTTGGAAAGATCATGTATGATCAAACCGACCGACATCCCTAAATAACGGTAGATCTTACCCATCCACTCGCTGTCGCGTTTTGCCAGGTAATCGTTGACCGTAACAATATGAACACCTTTCCCCGTGAGTGCATTCAGATATACGGGCATTGTTGCGACAAGCGTTTTACCTTCACCCGTCTTCATTTCGGCGATTCGTCCTTGATGAAGAATGATACCGCCGATCAACTGCACTTTATAAGGCCTCATTCCGAGCACTCGTTTTGATGCTTCCCTTACTGCTGCAAATGCGTCCGGAAGAATATCATCCAGTGTTTCTCCCGAGGCCAATCGATTCTTAAGCGATTCGGTCGTTCCGATCAATTCGTCCTCGGTCATCCTTGAATACTTCTCGTCTAATGATTCAATCGTATCAACGATTGGCATAATTCGCTTAATTTCTCTTGTGCTGTGCGTTCCGAAAATTTTCGTAAATAAATTCATTCGGGCGTTTCCTTTCCGTCGGGAAGATTATGTGATATCCGGTCAAGTACGGTTCGATATCCATCCGCACCATACTCCAGACAGCGATTAACTCTGCTGATTGTTGCGGTACTTACTCCGGTAAGCTCAAATATTTCTGTATAGGTATGTCCCTTACTCAGCAAAGAAGCAACACGCAGTCTTGACGCTAACGACTTGATCTCCGATACGGTGCACAGATCTTCAAAAAATCGATAACACTCCTCCCTGTCTTCCAGCGAAAGAATGGCATCAAACAGACCATCGGTCAATTCATCCCGGATTTTATCGTTCATAGCATGACCCCGTCAACCGAGAAGACGATCGGAAAGAAAGTCTAAAGCATAATCAAAATATCCGAAGACAACAAAGAAAACGAGCGCAGCCGCGATAATTAAAAATAGCAAGAAGATGACAAGCTGACGGATAATCAGCCTTTTCCGCGCAATCCGTAAAACATCACCAACCGATCGGTCTTGATCCGAATGATCTTCACCGCGAGCGGAACGCATATATGCTGGCAAACGTACCTTGTCATGATTCGTTTTCAAAATCAGCCTCCGATATTTCTCAGTCAGATTTCCAAAGATATGATACCGCAACGATTCGAATGTTACAATCCGAATTATACGCATAATGATTACGCATTATCATTTCGGTTTATTTTACTTGTTTGATCATTTATTTATCCGGACTCCGATTCGGATGATTCTGAATACCGATCGGATACACCATATGTTTGTATTTCGATTTTTACGCCATGATCATTGGCATAAGACTGATAACCTGAAATTTCGGATACCAGATGCTCCGGCGAGTTTTCCGGAATAACAATTTTCAATACCCTATCCGTAATTGATTGACCATCTATTTGAATATTATCCGACCCCCATGGCTGTTCGGTACCGCTGAATTGTGCCAGTTCATTTATGTGATTTTGTATTTTATTATGTAAACCGTCCCCGCTTTCATAATACGGTGCTGTTAAATCAATGCTTTTTATGGACGTTGCCGTTCCGCCGATAAAACTTGCAATAACAGGATAACTGAATGGTAAGTTGGCACCAAATAATTCTCTGAAATACTGACCACGGTCAAAATTATGCAGTGACCATACGGAGTCCTTTTCGGGATCTTGTTGATTGTCCGTAAGTGAAAGACGGATTCTTCCGTACATCGGAATAGCCGAAACAATTTTCCGCTCAAAAGAATTAAACGGAGTATTACACCGATAATAAGTGTACATATATACCGTGTGGTTTGGGAAGTCAACGTCAACATATACACTGACATTATCAATGGATTGAATGATGATTTCATTCTCGCAATTGAGCAGAAAATTATCCATGATACGATCCCGGATTGCCTTGCCGAAAATAAGTGTACCCACGACATCTTCGCCCTCGAACCCGACATAATCGGAAAGAGCATTCACAATTCCCAAGGCACCCGCAATTCCGGAGTAGTTTTCATTATCGTTCTCTTCTTCCGCTTTTGCACCGACTCCTGATAGAATATCGGAAATGATTTCGGACCCGGTGTTGAGTATCGGTATTGCCAACGCTACCTCGTTGGTTGTTTGATCAACAGCCTGTGCAAATGATATTTCCGCTCTTTTGATGTTGATTGCACTCAACGCTATGATCGAAACAGCGATAAATATCGGTATCGCAATCGACAATTCCAGAATTATTGATCCTCTGTTTTCATTACGTCTTTGACCTTCCGAGCGACTTCCCGGGGTTATTGCCGGACCGGTTTTTTTATTTTTTGTACGAATCATAACCTTCTTCATGTATAAACTCCCTTCTTTTGTATTTTGCTTCCGTTCTTACGCTTACAAACAAATACCCGTCTGTATATCTTTTAAAAACATCCACCATTCTGTTAAGAAGAACATCTCGATTTACAAATAAAATGAACATCTCGATATAATCTCGGTATCGTGTGCTCAATAACCCTTGGAACGTGCCCTGATTGTTCAGTGCGCTGTGATCAATGAGCGTTACCGATCCTCCATCACAGAGCGTATTCAGTTCCGATACGCTTTTACATATCGCCCAAGTACCAATAACAATATATTTGATCAGGGACGGTTCGACGGCAGCGGTTCCTCCGGAAACTATTGCTATACACACGGATATTATCGCGGCAATTCCTTCCGCTTCACTCATTTTCTCTTTATCGAGTAACATGGATGCAAGATTAATCACTGCTCGTGTTGAAAATATCATCGTCTTGACATAATTAATTGCCGACTCATTTTTCTTACCTGTCAAAAGATATTCAATATCCGCGAAATTTGCTTTGTTTATTGTCATGAACGATTCGCCGTAAATATTTGCTTCATCTTCTGATGCCCCGTCTTCTTTAATGACGGTCAGGTTGGAGTCAAAAAGTGATACGGCATATTTATTGATGTAGAAATAATTGAACAACTCCGGAACGTCGCTGTCTATGGAAAAAGAGAGAATATTCATTAGTTTTTCAATGCTGTTCGGATCAAAAATGTTGAGTCGAAAAGTTCCGGAGTCGCCGCTTTGAAGCTTCAAGGTTCCGACCCGTTGAATCGTCTCTTTTAAATCACCGATAAACTTCTCGAAATCTTTAAGCTTGTCATTGAAGTCAATCAGATGAACAAAGTTTTCGACATTATTCAAAATATCCGCCCAATTTTCCGAGGAGGACATATACTCAACCAGATATTTCTTCAAAACTCCCGGACTGCCTTCGTTGGCCTGTTCCAGCAATTCGGACGCCTTCACATGATCCAAGGCATTGCCGACTCGAATGAGCAGTTCATTTCCCATTATCGCAGGGAAACGAAGCTTCATATAATCGTTGATTATTTGTTTTAATTGATCAGTACTTAGCTCATCTGTTCCGCATGCAGTGAACGAGTCGATATGATTTACTCGACAGCATAACGCGAAAATGTCCGAATTTACGGAGCTTTGATCGAAGGCATATACACCGTAATGATCATAGAGTCGATCATTATAGCCGGAAAGAATGTTTTCCGCCTGAAGATGCGCGGCTCTCGAAATTTCGCCCTCTTCAAATCTCATGATGGCACCTTGAAGCAAGACAGTTTGTGATAAAATCAAGGCGCTCAGGATAATGCATAAGAATAAAGTGGCTCCGCCATTACGACCTCTTCTGTTCAATTTCACCACAGTGATTGCACCCCCTCCGTAATCAATTCAACCGAATCACGAAATGAGTCAATTGCATACATCAATCTTTCCGGAGAAGTATAAACTGTCACCGCGGTTTCCTGATTGACATGTATGGAGCTGACTTTGTAAATGGATTTATTCTTGCTTTGCTCACAAAGATATTGATAACTGATAACGGCTGAATTATTGGTATTCGAATACATTTGAGGACCGATTAGAAGAAGTGCCGAGAGAAATCCGAAAACAACCGGCAGGGCTAAAGTCGTCTGTATTGTATGTGACATGGAAATCACCTCCGCCGTTATGGTAACAGGAAGTGATTCAGGAAAAGTCGGATATTATCGACAACAACCCGTATATGCGTGAATATACGACAAATAATGTAACGCAATTGTGTATCCGAATTTCAGAAAAAATCGCAAATCTCATCAATAACCATATTCAGAGGATGACGCGATCCGGATCGGTGGCACATTCCGGCGATAAGCTTCACATACCTCGCAAAAGAGCCGTCATTTGACCCTTTTCCCCTAATTAGCGAATTCTGAGCGCCTCTGCTTCCGCATATGATCTGACGTTCATCAGATTCTCGTTAAACGAGTCACGAATACTCTGAAGTGAATCTCTGCTATGAAGTATAATGAACCCTCCGTAAAAGACAAGGCCTAAATGATATCATTGTAAAATGCGGCTGTAAAGAACGGGCTATGCAGTGTTTCCTCACCTACCGTTGTCGATTCTCCGTGCCCGGGGTATATGATTACATCCTCATCCATGGCTGCAATTTTCGCAATGGATTGTTTCATTTCGTCCATATCACCGCCGAGATCCGTTCGTCCGATCGAGCCGGCAAAGATCGTATCGCCGGTAAAAAGAATTTTCCCGCCTTTCTTTATTTCCGAAAATTCAAAAAACAAAGAAATGGAGCCCATCGTGTGTCCCGGAGTATGGATAACTCGAATCAAAAATGGTTCGCTTCCGCTCATTAAAAAATCGTCGGGACCGAATTCCGCACCGTCCGTCAACGGAATAACATGGGATTTTACAGAGTACGGAAGAAATCGCATTGCGGAGCCGTTACGAATCGAATCTTTCATTACGGGGATTTCTTCAGAGTATGCCATCAAAACACTTTTTGTTTTTCGCGAAAGATTATCCGCTTCGATAATATGATCATAGTGGGCATGGGTACAAAATATTCCCTTTACATCGATTCCTTCCAAATCAATCGAATCAAATGAAACACAAGGGTCGATAATCAAGGCTTCTTTACCGACTACAACCATATACATATTTGCCTGAAGCGGACCAAACGGATAAATTCGTACCTCCATACATCCTCCCGAATTCTTACTCAAGAAAGGATTATACCATTAATTTTTATTTGAAATTCCAATCAAATGTGAAAATAACTTGTATTAATTTGAAAATCAAGACAATACGTGTGCTCCATCAGTCCCGGACAAGCTCCCGCCAATCCAAGTCACCTCGATCGATGGATAATATGAGTATTTCCGCACTCGCCAAATTTGTAGCATAAGGGATGCTGTTGTAGTCGCACGCCTTCAGCAAAGGATTCGGATCATCATAAGCGGGATATTGTGTGTCCCTCAAATAGATGACCGCATCAATTTCATTAAACATGGTTCGTGAGGCAAGTTGTTCATAACCGCCCGAGTAATCGGTTGAAATACCGAAAACCTGAAGATCGGTAGACGCTTCCAGCAAAGTTGCAGTATTCATAAGCGAATACAGTGAATGATTCGCAAGAAGCTGTGAATACGCAATACAAAAATTTACGAGGAGTTCGTTTTTTCGGTTGTCTGCCAGCAGAACGATTTTCATTCACGTCCTCCTCCTATGATCATTCGAATATATTGTACAAATTATTCACTTATACTTCAAGAAAATTTGTCTCCGAGTAAAACGAATAACGCAAAAGTATTGTAAGTTATCAGAACGGTACGTCACCGATTACGGGACTCGTCTGACTCTCTTCCGGGATATCGGGATCGGGTATGCCGAAATATGCGATCAGGAGTTCTTCCATAATAACCGCCGTTGAGGATCCCCATTCCCCCTTCTCGACAACGAGAGCGATTGCAATTTCCGGATTATGTGCCGGCGCAAAGCCGATAATTAATCCGTTCGAGTATTCTTTTCGAGCTTCTTCAAATCCGGTTTCCGCCGTTCCCGTCTTACAAGCGAGCGTCAGTCGATAATCATCTCTGTCCTTAAATTTATATAAATACCTGTGTGCAGTACCGATCTGAAATTCAACAACCCCGATCATACCCTCCTTCACAAGATTAAGGTTATCTTCATTCAGGTCAAGCGGAATCGTATCCGTCGCTCCGGAGTAAAGAACCGTTCCGTCATCCGATACAACCTCCCGAATCACATGAGGACTAACCAGATGGTTGGTCGCAATCGCCGCCGTATATCGCGCCAATTGGAGAATCGTAAAACAGTTGTCAAATTGCCCGATTGCACTTTGGGCTGTATCCGCGGGCATCCAAAGCCGGTCGTAAACATCTTCTCGCAAAAGCCTCTTTGTCTCTCTGCTCGCACGTATACCGGAATTCTCTCCGGGCAAATCAATCCCGGTTAATTCCCCGAGGCCAAGCTTTTTACCCATTGCGTCAATATTATCGATTCCTGTTTCTACGCCCAGTTTTTGAAAATAAATGTTACATGAAGTAGCGAGTGCGTTTTGAAGCGTCAGAAATCCGTGTCCGCCGTTGGGTCTTTCCAGGCACTTAAACGGATAACCGCCGATCTCGACGGGACTTTCACATTTCCGATAATTGGCGGTTGTGGTGATTATCCCGTTCTCAAGTGCCGCAAGTGCAGTGACCGGTTTGAAGGTCGATCCGGGAGCATATTGCGACATGATTGCGCGATTCCACATAGGCATATCCGCTTCAGTTATCTCCTTGTACTCCTCAACACCCAAATAATATTTGACTTGCTCTCTCGCTTGTGCGTCTCCTTCCATAGCAAGCAAAAAATCATTTGGATCGAAATCAGGATAGGAACCCATTCCGATCACCTCTCCGTTTCGAACATCCAAAACAATGAACGCTCCCGCAGAAGCGGTTTTATACCCCGGTTTTCTGTCCGGATCGTTCGCTGCGTCTTCAATGTACTTTTTGATTGCGTCCAACCCGGCTTTTTGTATTCTCGAATCAATCGTCAAATACACATTGGCGCCCGGAACCGGATCAATCCCCATTTCTTCCGAATAAAAAGCTCCGTCACTCATCGACTCCGTCCAAACATTGTAGGGTTTTTTCCCGGCCTGTCCGTGCAGATATCTTTCCATTTGTGCTTCGATACCCGCCTGACCGACGATATCGTTGATTGAATATCCGATGTCCTTTAATTCGGCGAGTCGTTCCTGTGATATTTGTCCGACGTATCCAACCACATGGGATGAAAATTTGGCAAGCGGAGAATACGCTCTCCGATAATCTTTGGAAGCGATTAACCCCATATATTTGTAGTTTTGTTCCATCAGGAGCTGAATCATCTCCTCGGGAACGTCGGTTGCGATCGGAACCGGGGTGCCGGTCTTGAAAGCCCAGTTATCTGCAAATATCTGATAGCGAAATCGAATAATCCGATATGCCTCATCCGACGAATAATTTCCATCGACATTAAACTTATTTCTTAAATACAAAAAGAAAACCTGCGGATCTTTTTTTACATATTGGTCTGTATGTGTAACAACGATATTTCCGGATACATCCTTCAGCGCAAACAGATTTTTCCCGGTTTGCCAAATGGTTACCTCTTCCTCACTCTTCAAAAAAGCAACGGGATCAACGGAGAAATAATCCATAAGACCGGAAACCGGAGTCGCATTATATTGATCAAAAAGATAGGACAACTCCAATAGCATTTCGTTAAGTTCCTGTTCTTCCATTCCGGCGTCGGAAAGTAGAATCGTATTCACTTCCGTCGAGGAAGCCAATACAAAACCGTTCCTGTCGTATATACTTCCTCTCGGAGCCGTTACCGTGTATTGGCTCGGAACACCCTTTTCAGATGAAACGAAGGAACGATTGGATCCGGAAAACTGTAGCGCTGCCGTATATATGAGAATCATGAACCCAAAAGCAACGAAAACAAAAGAAAGAATAAAGAAACGGTTCCCCAAAATTGCGGAAATTCGTTCCGCCGGTTTTGGCGATTCGATCCTTCCGTCCGAGATATGTTCCTGATCGAATACGAAGTTTCCGTATTCTTCTACACGCTTTGCCATATTGCCTCCGAATCGGATTTTTCATCCGACAGATCGGGATTGATACCCTTTTTGTATGGTCCGAAATACTTCATCATGAAGATTATGGGTACAACAGCGATCAAATTTATAAGCAACTGCGGTAAAATACTGTTAATCAGAATGCTGATAAGCGACAAGTATTCCGATCCGTTTCCGGACAAAATCTGAACGCCCAATGCGATCGCATGTCCGATCGCTTTATACGCTACGGTAACAATCATAACCTGAACAAAGGCCAGTGGCAATTTTCTGTGAAAAGCTCTTTTGAAAAGCACAGAGGAAAGAACGCCCGCATAAAGAAGTAAAAGCATTCCGATTCCAAAAATTGCGGAAGGCTGATCCGGGCTTCCTCCCAAAGCCGGTCCGGAATAATAGTCACGGAAAAAACCGGTAATCAGTCCAACGAAAATCGCATCTTTGGTTCCGAAAAGATACCCGCAGACAATAACGAACACCAACATCAGATCCGCTACTTGTCCGAACAGTATAAGGGTATCGGAAAAGGAAACCTGTATCGCGGAAAGGATGATTATATATAACGCATAAATGATTATTTTTCGAATCAGAATTTTGTTCTTCATGAATTTCTCCGGGATTGTCTGATACGGCAGGTCAACAAAAATAATGTTTTCTACTCATTCTCATTGCTATCGGTGGAATCTTCAACCGCCACCATGATGAAAATATCTTTTAATTCGCCGATTATTACATGAGGCTTTAATACGGCCGTCCGATTCAACTCGGAGGAATAATCGACGGACACAATCACCCCGATCGGTATTCCCGCCGGAAACAGTCCGCCTTGTCCGCTCGTAACCAACTCATCTCCGACCTTCAATTCCACTGTAGAAGGGATTCGTGTGACCTTACAAAGACCATCCTGTTTCAAAGAGGTTTCACCGCTTATTTTTACCACCGCACCGTTTACGGTATTGACTTTTGCGCTTACCGAGAAACCCTCGTGCAACAACGGGAGCACTTTTGAGGATTCCGGATCCGTGGTCATGATTCGTCCGACCAGATTCATTCTTGCGTCCACCACGGCATATGAGTCGCCTTCCGCTAGAACAAAACCATCGTTTTCACCCAAATCCACCCGAATGACACTAAACCATTCATCGGCTTCACGAGTCAAAATCGAGGCCCCAACGACCAGATAATTCTCAAAGGTATCCTTAATAAGAAACGCTTCCTTTAGCTCCTCCCATCTCCGAATCGCTTCTTCACCTTGCGCGACCTGGTATTCAAGCTCCGCAATCTCCGCTTTCAACTCTTCGTTTTCTTTTCGAATGGTCATACCGTTTGATATGGCCGCAAAAAAGTCAGAAAATCCTTCACCCGCGGATTTTACACCCTTTTGCATCGGGTCGATGACGAAGGATGCGGGCGAAGTCAGTCCATGAATCGGACTACCGGGAATCGTGCTCATAATGATGATCGCGACGATAAGCAGTGTCAGCATAAGCACTAAAAATATCTTATTTGAAAGGAGTCTGCGCAAAATACACACCTCGATCATTCCGTTATTATGTTCTGCAAAACGAGTAATCCGATCAATTTATCAGTATACCACAGGTATGAACGAAAATTGTGATTACAGAAGTCCCTCGCGTTTCATACTTGTGCTTTCTCCTCTTCCGATAATGATGTGGTCAATCAGGTCAATGCCCATTAAGGAAGCCGCCTTGTGAAGGCTTTGGGTAGTGGTGATGTCGTCCTGACTCGGTTTCGGATCTCCGCTCGGATGATTGTGTGCTAAAACGACGGCGGAAGCATTCGATTTTATCGCCTCCCGGAACAGCTCGCGCGGAAATACTCCGGTAGAGGCAAGCCCGCCCGAAGAAATCACCACATGACGAATGATCCGATGTCTTGTATCCAATAACAAAACATGAACCTCTTCCTTTTTCAGGTCGGACATTTGATGCTCAAGTAAGGAAATCGCGTCTTCGGGGGATTTAATCTGAGTATTTTTCCAAAACGGATGATGGTTCATTGATCTTTTCCCGAGCTCGAGTGCCGACTTTATCGTAATTGCCTTCACTCTGCCCATACCTCTACAGGATATCAATTCCTCTAATGTAAGGTCTTTAAGGAAGCATATCCCTTCACCCGCACTATCCAGATTCAGAATTTCATTTGCAACCTGAACGGCTGACATACCCTGAGCACCCGATCGGATCAAAATGGCCAGCAATTCCGCATCGGAAAGCGCAGACGCTCCGTTTCTCTCCAGCCGCTCATACGGACGAACCGCGATATGCATATTGGAAATTCGGTCACTCATATTACACCTCGTTTTTCTTCGGATAAATATAAATAACCTGATATAAATTGTTCTATTTGTTCATGCAACACTGCTTGTATTTTTTCCCGCTACCGCACGGACACGGATCATTTCGACCGATCTTATCACTTCGAACGATCTTTGATTCTCTGTAAACAGCGGAAAGGTGATCCAGTTTCTCGGTCGGGAATACATTTTTCCAGGATGAAAGCCCGTACAGCCAATCTGCCTTCGCGTCTCTCATGTTGAGATATAACTTTTCAAAATCGATTTCCAGGGAAATTACGGAATGATCATCAACCTCACCCAATTCGAGAGGTTTCAGCAGGCTTTGATTGATTCCGTCCAAAAAACCAAGGAACAGATCCATCTCGTCCTTCGAATAACCGAAAGAATTTGCCATCGAAAGAGCTGATACATTTTTGTATGCGTCGTCCCTTGGAAAATCCGATAGAATTTTATGGTAAGCCTCTTTTTCCTTCTCATAATAAGTATTCACATATGCGGTATACAACGACTGATTCTGCGTATTCTCGGATCTTTCGTTCCATATGTCCAAATAACTCATTCCGATTACCCCTCTTTCTTAAGGCCGGATGCGATCGCCGCAAGAAAATCGGTTGTATTGACAACCTTTTTATCGGGATGTACCAACAGTGCGTTTAAATCACCGGTAATTATTCCGGATTCAATCGTTTCAATAGAGACTTTTTCAACAAGATCCGCAAACATTTCCAACTCGCTCAGCCCATCCAATTGAGCTCTTTTCCGAAGCGCACCGGTCCATGCAAATAACGTCGCCATCGGATTCGTTGAAGTGCTTTCTCCCCGGAGATGTTTATAATAATGACGAGTAACCGTTCCGTGTGCCGCCTCGTATTCGTATTTTCCGTCGGGAGACACCAGCACGGAAGTCATCATTGCAAGACTTCCGCACGCGGATGCGATCATATCGGACATAACATCCCCGTCATAGTTTTTGCATGCCCAGACGAATCCGCCCTCGGATCGCATTACACGTGCAACCACATCGTCAATTAACGTATAAAAATAATCAATACCGGCATCATCAAAGAGCGCTTTGTACTCCGTTTCAAAAACATCGGCAAAAATATCCTTGAAGCGATGATCGTACGTTTTTGAGATTGTATCCTTGGTTGCAAACCACAAATCCTGACGGGCATCGATTGCGTAACGAAAACAAGAGCGTGCAAATGCTGCAATTGATCGGTCGGTATTGTGCATCCCGAGAAGAACACCGGAACCGTCAAAATCATGAATTCGCTTGATTTGTGTTTGTCCGTTCGGATAAGTAACGACCAGCTCGGCAACCGCAGGGCCCGATATTTCCATCTCCGCATCGCGGTATACATCTCCATAAGCATGACGAGCAATGGTAATCGGTTTTTTCCAAACCGATACAAAAGGAGTGATTCCTCTCACAAGAATCGGGGCGCGAAAAACGGTTCCGTCAAGAATCGCACGGATTGTACCGTTCGGACTCTTCCACATTTCCTTGAGTTTATACTCATCCATTCTTTGAGCGTTCGGAGTAATTGTCGCGCATTTGACCGCAACTCCAAGCTCTCGCGTACGATTTGCGGAGTCAATCGTAATCTGATCATCCGTGGCATCTCTGTTGACCAAAGAGAGATCGAAATATTCCGTTTTCAGATCTACAAACGGATGGATGACGATATCTTTGATTTGATTCCACATAATCCGCGTCATCTCGTCCCCGTCCATCTCAACCAATGGGGTTTTCATCTGAATTCTGGTCATAATCAATACCTCCCTACTTTTCAACAATCGCGTTTATACTACATGATTCGTCAGACAGCGTCAACGAATCACAGATGGTTAAGAACGTAATAAAACAGACACTTTTTCGTCGTCACGCCCGTTATGATGCTAAAAAAATCCACTCTAATGCCTGTCGCTCTTCCATCCGCCCTGACTTGACCATTGCATCGGATTCTCGACACCGCTTATATAAATCAACAATTTCCTGCAAAGTGAACATGGCCGACTGATGTAAAAGATTCCTGGCTACAAAGGGCCTGACCCCGAGACTTTCGATAATTGCATCGCTTTTCCCCATTTCCTTTGCACATATCAGTTGCCGGACATGCCTTGATAACATAAAGCGAATTTTGGGAATCGGCTCTTTCAGTGCTATTAATTTTTCCAGAATTAACAAGGATTCCTCCGTTTTTCTCATACCGATTGCGTCTGTCATTTTGAACACGGAGCCTCGGATATCCGGAATGCAGATCTGATCAACGTCATCGATATCAATCACCGATAAACAGGTCGACTTAGCAAAGAGCGCAAGTTTTTTGATTTCCTGTTCCAGTACCCCCATCTGTTTTTCCGTTCTTTCAATCAATCCGGACACGGCAGCTGGGGATATGCGAATTCCATCCCGTCGTAATAATCCAATAACCCACGCCTCCAGATCGTTTTCGCTCTGACGATCGATTTGCACAAAAACGCCGCGTTCGGATATAGCTTCAATCAGAACTTTCCTCCTTTTATCGACCTTCGACTCTAAAAAAATCAAGCATGAAAAATCGGGGATATTGGAAACCACATCAATGTATTCGTTCAATAATAGCGGGGCTTCCGGATATCGATCCGAAAAAAGACCGGTTTCTTTAAGTATGGTCATCCGTCTTGTCGACAGGAAAGGCGGCGTATATGAAAGTGATCTCAACTCGTCCGCATCCGTCTTGCTCCCGGATCGGTCCGACACATAAAGGTCCGCTTCCCCGGATCCTTCGGCCAGCACTTTTCTTTTTATGGCATTCGTTATTTTTTCCAGAAGATACTCCTCATCACCGGTGATCAGATAGATAGGACGAATCCTTCCTGCCTTGATTTCCGAAGCGATGTTCGAATAATCAAACACGGTGCTTTTTGATTTTGATTCTTTTCGAGTCATTTATTTCTCCATTCGCCGAGCATCGTTTGAATCACCGACTTGTTTGAATAGATATCTATGATAATCGCTCCATCCAGATCCGTTCGAAAAACATCCGCTTTCGCTTCCGTTAAGCGATCGATTGCTTCCTGAGTAGGGTGTCCGTAAAAGTTCGTTCCGACCGATATCACCGCGATCGTCGGAGAAAGCGAATTCAAGAACTCCCCGGACGATGAATATTTGCTTCCGTGATGTCCGACCTTTATTATATCCGTATTGTTCGTGATTATCGAATAGATTTCCGAATTGCTCATAATCCGCTCCTCGGTATCAAATCCGGCATCCCCCATAAATAAAACGCCGGTTTCTCCGACCCGAAGCAATATGACTAAAGAGTCTTCATTCCCACCCTCGCAGGTAGGTTCATCCGGATGAAGAACCAGCATCTCGACCTCGTCTTCGATCTGAATTCGGTCGTTATACCCGAGGATATAACAGTCTCTTTCAATATCATATCCCTTCACCAACTCTTCGTAGTCTTTCCCTTCGCCCCAAGCCGAAACTCCGATTCTTCCGACTCTTCCCAATTCAGAAAGTGCAAGAAGTCCGCCGCCGTGATCCGAGTGCAGATGAGACATCACGGTGATATCCGTCTTTACAACTCCATAATAATTCATTACCGGTAACAAAACCCGTTCAGCCATTTCTTTTTCGCCGCCGTCGATTAGAACGGATTTGCTTTCCGTGACAATTAATGTGCCGTCTCCCTGCCCGACATCCATGAAAATTACGGTTGCGATCGGACGATGAACAAAGGCATATGTTTGAATTACGGACCCGGTCAACATGTTGATGACGGAAATACATATCAATATCTTTTTTAAGAAACTTTTCCCGATGATCAGTGAAATCATAAGACATACTATCCCTGCGAGTAAGATCGGATGAACACTTTGTAATCTCAGCGCCCGAATGTTTTCAAAGGAACCGATCTCCGTTACTGATAACAGCAGTTGAACTAATCCGCGAATCGGCCAAAAAAGATACCGAACGGCTTCATGGCCGGGAATGATCAGGGAAAGCGGAATCATTAGCAATGTTAAAGGAATCGTAAGTAAGCATATCCATTGTGACAAAAGCGTTCCGATTAAGCATATCACCAGAAGCATCAGAGACTGCTTCGAATGAAGTGTCATAAGAATCGGCAGCATTCCGATCCATGCGGAAGTCATCGTTGCCAATGAGGAAGAAATTCCGAGTGGAAAAACGGCAGACAATTGATCTGCCATCCGACGGGAAACCAACAGAATGGATAATGTCGCAAAAAACGATAATCGAAAACCGATATTCGACAAGTAAAAAGGATGGATTATCATCATTAAGAAAGACGAGCCGAAAAGACCGGTAATCGAGTCCGCACGTTTCCCGATAATTGAGCAAACGATACCGTAGGAGCTCATCAGCACGGCCCTTGTAACGGATGCAGTCCATCCGGTAAGAAACCCGAAAGCTATAAGTGTCACCAATGCGAATATAAGTCTGAGTTTTCTTTTGCTGCTTATTCGGGAAAATGAGGATATAAATCCCAAAAAACACCCTACATGCAGACCCGAAACCGCAATCAGATGGGATAGATTCGATAGTCGAAAGCGATTTTTCAGTTCATTTGATAATTCGCTCTTATCTCCCAATATCATTGCCGAAATGACGGCGGCTTCCTCCTCGGAAAAAACATCACCCCATGCATTACGAATCCACATTCTTACGGAATCAAACGGATTCGATATTTCAGTAAAAAGACCGGGAGATTTATACCTTTCCCGAATAATGCGTATGTCGGAATCCGATGCGGACAATTTCAGGTACACGCCCTTTGAGGCATAATAGGACTTAGCGTCAAAACACCCCGGATTGGAAGCGCTTTTGTGTCGTAACAGTTGACCCTTAATCTCTGTATATTCGCCGCATTTAAGTCCTTCTAATGACGAAGCAAATGATATTTTCACCCCCATATCCGTTTCAAACACATAGGAATCATACCCGTCGAGATTGGGAAAAACGGGGGCATCCGTGATGTATCCGAAATATTGTTGATCATAATCGCCCTCTTGCAGTCGACGCAAATAGAAACAATCGGATCGATATCGTCCGATTGATATATAAAGAAAACCGTAGCATATAATCACTATTGCAACGAAGGACACTTGAACAAGATACGTCTTATCCAATCTTTTCTCCGGAGCTCGGGCGCATCGAAATATAGTATCCTCGGGATACAAAATAGAAAGACAAATCAGAAGAACCGAAGATAAAATACAGGTGATCATCCCAGTAAAAAAATCAAGATTCATCCCGAAGGCAACACCGATAAAGGAAGCTGCTCCGAAAATAACGATAGGTCTGCCGAATGATTTTTCAATGAAAACGCGATAATAATCGAAAACGATCGATCGAACATTAGAAAAACCCGTTATCACACGGAAGGGGATCGTTCTGAATTCATTTCTGATAGATAAAAGCATCGGCGCGTATCCTTAAAGTTTCTTTTCTTCAAGATTTTAGCGCCATACTTATAATTTGAATCGACTTATATTCGACAATACGGACCAATACGGGAAATCATACCGTCATATCATTAACAAAGCCGTTGATTTTTACTCTGAGCTCTTCGACGCCTCTTTTTTTCAGTGAAGAAACGCAGAATACGGGGACGGATAACGGGATCTCGAAAGCGGACAGATTCTCTTTGATCTGTTTTGCGAGAGCGGAAGATGATAATTTATCGGCCTTCGTAAATACGATGAAAAAAGGAATATTTTGTTCCGATAAATAACGAAGCATTATGCGGTCGTTCTCACCGGGCTTATGTCTGGCATCCATCAAATGAAGTACCAGAGCAATCGGTCGATTGACACCGAAATAGCCATCAACCAGTTCCGAGTACTTTTCTTTCTGCGCAATGGATGCTTTCGCAAAGCCGTAACCCGGCAGATCGACAAGAAATATGCGGTCGTCCGTATTAAAGAAAAAAACAAGTCTCGTTTTTCCCGGCTGTCCGCTTACTCTGCAGAGTTTGCTGTTATCCGCCAAGGCATTCAGAAGAGACGATTTTCCTACGTTGGATTTCCCGGAAAAAACGATTTCGGGGCGATCGGGTTCCGGTAAGGAGGAAATGTCGGCGACTACTTTGTAAAGCACCGTATTTCGAAAACAAATATCCATTGGTTGCTCCTCCCCGCTCTTTTTCGTTAAATGTACCATGAATCTTCTTCCTAAGAAAGCCGATATTATGCGGCTTGTTACCGGAAATTGATCAAAGCATCCATTCCCCTTTTACTCCTGTGTAAATAATTCATGCACTTTTCACGATACAAAAGGTTTATGAATAGCGATATACTATAAATTAAGTACATGGTAGAATCAGGTCAGGCAATATGATCCTTTCTGGGGGGCTCCGATGACTTCGTCATTTCAATCACCGGTAAGCACCGAGCGGCAAGATCCCGATTTTCGCGGATACCTGCTCGAACCGTTCGGTCCGATCGGAATAATATCCCATTCCGCAAACGAGGAATTTGCAAAACAAATCAACGATATACTCTATACCAAACGATTAAAGAGAAAAACGGAGTACAGTAACCCGTATGTTGATAGTGCGGGTTATCTTCGATCCGATTATATGATACAGTCCCAAATCGTTCGGTTCGACACCGGCGAAGGGAAGGTAACGCTCAACCAAACCGTTCGCGGTCACGATATTTTCATTGTCACGGACGTACTTTCTCACTATTCTAAATTTTCCGTCTTCGGAACGGAGCACCGAACCAGTCCGGACGATTATTATCGGGATCTTTTGCGGATTATCATGGCGGTCAGCGGAAAGGCCAGAAGAATCAATGTAA
Organism: Clostridiaceae bacterium; assembly: GCA_012729635.1. Classification (GTDB taxonomy): domain Bacteria; phylum Bacillota; class Clostridia; order Saccharofermentanales; family Saccharofermentanaceae; genus JAAYCT01. Next base: position 96,378 of record JAAYCT010000033.1, on the reverse strand, counting down.
TCATGCCCTTCCTTTATGAGGGACGGCAAGATCATCGGCACGCTCGCGAGTCTCTTGACTGTGCGGCGATGCTGCAACAACTTTACGCGCTCGGCGTGGCCAATCTGATCATTTTTGACCCGCATGACGCCCGTATCGCCAATGCGGTTCCGCTGATGGGGATCGAAATGCCGAAGTCTTCTTATAAAATAATCAGCACCCTGATATCGGTAAATCCGAATCTTAAAATCAACAAAGATTCCATGATGGTAATTAGTCCGGACGAAACCGCGATATCCAGATCCATTTTCTATTCCTCCATGATGGGTGTCCCTCTGGGTATCTTCTATCGCCATAAGGATTATTCGGTCGTCATTGACGGTAATCATCCGGTTAAGGAAATCCGACTGCTCTCCGATCCGATTGAAGGACGTGATGTTTTAATCATTGACGATATGATCAATTCCGGTAAAACGATGATAGATACGGCGACTGTCCTTAAAAAAGAAGGAGCGAAGGACATCTACTGTATCGCTCCTTTCGGTCTTTTCACAGAAGGAATCGGGAGAATACAGGATGCCGTAGACAAAAAGATTATTAAGCAGGTTTTATGCACAAATCTGATTTACCGTCGCCCGGAGCTTTTATCGGCACCATGGTACATTGACGTGAACATGACACCTTTTGTCGCGCGTCTGATTGATGCGATTAATGTTGACGAATCGTTAAGCAAGCTCATCAATCCCAGTTACATGATTTCGGACCTCTTAAATCAGATGCGTATCGGCGAACTTTTCGAATAATTAATGCGGGGGATCATTATGAATTCAATACCACTCGGATCAGACGAAAAAGCATACTCCAGATACAACCAATACGGGGATAATCCGATGGCTCCTGTCGGGCCGATTGGGATGATTCCGTTAAAAGGAAGCGTCGAATTCACCAATAGCGTCAACTTTTTCCTGAATAAGAGACGCTCTGAATATCAGGAGCATCAGTTAATCAGCAAATATCCGGGGTTTTACCGAAATGACTATACGATTGATGTCGACAACACACGTTTTTCGTCCGGAGAGGGAAAGGCGGTTATCGCCCATTCGGTAAGGGGACACGATCTGTTTATCATCAGTGATGTAATGAATTTTTCCTGTACATACAAAATGTTCGGGTTAGAAAACAATATGAGTCCCGATGATCATTATCAGGATCTTAAACGCGTTATTCTTGCCTGCTCCGGCAAGGCCAGAAGAATCAATGTTATTATGCCGTTCCTGTATGAAAGCCGACAGCACAAGCGAAATGCAAGGGAATCACTGGACTGCGCGTTTGCCTTGGAGGAAATTTACGGCCTCGGTGTCGAGAACATCATCACCTTTGATGCGCACGATGAACGAGTGGCCAACGCCATTCCGACATCTGGATTTGAAAGCCTGTCTGCGGCCTATCAAATTATTAAGGCCATGTTTCGAGAACTGCCTGATTTGGATTTGTCTGAGGGAAAATTCATGATTGTAAGCCCGGATGAGGGCGGTATCATGAGAGCGATGTATATGGCTTCCGTTCTCGGAGTCCCGCTCGGTACGTTCTACAAAAGACGCGATTATACCACGGTCATCAACGGAAGAAATCCGATTATCGCCCATGAATTTCTCGGAGATTCCGTCGAAGGCATGGATATTCTGGTAGTGGATGACATGATTTCTTCCGGCGATTCGATTCTGGACATCGCCCAAGAAATGAAGGACCGCGGAGCGCGGAACATTTACTGTGCGGTTACCTTTGCTCTTTTTACCGAAGGAATCGAAAATTTTGCGAAAGCATACGATGACGGCCTGCTTTCAAAGGTATTCGCGACCAATTTGATATACAGACGCCCGGAACTTCTTGCATCCCCATGGTTTGTTGATGTAAACTTATCGAAGTTCGTCGCTCTTTTGATTGATGCGATCAATCACGATGCTTCATTGTCTAACCTGATCAACCCGACCGAAAAAATTCGTCTCTTGCTCGAAAAACGCAACCTTCCCCAGTAACAATCTTAGGAGGATGATGTATGGAAATCCTGAAGCAGGTATTTGAAGGTGTTCTCTATTTTGGAATCGGGGACAACTGGAAGGCTCTGATCATGTATCTGATCGGCGGCGTTCTGATTTATCTGGCCATTAAAAAGGAATACGAACCGGCTTTGCTTCTTCCGATCGGGTTTGGAGCGATTCTGGTTAATCTTCCCTTTAATATTGTCGGTATTGTAACCGAGTGGTCCGGAGGTGAGATGGTCACCTCCGCAGGAGGTGAGGTCGGGTTTCTCGAGGTTCTTCGCAGTGCGGGAATAGCGACAGAACTCTTCCCTATTCTCATTTTTATTGCGATCGGCGCAATGATTGATTTCACGCCGCTTTTTAAGAATCCCTTTATGATTTTCTTTGGTGCCGCCGCTCAGTTCGGAATCTTTATTACCTTCCTTGTGGCACTTTTTCTTCTCCCTATGCTCGGCATTTTCGGCGACGAGGCTTTAAAACTTTCGGCCGCCATCGGTATTATCGGAGCGGCGGACGGCCCGACAACCATTTACGTCGGCAACCATTTCGAGCTTTGGGATTATATGGGACCGATTTCGGTAGCGGCATATTCCTATATGTCATTGGTACCGATTATTCAACCTCCCGTCATTCGTGCTCTGACCACCAAAAGTGAGCGACTCATACGTATGGATTATCATGAAGAGTCCGTTCCGAAGCTCGTTAAGATCCTCTTCCCGATTATCGTAACCGTCATCGCCGGGATATTGGTGCCAATGAGTGCGCCATTGGTCGGTTCTCTGATGTTCGGCAACCTGATTCGCGAGTGCGGGGTGCTGGAGCGTCTTTCTCAGTCCGCCCAGAACGAGTTGGCCAATCTGGTCACTCTTCTTCTCGGAATCACAATCGGGTCGACGATGCTCGCCGATAAATTCATTGATCCTGTTACCGGTCTGATTCTCCTTCTCGGCTTATTCGCCTTTATCTTTGACACTGCCGGCGGAGTACTTTTTGCAAAATTCCTGAACCTGTTCCTCAAAAAGAAGGTCAATCCCATGATCGGAGCCGCCGGAATTTCCGCATTCCCGATGTCGGCACGAGTCGTTCAGAAGATGGCTAAGGAAGAGGATCCTACGAACTTCATTCTGATGCAGGCGATCAGCGCCAATGTATCGGGCCAGCTCGGTTCAATCGTCGCCGGCGGTCTGGTGATCGCACTTGTAACCATTCTAACCTGATTATCGGAGGTGAAATAATGCATTACATGAAAAATCTCATTTCATCGTTTCCTTTTTCCGCGGCTGAAGTATCTTCCGTTGCAGGGACTTCTTCCTACAGTTTGAACGAAAAAGGTTTCATTGTCGTCGCTTTCGGTCTGATCGGCGTGTTTTTAATCCTTCTTCTTTTCTTTGTTACCATTATCTTGATTCAAAAGGTTTTCGGATCCGTTGGCACCCGCAAGAAATTGAAGGAATCGTAATGACCTGCGCGTAGATTTTTGACATTAAAGTGTTTGCCGAATGGCAGGCACTTTTTTGGTATAATGATGTGGGCATAAGAAAGGGAGGATCCACATGGCGACAACCCCAAAAACATCACGAAACAATCCGGCGTCCCGCAATACGCCCGTAAAAAGAAATCGAACCTCAACCGTCACCGCTTCGAAGTCGAAAACTTCAGCCATTACTCGAATGTATCGCCATCCCGTCGGAAAAACGATTCTTATTATCTTAGCGGTTATCGTCGTTTTCGGTTTGAATTTGCTGATTACTCTGAATCATTTTGAGCGATTTTTTATTCTTCTCGGAGTTGAATGGATTGTTGCTACCTTGGTTGGATGGATTATGTTTGTATTCAAAGACAAGTTGAAAGCTTAACAGAGGTTAACGATGCCTTTAGACGGTGTTTCCGCTCATTTTCTTGCAATCGAACTGAATTCAGCTCTGCACGATGCTCGGATCGAAAAAATTTACCAACCGGATCGTTATGAGGTCTGTTTCCATATAAGAACCGCGCGAGGTCACGTTCGGCTTCTTATGTCGTGCAATCCCTCTTTCCCTCGTATTCATTTGACCGATCATCTGCGCGATAATCCGAAGCTTCCTCCCTCTTTTTGTATGCTTTTAAGAAAGCATGTTTCCGGCGGGAGAGTTGTAAAAGTGACCTCTCCGCCTTATGAACGAATCATCGAATTACATCTCTCGTCGCTGAATGAACTCCAAGATATTACACAATATCGTTTGATCATTGAGATGATGGGCCGATACAGCAATATCATTCTTCTTAATTCCGATTCGATCATTATTGATAGTGCGCTTCATATTGACTCCCGTACCAGCAGGGTTCGTGAGATTATGCCGGCGCGAAAATACGATTATCCGCCGAACCAGGGGAAAATCCTCCCGTCCGATGCCATTTCCATGATTCAAAACGGTGATCTGCCCGTTCTGGAAGAAGCAAAATCACGACCGATCGAGAAAGCTTTTCTCGAATCACTTAAAGGTTTCAGTCCGAAGCTGGCCCTGGAGCTTTGCTTAAGAACCCCGGTCGATCCCAGAAAAGGTTATCGCCAATTGGATAAAAAGGAAGTTCGTCTACTTCTCGACGCCGCTTTACCCATCCTTCTCGAAATTCAAAACGGCCCTTCATCTCCGACACTATACCGGGCAACCAAAGATGCGGCTCCGATTGATTTTCACGCGCTAAGGCTTCAGAGTTTCGGGATCCCGATTTCCGTGTCTTCTTTGTCCGAAGCCATTGATCGGCTCCATGAGAAATCAATGCGCGATAACTCCTTCGAACAATCACAGAAACCGCTTATCTCCTTCGTTCAAAATGCTCTGTCTCACGCAATCCGGAAAAAACAACAACACGAGTCGGATATCAATGACTCGAAAGATTATATGCTTTATAAAAAATACGGTGATTTGATTCTTGTGGATCAAGGGAACATAGGGGATGAATCGACGGAATGGATAGCGGAGGATTTTGAGCAACCCGGTGTTTTTCATCGCATACCATTAAATCCATCGTTACGCCCCTCCGCAAACGCTCAAATCTATTTTCGAAAATACAGAAAATTAAAAACAAGAACGGAGTCTGCGGCTTCATTCATCAAAGAGGATGATTCCGTCATTTCGTATCTTCTTTCACTGCTGCAGGTGGTAAAAAGCGCTTCGGATGATGCGGACATCAACGCTATTCGCCATGAAATATCCGAAATGAACCTTTCGTCCCGGAGTTCGGATAATCCTAAGGCGCCTTCCTCCGAAAGCGCATCTCCCGGAAAATCAAAAACGGGTAAACAACGATCCCGTGCCATGCGATCCGCTGCTTCGCGTGCCGCCGAAAAAACCGAACGTATACGAACAGGCAAGAAAAAACGATCCCGAAACGATACGGATCTATTTCGAAAATTCGATAATTCGGACGGGACGTTGATTCTTTGCGGTCGAAACAATATCCAGAACGATGCGCTTACCTTCCGGACCGCGGCATCGGATGATTTATGGTTTCACGCAAAAAACCGACCGGGGTCCCATGTCGTCCTTCGTTGCTTCGGTAATAATCCCGAAAACAGTTCCATTGAATCAGCGGCCCGTGTCGCCGCATACTACTCTTCCGCAATGACTGATTCTCGTGGCGATGCAGGACAAAACAACGTATCCTTATCATTTTCGTTCACTGTCGAAGTGGATTATTGTGCAGTGAAACGAGTCAAAAAAATTCCGGGGGCCAAGCCCGGAATGGTAACCTATGATCAGCATAAAACACTTTTGGTTCATCCGGGACTTCCGGGAAATCCGGCGTAGATTTTTTCTTTATATTCCGACTCGTCCAGCGAGCAAATACAACCGCAGTATTTCTGTCGGTAAAGTCCATCCTCTCGTGCCATTTGTTGTCCCTTTCGAAAACCATCCCGAAAATCCACATAATGAAAAGGTATGGAGAAACGCTGCGACGCACGATTCGCGGCTTCAATAATCGCATCATGATTTTGATAGATGCTTACCAGAAGAGTCGTTGAAAATGAATCAAAGCCTCTTTCTTTTGCTTCCCTTGCCGTATTGCTCATGCGAAGATCGTAGCACATTTCACATCTGGATTCATATTTTTTAATCCACTTTTCATTCGTCCATTTTTCTTGTTCGAACGCAGTGTCCGAAATCACCGGAACACCCTTGATATCGCCGAGCTTGTGAAGCGTTTGAAGACGCCGATCCCATTCAAACTTCGGATGAATGTTCGGATTGTAAAAGAACAGCGTTGTTTGAAATCCTTCCCCGGACAAAAGGAATATCGGCCATTCCGCACATGGCGCACAACAGGTATGAAGAAATAGTTTTTCATTCAATTTACTCATGTTTTCCTCTTTATAATTCCATTTGAACCGGATAATCGACACCTTTTTCGTTCTCAGGATCATATCCGGATATATTACCGGTCCTTCCTTCATAATTATCCGGGCAGGGCAGTCCGATATGTTGCCATGCCGGTACAGTCAACACTCTTCCTCTCGGCGTCTTGGCTATAAAACCGATTTGCATCAGGAATGGCTCATATACGTCCTCGATGGTGACCGGATCTTCCCCCGTACAAGCCGCAAGCGTATCCAAGCCGACCGGACCACCGGAAAACATCTCTGCCATGTTCTTTAAAATACGGCGATCCGTAGCGTCTAATCCGATATCATCGATTTCAAGCGCATTCAGACCGTAATCCGCAATCGCGGAGTCAATCACACCGTTTCCTTTAATTTGTGCAAAATCACGCATTCTCTTTAACAGGCGAATTGCGATTCGTGGAGTTCCTCGCGATCGTGAAGCAATGGTTGTCAGGCCCTCCTCATCGATAACGATATTCAATATTTTCGCATCACGCCGAAGGATACGGATCAGATCGTTCGAATCATAAAGATCCAGACGGTGAATCATCCCGAAACGGTCCCGAAGAGGAGCGGAAAGCAAGCCCGCACGCGTGGTCGCCCCGATCAGGGTAAATCGCGGAAGATCCAAACGAATCGATCGTGCCGAGGGGCCCTTTCCGATCATGATATCCAAACAATAATCCTCCATTGCCGGATACAAGATTTCTTCAACACTGCGATTCAGTCGGTGAATTTCATCAATAAACAAGACTTCTCTGGCATTCAAATTGGTTAAAATTGCAGCAAGTTCCCCGGGTTTCTCGATCGCAGGGCCGGTTGTAATGCGAAGGGTAACACCCATCTCAGCGGCAATGATCCCCGCTAAGGTCGTCTTTCCGAGGCCGGGCGGTCCGTAAAGAAGAACGTGATCTAATGATTCCTCTCTTCTTGCTGCGGCCTCAATAAAGACCTTTAAATTCTCTTTTACCTTTGTCTGTCCCGCATAATCATCCCAGCATGTCGGTCGAAGGCTGTTCTCATCCCGATCCTCCGACAGCCTCTCCCGGCCGATGATCCGATCTTCTCCTTCAAACTCGCTAAAATCCATTCGCCTTCTCCAGTCAAACCGATCGATTCATTCCGACGGTTCAATACTAATCCATTTGATAAAAATTATACGCAAAACATTGATTTCTCATCTCATTTTATAACATGCGAAGTGCTTTTCGTATCAACTCTTCTGTATTGATTCCATCCTCGTATGCGTCTCTGGTGACCTTAACCGCTTGGGAGGAAGAATATCCGAGGAACATTAATGCGCTTGCGGCCTCGTGAATTACGGAGGATGTGTCGGTTCCTTCCGGTACCCCGGCAACCGTCCGGGATGAATCTATCCCTTCGATATCCTGCGCAAATCCCTTCAGTTTATCTTTAAGTTCAAGGAAAATGCGCTCCGCAACTTTTTTCCCGACACCCTTCACCTGAGTCAGGCGAGTCGTATCTCCGGTAATGACCGCCAAAGCAAACTCACTGGGCGGAATGGTTCCGGAAAGCGAAACAGCAACCTTCGGACCGATCCCGCTAACCTGTAATAGTAAAACAAAAAGATCGTGCTCCGCGGAACCGGGAAACCCATACAAGGCGGCGGTATCTTCACGGACATAATAGTATGTATAAACGCAAACCGGCTCGTTTAGTTTTCCGATCTTTTCCTGCATAAGTTGAGGACAAAATATTTTATATCCGATTCCGGAGTTCTCAACGATAATCGAATCTTCATTTTTTTGAACCAACGTTCCCTTAATGTATGAAAACATCTTGTTCCTTCCTTTATCCCAAATTGTAATTGGTCATATCGTTTCCGGACGAGGGTCCGTATTGATACCCACCAACCACTTTGTTTCCGTGAAGCAAACCGGTATGAGCCTGGCAGATAGCCACGGCCAAGGCATCCGATGCGTCGTCCTTACAGGGAATCTTGTCCAGACAAAGAAGCGTCTTAACCATTTGGGATACCTGATTCTTATCCGCCCTGCCATACCCGGTGACCGCAAGTTTAACCTGCATCGGCGTGTATTCAAAAACCGGGATACCCGCTTTGGCTCCGGCAAGAATCGCAACTCCTCTGGCCTGTGCGGAACCGATCGCCGTCGTTGTGTTTCTTGAAAAAAAGATTTCTTCTACCGCCATAATATCCGGCCGATATCGGCTGATCAAGGCTTCAAGCTCATTGAATATTTTTAACAAACGAAACTCAAAAGGCTCCTTGGAACGGGTTGATATCACTCCGAAATCCAAAACTCTCGAACGATTTGATACATGCTCGATCAGTCCGTATCCGGTTATCGCGTAGCCGGGATCAATTCCAATGATAATCATTATGTTCCCTTCCATATCAAACATTCGTTCTATTTATTATAACAATCCGTTTTCGTGCATGCAAGCAAGTCAATTACCCGAACATTCTGTCATTGTTAAGAAGATCGATCCCCGGAATATTTTATATACCAGAGTCTTATCCGTTCAAAATATCAATGACCTCTGTTGGCGGATTCACCTCGCTCGTGCTTATGACATAGGCGTTTCGGCAAAGCTCTGTCGCCTCCGATATACGGTCCGGACCGAGTGTACTCTTTTCCCCCAGATATAGCGTACATAACAAATCGCCTTCCGACACACAATCTCCAATCTTTCTATTCAACAATATACCCGCACCATAATCGATTCGATCCGATCGATTCATTCTTCCGGCTCCCAATCGAACGGAGGCCTTGCCGATTTCGGAAGCGAATACATCTTGAACAAATCCACTCGTAGATGACCGAATTTCCGCAATCGCTTTCGGTGTATCCCGATACACCGGTGAACCATCCCGATTCATCCGTCCTCCTTGTGATCGAATAAAGCGCAAAAAAGCTTCTTTTGCTTCTCCGGACTTCAATTTATTCCGGCATCGTTTTATCCAGACACTCAATTCCTCCCCCTTGTCTAACGAAGAAAATTGAAGCATCGACGCCGCCAACACAAAACAAACATGTTCCAAATCCTTTGAACGACTTCCCGAAAAGAATTCCTCGACTTCTCTCATCTCCAAAATATTCCCGACCGAAAATCCGAGTGGTTGCCGCATGGAGGAAATCACACATGTAACCGATCGCTTAGCTTTCCTTCCGATTCCGATCATCGCCTCCGCAAGAAGTCTGGCATCCTTTTCTTCTTTCATAAAAGCACCGTCACCGCAGGTGATGTCCAGAACAATGGCATTCGCCCCGCCGGCGATTTTTTTGCTCATGATGCTTGATGCAATTAAGGGAATTGAATCCACCGTTCCGGTCACATCGCGAATCGAATACAGTTCCTTATCAGCGGGTGCCAACTCCGGGGTTTGAGCGGACAGTACAATATGGCATTGATTGACATACGCCGGAAAATCGGAAACAGGTATTGCCGTATTGAAACCGGTTACAGACTCCATTTTGTCGATAGTACCGCCCGTAAACCCGAGACCGCGACCGGATAATTTAACTACCGGTACGCCGAAGGAGGCAACCAGCGGAAGAATAATCGGAGTACACTTATCGCCTACACCGCCCGTGCTGTGCTTGTCGATAATAAGATCCCCGATATTCGCAAGATCACAGGTCGAGCCGGATTCAGCCATAAGCAAAGTCAAATTCGTCATTTCTTCCGTATCCATGCCATTTAAAACAATGGCCATTAAAAGTGCCGATATCTGATAATCCGGAATCGATTTCTGCGTAACTCCACGGACAAAATATTCTATCTGCTCACGGGAAAGATGTTTTTTGTTTCTCTTATCCAAAATGATATCGATTATATCCATTCCACCACTCTCATTTCAATTTATTGCATATATTGTACACTAACGGCAGTCATTATTTCCCGAAAAGACTTGAGTAAAACAACGGCATTCCGTGTTTTCTTGACAAACTTGATATACTATCTTTATCCGATTATAAATTTATTGAGGATACCATGGAAAAAAATCATCATGAAACTCCGCTCCGCGTGGCGATCATCGGTTGCGGACGAGTCGCAAAGAAGCATATGAAAGCTGTTCTCCATGAAGAAAACGGTCTTGAAATATGTGCATTGGTCGATTCCGATAAAAAAGCCGCTCTTGCATTGCTCGAAGAAACCGTTTTGAGCGACCGAAGAAATTCGGATCTTGGCAAGAAAGTGAAGTTATTTCCTTCGACTGAAGCGATGCTTGCCGTTGATCCCCCGGACATTGCTGCCGTCACCCTTCCTTCCGGCCTTCATTACGCGACGGCTCTTCCAGCATTAGAGGCGGGTTGTCACATCATTATGGAAAAACCGATGACCCTAAGAATATCCGAAGCAAGAGAGCTGTTTGAATTTTCTGAAAGCAAATCTCTAAAAATTGCGATGGGGCATATTTACCGATATTTTCCCCTGATGCAAACGCTTCATAATGAAATCAAAGAAGGGGCCTGGGGAAAGATCAGCCACGGTTCGGTCATCGTCCGCTGGGGTCATGATCAAGCATATTACGATCAGGCCGCGTGGAGAGGAACATGGAAACTCGACGGCGGTGCTTTGATGAATCAGAGTATTCATGCCTTGGATCTGATGTGCTACCTGATGAACACAACTCCTTCCTCCGCATTTGCCCATCTTGCCAAAAGATACCGGAACATGGAGGCTGAGGATGTCGGCGGAGTGGTTTTCGGCATGGAAGACGGTAGTTTATGTCTGTTGGAAGGCACAACGGCGACCGGTCCAAACGATCATGAAGCATCCTTTTTTATTAATGCAGAACGGGGAAATATCCGTATCGGACTTCGAAACGGAATTCCCTTTTTCGATATTCGGGACATAAAAGGTAAAAACATCCGCGGTAAATATTTACGACGCGAACTAAAGCGCATCGGTATCAAGGGTTTTCTTGAAACGAGGAATCCTCACATTCAGATCTATAGAAATCTTCGGGATTCTATCATTTCGGGTGATACTCCGATCGCAGATGCTTATTCGGGATACATTTCTGTTATGTCTATGCTCTCGGCGTACCGATCGGCTAAGGAAGGTGTTCGAATAAATATACCGGGGGACCGTGATTTTTCCTTACACGAGATGACCGGCTTTTTCCCGCACTTATAATTATTCCTCTCAACAGTCTCTAAATGATATTTTTAAAATTTCAAGCGCAAAATCATCTGAGATGCGGTAGCAGATTTCTTTGCCGCTTCTTTCCCCGATAATGATTCCGATATCCCGCATTTTCGAAAGATGTTGAGAAAGTCCGCTTTGCGAAAGTCCGATTTTTTTCTGGATATCTCCGACCTTGCAACGGGATTTATGTAAACCGTTAAGGATCATTAACCGATGAGGATGCGCCATCACCTTAAGTATCTCAGCTCTTCTCATAATTTCTTCCTGATTCATGATGAACTCCCTTCGTTAAGTGTTGACATATTCATCTATCATGATATAATAAAGTCAGTCGATTAAATAATTATCATATGATGATATTATAACTCTTTAGGGCTTATCCGTAAACCGAAAATCGACAGATTAACGAACCACCGATAACGAATACTAATTTTGAAAGGGGAAATAATTATGGGAAAAGGAACGATGGAACTGACTGAAAAAACTTTTAATGAAACAATCGGCACGGGATTAACTTTGGTCGATATGTACGCAAACTGGTGCATGCCATGCAGAATGCTGGCGCCGACCATTTCATCATTGGCATCCGATTACGATGGTCAGGTTAAGGTCGGAAAATTGAATATTGACGAAGCACCTTCCATTGCGGCAAAATATGGCGTGATGAGTATACCCACAGTGATTTTGTTCAAGGATGGGGAACCCGTTGCTCAAAAAATAGGCATGGCAGATAAATCAGCATATGATCAAATGATTAAAAACGCTCAATAACACAAAAAACGGCCCCGGTACAGGGGTCGTTTTGTTACACTTGACTGAGTGCCTGATTTAGATCTCCGATGATATCATCGGAGTTTTCTATTCCGACCGACAAGCGAATCATATCCGGAGTGACGCCTGTTTTTTCGAGTTCTGAATCGGAAAGCTGTCGATGCGTATGACTGGCCGGATGCAATACGGAGGTTCTTGCATCACAAACATGTGTAACGATTGCGGCCAGTTTTAGCGAATCCATAAACCGGACGGCTTCCTCCCGATTTCCTTTGACACCAAACGTAAGTACGCCACAAATCCCGTTCGGTAAATATTTCCGGCCGAGAAGATATTGCGGATCTTCCGGGAGTCCCGGATATCTTACCCATGATACATTCGGATGATTTTTAAGAAACAAGGCAACTTTCATCGCGTTGGATACGTGTCTCGGGACACGTAAGTGAAGCGTTTCCAGTCCGATGTTTAAAAGAAAAGCATTCATCGGCGACGGAGAGCAACCCATGTCTCGCATTAACTGCGCCGTCATTTTCGCGATAAACGCTCCGGATCCGAATTTGCTCGCATAAATAATGCCGTGATAGGAAGAGTCCGGTTGAGTCAGCCCCGGGAATCGTTCGGAGTATCGATTCCACTCAAAATTACCGCTGTCGATTACACATCCTCCGATTCCTACCGCATGGCCGTCCAGATATTTTGTCGTTGAATGAACAACGATATCGGCTCCCATCAACAACGGACGACACAGGATGGGCGTCGGAAATGTGTTGTCAACAATCAATGGCACACCGACAATGTGTGCGGCCTTAACAAAAACATCAAGGTCAAGGATGCTCATCGCCGGATTGGCAACCATCTCGCCGTAAATCAGCTTTGTGTTCTCTTTAACTTCGGAAATAATCTCGTCCACGCCCGCATCCGGACGAACAAACGAAACGGAAACCCCGAGCTTCTTCAGGGTGACCGCAAAGAGATTAAAGGTTCCTCCGTACAAAGCCGATGAGGAGATGAAATGATCGCCGGCTCCGCAAAGGTTTAGAATAGTCATCATTATGGCCGCTTGACCGGATGATGTCAGCATACCGGCTACACCGCCCTCCAACTCGGCTATTTTCTTCGCTACACAATCGCAGGTCGGATTCGCCAGTCTTGAGTAGAAATAACCGGACTCCTCCAAATCAAACAACCTGCCCATGTGTTCGGTAGAATCGTACTTAAACGTGGTACTCTGAACGATGGGCGGAATTCGAGGCTCTCCGTTCGCAGGATCATATCCGGCCTGGACACACTTCGTTTCGATGTGATAATCACTCATCCTGTTGCCCCCTTACTCTTATCGGCAGATAACCATGAATTTTGGTGTATTATATCACATTGCGGAAACGAATGTTTCTTCTTCCGCGAAAAAAGCCCCGACACGAATGCCGGGGCTTTCTGGTGCACCTTCAGGGACTCGAACCCGGGGCCCACTGATTAAGAGTCAGTTGCTCTACCAACTGAGCTAAAGGTGCATATCCGTTCAAACGAACATTGCAATTATAACGATGAGCAAATGGATTGTCAATAAACTTGAGTTACTTTCAGCAGATGAGTATACCACATCACCCAATAACCCTTTTGAAATATTTCCCGAGAGAAAACCGGTTCAATATCGGTGTATTCCTTCTTTTCCGTGGATCACGACCTCATTGTGATTCGGATCGGAAGATTCCTCGACACGCCCGATGATCTTTGCTTCCACGCCCAACCTTTCCGATTCGGAAATGATTGTATTCACCGCTTTCCGTGAACAACAAATCTCCATACGATGGCCACAATTGAATACCTGAAAAAGCTCACGCTCCGGTATTTCACCGGATCGATAAATTTCTTCAAAAATGGCCGGACGGTCGAAAAGACGATCCTTTATATAACGGACTCCCCGACCGAAATCCCGGCACTTCACCAACCCCCCGCCGGTACAGTGAATGATTCCTGAAACCTGGTCTCTTATTTTCGGCAAAGCTGCGGAAAGGATCGGTAAAAACGTTCGCGTCGGAGACAGTATGGCATCGCCCACCGTCATACAGGTATTCGGCATTTGATCGGAAAGAAGATATTTACCGCAGTACGCCTTATCCTCGGGAATGGTTTCCGAAAGAGATTCCGGATACTTTTCGTAGTAATATTTTGACAAAAGGATGTGTCTTGCCGCCGTCAGTCCGTTTGATGAAATGCCGGAATTCTCTTCTTTTTCGTACACGGCTTTGCCGAATGACGAAAGACCGACAATGACATCCCCGGGTCGGATCTCTGCGGCACCGATCACAAATTCCCTTCGAAGCCGAACAACAACGGTAGAGTCGATAATCACCGTACGAACAAGATCTCCGACATCTGCGGTTTCTCCGCCGGCCATCAATATGTTGACGCCGTATTCCTTGAGCATATTAATTGTGTGATCATATCCGCGGATGATTTCCGAAATACAGTGTCCGTCGATTCGGTGAGCGTTTCGGCCGATCGTATTCGATAAAATAAAACCGTCCGTTGCTCCAACGCAAGAAAGATCATCGATATTCATGACCAGAGAATCCTGCGCAAGAGAAAAAAAGCATTTCGGGTCACCGGTCTCCATATATTTCAGATACGCAACCGAGGATTTGGTTCCCGCTCCATCCGCATGAATGGCGCAAACATAGTTTGGATCTCCGGACATATCCTCAATTAATTTACAAAAAGCGCCGGGAAAAGCTCCGGCGGATTGTGTCGAAACCGCTTTTTTCACATCGTCCTTCGTCGGGGAAACACCCCTGCTTAAATAGGATTGTGCGGACATAAGAATCTCCTTTTCGCGCGATATCAGTGTTTTCCGAGTAAACCTGTAAGCCGGGTTCTGTCTTGAGCGATCATCTGTCTAGATCGGCGGTTTCCCGCCGATTCAAGCCGCCTCCATGAGACCTGCGGACCACAGTTATTGTCTCGCCGCGGCGTTGCTCCGGGTGGGGTTTACATGGCCGAAACGTCTCCGTCCCGCCGGTGGGCTCTTACCCCGCCGTTTCACCCTTACCGTCATGTCATCGACACGACGGCGGTTTACTTTCTGTTGCACTGTCCTTAAAGTCGCCTTCACCGGGAGTTACCCGGCACCCTCGTCCTGTGGAGCCCGGACTTTCCTCGTGCGAATCCTTTCGGATCATCGCCCGCGATCGCCCAGTTTACTCGGAAAACAAAACCATCATAATCAAACGCTCGTCGGTTGTCCACCTATATTCGATTTGTAAACACATTGCCTCTTACAATGTTTACGGGAATATCCGGGAAGACCTCGCTAAGTTTTTTCCCCAAATAGGGCAATACCACTCGTTCCGTCGCTTCATGTCCCAGTGCGATACAGGCGATGCCCGCTTCATCAAGCAATACAGAGATATGGTGCTTTATTTCACCGGTAAGTACGGTATCGATATGATCGCGGATCAATGAAGGAATCAGCCGTTCGTCAAAAGAACCGGCACAAAGGCAAATGTTGTGAATTTCTCTGTCCTTATTCGTATTTAGTAGTATACCGGATGATCCGAGTCGATTGGCGGAGCGTTGCGCAAACTCAATCAGTCCGGTTCCGGAAGAAGCCGTAACATATAAAGCATAGTCGTTTTTCGGTGAACATAAGGACGAGTCAAAATGGATAGCGTCACATAACGCTTGATTCACACCGTAATCGGCACGATCCAGATTTGTGTGCGCGGAATATACGGATATTTTTTCCTCGATTAACCGTGCGATTCTTTTCCCGGACGGCATGTCGGTGACAATTGAAAAGCATGGCTCAAAGAAAATCGGATGGTGCGTAATCATCAGGTTGGCTCCGGTTTTCGTGCAAAGATCCATTCCTTCGGAGGTGACATCAAGCGAAAGGACGATGCCTGTGACCCAATCGGAATCGCTTCCGATCATCAGTCCGACGCGGTCCCACTCTTCCGCCCTTTCCGGAGGTGCCAATGTTTCGATATAGGTTCTGATTTCTTTAAGAGGATAGCTTCCTTGCATTGGATTACCTCCCTTCGTTATCATCGGTTTGACACAAGACTCGAATCACTTCCTTCAGTTCCGGTCGACCGATACTCTGTTTCCGGATGGATCGAAGTCGATGTTCGATATATTGATCGGTTCCGAGCGGCCGATCCCGTAAAATGATCGGACCGATTATTTTCTCGGCATCATTGAGCGAGTACGGTTCACCGGAATATTGGGATACAATTAATATATAATGTTTTCCGCGATCAAAACATATTTTTTCCGAAAGGATCCTCATTCCATGGATGGAAAGAAATTCACGAAGCTCCTCCTCGGACCGTTGCGGTTGAAGATAAAATACTACATTCTCATCGTGATACAAATCACTTTCACTCATTGCTTCATCTATTATCCGGGCGATTTCCAGCCCTCCGATCCCCGCAATGACAATTGCCGTTTTCCCTTCCGGCTCAATTTCGTGTAATCCATCCCTGCAAAATACTCTTGCTGATTTTGAAAACCCCATTTTATCAAAATACTCGCGAGTTCTTTCCGAGGGTGCGCGATGAATGTCGGTCGCAATCACCTTCTCGGCGATGTTGTTCTCAAGAGCAAACGAGCCGATAAATCCGTGATCCGATCCCACGTCAATTAAAAGACGAACCGGGTCAATCGCCTGCGCTATACACGTCAGCCTATCCGAAAGCTTCGTTAATCCAACCCGATCGTTCTTTAGTCTCGTCATTCGGACAGCTCCCTGATTCTTGCTCGGAGATACTTCAAATAATCATTTACCTCGCGGAAATCATGAACCGATGCATCTCGGTCGGGACCGATCGGCATTCCGTCAATCTGAACCGCTAAATACTCTTTTCGATTCGAATACACCTGTTCGCGAACACGATACAGATAGTCGAGAACCAGTCGCGATAATTTATCCTTGTCTCGGACATCCGTTGTTCGAATCAAAATCTCGGAAAACAGGTCGCGTGCGGGTTTCCCGTTAAGCTCTTTTCCATCCGCGATTTCAAGCAGTTTTGCCGGTCCGGAAACACCACGATTCAGCATGCGAAGCATTTCAACGGCGATTTCGCGCATGCTTCCTGCCGAAAAATCAGTAGCAATCGGCTTATCGGGCATTTCCGCAAATATCTCCGGGTTTTCACAAAGAAAACACAGCAATACCATCTCCTGATATGTCGCTTGCAAACTCTTGTCCTCATTCATTTTGTTTTGATTCGGTTTCGCATTTCGGACGGGACCTCCCAGGAGAGGAGCTCGGTCATCTTGCTCTGCTCTTTTCGCCTCCGCAAGAACACTGGCGACCGAAACCTTTAGAATTTCAGCAACTTGTCCGGCTGCTCTTTCTCTAAGCACCGCATTGGATTCCCAGGAAAGATATTTGCAGGAAAGCGTTTGGAATAATCTCGGGTCAAATCTGCCATTTTCCGTGCTTTGAAAACGTGCGGCTTCAATCAGGTAATCCAATACGGGTAATGCTTCCGAAACTACGCTTCGAAAAGCCGATGCTCCGTGCTCGCGAATATATTGGTCGGGGTCTTTTCCGTCCGGCACCCTTCCGACCGAAAGGCGGGTATTGGAACCGGACGGACGATTCATTCTTGTCATCAAGGTTTCTAAACTTCTCACCGCAGCATTTTGCCCCGCGGAATCCGAGTCAAAAAAAAGTATGATATCTTCTGCGTATCGTGATGCAAGCGTCAACTGACGATCCGTCAGCGCCGTCCCAAGCGACGCAACCGCGTTCGTGACACCCGCTTGGTGCATGGATATGACATCCATGTACCCTTCGACGATAATCAGTGATTTTTCCTTTGACGCTTTTGCGAAATTCAACCCGTACAGAATTCTCTGCTTCGAATATACGTCAGTTTCCGGTGAATTGATGTATTTCGGCAACTGATCCGACAAAATCCGTCCGCCGAAAGCAACAATCTTTCCCATCGGATCAAAAATCGGAAACATCAGGCGACCGCGGAAAAGATCAATCAATCCTCCCTTCTTGCTTTTTGTGAAAAGCCCGCAGTTTTCAAGAATCTCGTCACGGAAACCTTTCTGACGCAGATGGCCGTAAAGACCCTCCCAAATATCGGGTGCATAGCCGAGACCGAATTTCGCCGCCGTTTTGGGGTCGATTTTTCTTTTAACGAGATATTCCGCAGCTGCCCTTCCTTTGGGCGAATGCAGTGAGGTATAAAAATATCGTGCAGCCTCAAGAAGGGCTTCACGAAGCTCGTCACGAAGGGCGGATGCTTTCCTGAGTGCGTCATCTTTCGGCTCGGGAAGCGAAATTTGTGCTCTTTGAGCAAGTAACTTCAGTGCTTCGATAAAGGAAAGTTTCTCGATTTCCATAATAAAATGCAGAACATTCCCGCCTTTATGGCATCCGAAGCAATAAAAGATCTGTTTATTGACGGAAACGGAAAAGGACGGAGTATCTTCGGAATGAAACGGACAAAGAGCAAATTGATTTTGACCGCTTGTTTTCGTAAATCGAACATACTGACTGACAACGGATACAATATCGTTGCGCGCGATAACTTCTTCAATGATGTTTTCGGGAATTCCGCCGGAATAACTCGCCATCGAAGTCCCTCTTTTTAATATTTTTGGTCTCTGTTCAGAGAAGTTGATTACCGTTTATGAAAAGTTCAAACTTCAAATTCAGAAAAATGGCCGCGTTACGGCAAAGCTTCATCCGCTCCAGGAAAATCTCGAAATAATCCATCACCGGGCTGATGCTTGTATCGATCTCAATTTCCAGACGCGCACGATCTCCGATCACATCAATGGAAGAATGTGTTGCCGCATAATTCACTCGGTCATGGATGTCGAACGTGTCGGAATTGCGGTTCCGAACCCTGCTTCTGTGGACGTCCGCCTTATCCGACAAGATCAATGCGGCGGCAATTTTACTCACCGGGATCCCCTCGCCCTCGTCATGGTTTGCGATCGCCATCATAACGATTGCGGCATCATCATATGACATTCCTTTGCGAATAAGCATATCATATGCCATAATCGCACCCAAAGCCGCGTGATTATTTCGGCTCACCGCATTTCCGATATCATGAAGATACGCCGCAATCCTTCCGAGCTCGACGGTCTTTTGTTCCTCCCCAAGTATTTCAAGAATTTCACCGCACTTGTTGGATACGAGTCGACAATGCCGAAATGTATGCTCCGTATAACCGAGCGAGTCCATCTGGATGCCGGCCGCCTGAAGAAGTGTCTTCACTTCGCTGCTTTTCTGTATATCCTTGATTGTCAGTTCATTTTCCATATCGGCTCCCTGATGCTCTCTTCATAATATATAAATTGTATCACACTTCTCGTTCGCTCTTAACGCATGCAAGCCAAATGGAACACTCCAAACGTTTCCTTATTAACGAACACCCGATTTCGTATTCTTTATCGAGCGAGCCTGTCGAAAAATATCGATTTGCCGCACATCCGCCGCCGCAATGGTATCGGGCAAAACAGATTTCGCACTCGGGACGATTCGGGAGCAGACGGTCCGAAAAGATCTTTCGAACATTCGGATCCAAAATGTTTTCAACGGAATGCCCGGTCAAAAGATCCCCGTTATCGTCCGTGATTTTATCCAGATCCGATACATTACCCATAAGAAAGTTCTTTTCACCGACAAACTGGTGGCAAGGGTATATGTCCCCCTCGGGGGTTACCGCACAATATTCCGAGCCGACTCCGCACCCCTTGAGACGTTTATAGACACAAGGCCCTCCTTCAAAATCCATATGAAAATGAAAAAAATGAATCGGCCTCCCGTCCAATCGTGTTTGATCAATGTATTCGGCCAGCCGCTCATATTCGGTTTTGATCGCCTCAAGATCCTGAGTTCTGATTTCATAGCCTGTTCCGGGAGCTGAAACAACCGGCTCCATCGATACATGACGTGCCCCGAGTTCTTGAGCGATATGGCGGACATCTTCGGAAAAATCAGTGTTTAACCGCGTAAATGTTCCCCGAACATAATATTCTTTGTGATGGGTCGGTTCGGATTCTCTTGCTTTGATGAAACGGCGGATGTTTTCACTGATCGGCTGATATGTCGGTTTCCCGCCGATGCCGGGACGCATTCGGTTATGAACCTCGGGACGCCCGTCGATACTCAAAACGCAGTTTTTCATATGTTCGTTGATAAAATCCGTTTTCTCTTTATCCAGGAGCAATGCATTGGTTGTGATGGTCAATCGTATGTCTTTCCCTGAAATTTCCCCCTTCATTTCACAGTATTGCGTCAACTCACGAACTACATTCCAGTTCATCAGCGGCTCGCCGCCGAAAAAATCAATGTCGAGATGATGTCGGTCTCCGGAAGCGGCAATCAAAAAATCAATGGCTTTTTTGCCGGTCGAAACAGACAACATCGATCGGTGATGTGTCCCGTAATCCCCGGTCCCGGCAAAGCAGTATCTACAACGCATATTGCAATCATGACAGATATGGAGACACATCGCTTTGATTTTCGGACTGTCCGGATACAATACGGAAAGCCCCGCTTTGATTTTCGGGGCGAAAAGTGCTTCACGATCAATCAGTTCGTCAAAGGAATCACAGATTTCGATTCCTTCCTTCCGATCCGCTTGTATGCTCTCACAAACCTGTCCGATTTTTTCATCACAGGGTCTGAGTCCGTTTGCTTCACGATAGAGAACTAAAATACGATAAGACAATTCGTCGAGCGAATATATCGAAGAACACTCCGAATCATAGGCCAGCTTCTTACCCATAAGTTCAAATAAATGGACCAATGACTACCCCCATAATAAAATAATGAAGACGATTCGAGTCGCCTTCATTATTAAAACCATTGCTCTATCATGTTCAGCTTTCGGACTCACAAGGCTGATTCGCTACCGTACAACTGGTTTTACACGCGGACTGACAGGAAGTCTGACATTCACCGCATGCTTTTCCGGAACATGGATATTTTATTTTCGCCTCGCGGACAATCTGAATATGCTTCATTTCTTTCCCTCCATACCCTTCACGATTCAAAACCCGATCCGATCAAGTCGCGGTTTCTTTCTTAACGACCGAGCCGATCGCAGTTTTTTTGAACGTAATCATCGTGTTTGCTATGCTTGTGGCAATTGTTATTTCATCGTCACGAATATTCGCAATGGTTCCGACAACCCCGCCGATTGTTACGATACGATCGCCTACGGTCATCGAGTTAACCTGCGCCTTCAATTCCTTGTCGCGTTTCCTTTGGGGGCGAATCATAAAGAAATAAATCACGAAAACAAATGCACCGCTCATGAGAAGAAGCGGAAGCATATCCTGTAAGGACGGGCTGGCAGCCGTGGCATCCGCGGCCTGTGCCGCTTCGTAAAAAAATCTATTCATAAAATTCCTCCGAATCGTTTCTTAGTGTTTAATTCAACGCATTTGATTTTACCACCTGTTTACGCGTTTGCGCAAGTTAAACCGATAATTCCGAATAAATACAAAGCATGTCAACTGTAACATCCCTCTTTCTTGATATAACGCCTTACATTGTAAACAGCCGAAAGCATCCTTTGCCGGTTCTTCAAGGGCATGCGTCAAAAAAGAATTCAAAATAAACAAGACCAAATCGAACGTGTCGTTACTTTTAATCGGGATGCACTCGTTCTTATTGTTTCCCTGCTATTTGGGTAAATACCCGAATCGTTTAAAAAACTCGTTCCTGAAATCGATTAAACGGTCTTCACGAATCGCAGATCGAATATCTTCCATCAAGCGCAGAAGAAAGCGGAGATTATGCCAAGAGCAAAGCCGTAATCCGAACATTTCTCCGGCTTTGATCAGATGTCGTATATATGCGCGTGTAAAATTCTTGCATGCATAGCAATCACAATCTTCTTCAATCGGGAAATGCTGATTCGCACAAGTGGCATCCCGTACAATCAGTCTGCCGTTTCGGGTCAGTACGGTTCCGTTTCGCCCGATACGGGTCGGCAGGACACAGTCAAACATATCAATCCCGCGAATCGCTCCCTCCAATAAGTAATCCGGAGTACCCACCCCCATCAAATATCTTGGTTTCTCTCCCGGCATGTATGGGACGGTTTCCTCAAGCATACGATACATCAAATCGCCGGGTTCACCGACGGAAAGTCCTCCGATTGCATATCCGGGAAGATCGAAGGATACAATATCCTTTGCACTTTGAATTCGAAGATCCGGGTATACCCCACCCTGAATGATGCCGAACAGGGCTTGTTTATCCGGGTTTTTGTGGGCCGTAACGCAACGCTCAAGCCAACGTGTCGTTCGCTCTGCGGCGGTCCTTGCGTGCTCGTGCGAACAGGGGAACGGAGCGCATTCATCAAAAGCCATGACGATGTCCGATCCAAGATCATTTTGAACCTCGATTGATTTTTCAGGTGTAAGCAAGTGAACGGAGCCGTCAATATGCGATTTAAATCGAACTCCATCTTCCTTAATGTTTTTTGGAAGCGCAAGGGAAAAAACCTGAAATCCGCCGCTGTCCGTTAATATTGAGTGATTCCAGTTCATAAAACGATGAAGGCCGCCGGCCTCTCGGATGATATTGCTTCCCGGACGCATCCAAAGGTGGTAGGTATTCGATAGTATAATTCGGGCACCCATTTGGTCCAGCTCGTCGGGCGACATCCCCTTTACGGTTCCCTGAGTTCCGACGGGCATGAATTCCGGCGTCAAAAAGGATGAATGCGGAGTCATTACACGTCCGAGGCGGGCACCCGATTGTTTGCAGGTATGAATCAACTCATAACGTACCGGCGGCTGATCTGATTGTCTTCTCATGCTATTCCATCCTATATCTACTTTCATCGTTCCGTGTCAGGTACATTGCGTCACCGAAACTGAAAAACCGATATCTCTGAGCGATAGCTTCCTCATACGCCCGAAAAACCTTTTCCTTTCCGGCAAATGCAGAAACCAACATGATTAGGGTTGATTCCGGGAGATGAAAATTGGTAATCAGCGCATCCACGACATGAAACCGATATCCGGGATAAATGAAAATATCCGTCCATCCCGTTGCGGGGTTCATCGCGCAGTCATTATTGTATACGGATTCCAATGTTCGAAGACAGGTTGTTCCGACCGCAACAATTCTACCTTTTTTTTCACGCGTTATTCTAATTTTATCGGCGGTATCTTTAGGGAGCTCATACCATTCCGAATGCATCACATGGTCCTTAATATCGTCACATTTTACGGGGCGAAAGGTGCCAAGGCCGACATGAAGCGTCAGAAAAGCGATTTCAACCCCCCGGTCTCGAATTTTTTTGAAAATATCGTTTGTGAAATGCAAGCCGGCCGTAGGTGCCGCCGATGACCCGGGTTCGACTGCATAAACCGTCTGATACCGTTCAGGATCTTCGATACTTTCTTTGATATACGGAGGTAAAGGAACCGTCCCCGCCTCCGCAAGGATTTCTTCCCATATCCCATCAAAAACAAATCGGATAATCCGGTTTCCGTTATCCAAGACTTCATCGACCAGTGCTTCCAAACGCCCGGGAAGAAAAACCAACGAATTACCCGGTCTTACTTTCTTTCCGGGTCTTGCCAGTGTCTCCCAGCGGTTACTGTCCAGTCGCTTCAATAAAAGAAGTTCGATCGGTCGATCTGTATCCTTGCGAACACCCAACAGTCGGGCAGGTATCACGCGGGTATTATTGACGACAAGAAGATCGTTCGGCAGAAGAAGCTCCGGAATATCGGAAAATTTTCGATGTGAAACAGCTCCGGTTTCTCCGTCCATCGCAAGAAGTCTAGAGTCAGAGCGCTCAGACAGGGGTCTTTGCGCGATTAACTCTTCCGGAAGGTAATAATAAAAGTCGCTCGTTCTCATGAGAAACTATTATATTACACAATTGACGCTTAAGTACAGTAAATGCTATGATTTCTTCATACCGAAAAACTATAACACCCGATCCCGGAGAATAGGAGGTCAAGCACATGAAAACACCCGTTTTTGTCGGTTCCGCAGTTGCCATTGTCACACCGTTTGCTCAGGGAGGTGTTGATGAAAAGAAGCTACGGAAACTGGTTGACTTCCATCTTCGAAACCATACGGATGCCATTATTGTTTGCGGAACGACCGGCGAGGCATCGACAATGCCGGACAGCGAGCATCTGAAAACCATTCAGATTGTCGTCGAACAGGTTAACGGCCGTATCCCCGTAGTCGCAGGCTCCGGAAGCAATGATACGGCACACGGTGCAATGCTTACGAAAGAAGCGTCAGCAATCGGTGCGGACGCCCTCCTTATCGTTACTCCTTACTACAACAAGACTTCGCAAGAAGGCTTATATCGCCATTATGACTCCATTTCCAAGGTGACTGATAAGCCGATTATCCTGTATAACGTCCCCTCGAGGACAAATCTGAATATCGCTCCGTCGACCATAAAGAGATTGACTGAAATCTCAAACATTGTGGGTGTTAAGGAGTGTAATCTGAATCAGGTAGCCGAGGTTCGCTTCCTGTGCGGGGATGATGTTGTGATTTATTCCGGTGAGGACGGGGTTGTCATTCCGATGCTTTCCTTGGGTGCGAAAGGTGTAATCTCCGTCGCCGCGAACGTAGCACCCGCTTTGATGAGTCAAATGGTCCACGCGTACCTTCAAGGTGATACACAGACCGCGATGAATATACAAATAAGCATCGTCCCTTTAGTCCAAGCATTGTTTTCCGATGTGAACCCGATTCCCGTCAAGGAAGCGCTGAACATCCTCGGTTGGGACATCGGACACTGCCGTTTACCGCTTTGTGATATGTCGTCGGAGGCCCGTAAAAATCTTACCTCCGTCCTGAATACCTACGATTTGACCTCTCACTCCGTTGAAATCGCCGGAGGAATCTCATGAGTCCCTATATTTCTAAGACTCGAATATTCCTTAACGGCTGTTGTGGTCATATGGGCAGAGTGATTCATGACATCTGTGTTTCGACCGGTGAAGCGCTGGTCGTTGCCGGCGCGGATAAAAATGTCTGCGATGTTGATTTCCCCGTATATCCTTCGGCTACCGACAGCAAGGAAGAATTTGATGTGATTGTGGACTTTTCAAACCCTTCCGCACTCCATTCCGTAATTTCTCTTGCCGAACGAACCGGGAAACCTCTTGTAATATGTACGACCGGGTTTTCCGATGAGCAGATTTCCTTCATACAATCTCTTTCTCAAACCTGTCCCGTGTTTTATTCCGGGAACATGTCCCTCGGGATCAACGTTCTGATTCATCTGGTAAGGAAAGCCGCGCAAGTTCTTTATCCGGATTTCGATATTGAGATTGTTGAGCAGCACCACAGAAGAAAAGTCGACGCTCCGTCCGGAACGGCTCTGATGATTGCCGATGAAATCAACGATACCTTATCAAATAAAATGGAGTATGTATACGACCGTCACGATGATCGAAAAGCACGGGAAAGCACGACAATTGGAATTCACTCCGTCCGCGGCGGAAACATCGTCGGAGAGCATTCAGTGCTTTTTGCCGGACCGGAGGAGAACATAACCATCAGCCACAGTGCAAGCACAAGGAATGTTTTTGCAAGAGGTGCGGTAAAGGCCGCTGTATTTATGATCGGTAAAACGCCCGGTCTATACACCATGAAGGATCTTCTCGGTTAGGACTCCGATTTCTCTTTAATGATCACATTTTCGGTTGGGTCGTCATCAATCTTTACTGATTCGTCGATGCTTTCATCTTCGGGTATTTTTTGTAGATCTACCGTTTCATCGGCGTTTTCCGGCATCAAATGTTTTTCTATTTGGTGCCAAACGAAGAATACCCCGAGAAAATGGGATAATCCGAATGCCAGAACGATATAGAATACGATCGCGATTGTCGATCCCAGGGCAGTCCCGAAAAGAATCAATAAAGCGGGTATAACCATAATAATAATGGTTTGAATCATCAATATCCCAAGCGTCGGGAAAAGACGGATCAATGTAAAAATCATTGCGTTCTTATAGATTTGTTTAAGAGGAAGTTCCAAAGAAGCGATCAGAGGATAAACATACATTTGGACACAACAGAAAAGCACAAGAAGCACCGAGAAAACCCCGAGCATAATCTGAGAAAGTAAGCCTTCCAGGTGGGTCGCGTAAAAAAGAACATTAAAGAGAATTAATGCGGAAGCGATCAGCGAAATACCCGTCGCCTGAAACGATTGCTTCCAGTTTTGCTTAACGGAACGAGCAAAGTCCTGCCAATAAAAGGCAGGAATCTGCCTGGAGAAATTCCGGTAAACATAACTGAATCCGGTTTGTAGGGGGCCATTTGCAATCAGTAACAGCCCGACGACAAGAAAAGTTCCGATGAAAATCATGAAAAATTGAATGACTCCCGCGAGTTCAAATGCTGCTTCCATTTCTTCCGGGCCGGTCACTTCAAGCCTGTTAACAATGTCCAGCACAACAGCTTCGGGATGAAGCGTAGGACTCAAATAAGGAAGAATGATATCCGCCAAAAAGTACACCAATGCAAAAAACGGTAAGTTAACGACAACAAAAAGAAGATTGCATAAACATATCGGGAAAAAGCGAAGCGCAAGCACTCGAAAAAAGCGAATAAAGGCGCCTTCCTTTTGTTCATCCGCATACACACCGGGACCGGGCTGATCCAATCCACCAAATAAACCCATATATTATACCCCGCTTTTAAAAAAGATTTATGTTATTGATTATATACTTTTCCGCATCGTTTCGAAAAGAGTGTCCCGAAAAAGACTGACTTCAGCCAACGATCTTTCGGCATACGCAAGATTTTTCTCTTTCTTGTTGCGTATCCGCATGCTAAGCGCGGGGATTATGCCGAAATTTGCATTCATCGGCTGAAACACACGTATTTGAGGATCTGAGATATACGCTGCCATCGCTCCCAAAACCGTTCGATCCGATATCGGTTCAATCGGCTCTTTTTTTAAGATCTTCCCTGCCGAGTAGATTCCCGCTAAAAGGCCCGACCCGGCCGACTCGACGTATCCTTCAACTCCCGTTATTTGTCCCGCGAAAAAAATGTTCGGGTTATTTTTTAGCGAATATCGCCTTGTTAAAAGCTCGGGAGATTGTAGATAAGTATTTCTGTGCATCACTCCGAAGCGGGAAAAATTTGCGTTATGAAGTCCGGGAATCATCCGAAAAACGCGTTCCTGTTCCGAATATTTTAACCGCGTTTGAAACCCTACCATGTTATACAAGCTTGCGCTCCGATCATCCCGACGAAGCTGAACGCATGCATATGGAGTTCTTCCGGTTCGCGGATCCGTTAGGCCGACCGGCTTAAGCGGACCGAAACGAATTGTATCGAAGCCGCGTTTGGCCATTGTCTCAATCGGCATACAGCCTTCAAATACCGTCTCTTTGTCAAAATCCTTCACGGATCCAAGCTCCGCGTTGACTAATTCATCATAAAAAGCGCGATACTCTGACTCGTTCATCGGGCAATTCAGATAATCGGCTCCGCCCTTTTCATAACGGGAAGCGGCAAATACGATGCTCATATCAAGCCCTTCCGCCTGGACAATCGGAGCGGCGGCATCAAAAAAATGAAGAAACTTCCTTCCAATGACAGACTGAATCGAATCAAACAAACCGTCGTCCGTCAGCGGACCGGTCGCAATGATACACGTTCCCGAGGTCGGAATATCCTTTATTTCTTCTCGAAATATACAAATAAGCGGATGCTTGGATAGTTTTAAGGTGACCATATCCGAAAACTCATCACGGTCAACCGCGAGTGCTCCGCCCGCAGGAACCGATGTTTGATCCGCGCAAGTAAGGACCAGCGACCCGATCCGGCGCATTTCTTCTTTCAGGAGACCGACTGCGTTTTCGATTTGATTCGATCGGAATGAATTGCTGCACACCAGTTCCGCAAATCCGTTCTTATGATGAGCCGGCGACATTCGAGTCGGCTTCATTTCGTAAAGATCCACCGGAACACCGCATTCTGCGGCTTGCCAAGCGGCCTCACAACCGGCGAGACCCGCTCCGATCACGGTTAAACGTTCGGAAGTCATTGCTCTTCTCCGTCTATCTTTTCCTTGCTTCCTTCACGTTTCTTTCTTTGATTGGTCGGGCAATCCTTGGAAGAGCATTTGGGGTACGTCTTTCCGCGGAATTTCTTTAAGACCATATAACTGTTGCAGACCTCACAGTTTTTCCCCTCTATGGGCAGATCCCAACTGATGAACGGACATTCCGGGTCGTTGCCTTTCTTGTCACAGGTATAGAAGACTCTCCCTTTGAATTTCCTGGAGATTCTGGACACAAGACCTGATCCGCAAATCGGACATTTTCCGTTGACCGGCGTGTTCATATTGGTTGTATATTTACACTCCGGAAAATCAGAGCAGGCGACAAATCGACCAAATCGACCTTCCTTTATTACAAGGTTACCTTTTTCGCATAGCGGGCATTTTTCACCTGTTTCCTTGGCAACCACCTCTACCTTGGCAACTTCAGCGGATGCTTTTTCCACTTTTTCATGAAAAGGCACATAGAACTCCGATAAGGTTTCCACCCAATCCCGTTTCCCAACCTCGATTTCATCGAGTGACTCCTCCATTTTTGCGGTGAAATCGGTGTCGACTATATGGTCAAAACTGGCCGCTAAAAGCTTGGTTACAATCCCTCCGAGATCGGTGGGATGAAGATATTTGCCCTGCTTTTCAACATAATTTCGTTCAAGAATTGTCGAAATGGTGGGGGAATATGTGGACGGACGACCGATTCCCTTCTCTTCCATGGCTTTAATCAGTGTAGCCTCAGTATACCTTGCCGGCGGTTGCGTGTATTTTTGTTCCGGCACGAGAGAAATCAGACGCAGCAATTCTCCCGCTTCAAGCACCGGGAGTTTTGCCTTCCCCTCAGAAGCATCCGCATCGGGTTTCTCGTCTAAAGTCTCTGTATATTGAGCCAAAAAACCGGGGAACGTGACCGTCTCTCCGGACGTGCGAAAAACACTTTCATTACAGGAAACATCCAGCGTTACCGTATCCATTTCAGCGGATGCCATTTGAGAAGCGATAAAGCGATCCCATATCAGTTTATATAGCCGGTACTGATCATATGATAGTGAATTTTGAATAAGATCCGGGCTTAATTCGAAATGAGCCGGCCGAATTGCTTCATGAGCATCCTGAGAGGCGTTTTTATTTGAAAACTTTCTTGTACTCTTGGGCAGGTACCGCGCGCCGAATTTGTCGGTGATGATTGTTCGTGCTTCCGCAGCGGCATCATCGGAAACACGAACGGAGTCGGTACGAATGTATGATACCAGCGCAACTTGTCCGTACCCG
Organism: Clostridiaceae bacterium; assembly: GCA_012729635.1. Classification (GTDB taxonomy): domain Bacteria; phylum Bacillota; class Clostridia; order Saccharofermentanales; family Saccharofermentanaceae; genus JAAYCT01. The sequence continues at coordinate 66,758 of JAAYCT010000033.1, read as the reverse complement.
ACGACCTCAATTCCCTCGTAAAGCTGCTGGGCGACACTCATCGTTTTTCTTGAAGAGAATGAAAGCTTTCTTGAGGCTTCCTGCTGAAGAGAACTCGTAGTAAACGGAGGGTATGGATTGGTTTTCCTGCTACCCTTTTTGACATAAAGAACACGGTACTCCCCACTCTCAAGATCCCGGATGACCTGTTTCGTTTCTGTCTCGTTACTTAGTTTTACCTTTTCTGTTTTATTCCCCCTGATCTTCCCGTAATATTTAGTTTTGAAGGGAATATGCTTATCCGTTGGGGTAAGTTCTGCAGTCAAAAGCCAATATTCGACGGGAGTAAATGCATGAATCTCGGATTCGCGCTCAACAACCATTCGGGTGGCAACCGACTGCACGCGACCCGCGGATAAACCCTTGCGGATTTTTTTCCACAGAAAAGGACTTAATTCATATCCGACCAAACGGTCCAGAATCCTTCTTGCTTGCTGAGCGTTTACCAAATCCAGATCAATCGGCCTGGGTTTCTCTATTGCTTCTTTTACCGCTTTTTGTGTGATCTCATTAAAGGAAACCCTGCACAAGGATAATGGGTCAATTTTAAGTATAGCGGCGATATGCCATGCGATTGCTTCGCCCTCGCGGTCCGGGTCCGTTGCGATTAAAATCGATTCCGAAACAGATGCAAGCTCTTTGAGCTCACGAATTACTTTTTCCTTTCCACGCATATTGATATACATCGGTTTAAAACCTCTGCGCACATCAACTCCGACAGTCGAAGAGGGAAGATCACGTATGTGCCCCACCGATGCGGCTATCTTGTAATCTTTCCCGAGATATCTTCCGATCGTTTTGGCCTTTGCCGGGGACTCAACAATCAATAAGTTTTTACCCATTGTTCCTCGCTTCCGTATATTTCATTTAATAAAAAAATCATTTACCATTATATACTTCATTAAAACGGAAAAGTCAAAGTAAATCGCTCGTTCCTTTCGGAAACCATACCGGATAAAAGAAGTTCGGACATCACGGGGGCAATGGTCGCAAAGGGTATCCGTGTCGTTTCAACCAACTCATCAATCGTCTTGTCGCCTCCCTTAAGCTCATCGACAAGCAAGTGACTGATTTCGTTTCGGCTCAATTTTTCGGGCGCGGATATGATTTTATCTCTGATTCTGGTTTGCATTAAACCGGAGCGTATGTCATCCATTTCTCGGGAAAATACAGCTCCGGATAACGAATACAGTATATCTTGAGCATTCAATAACAGCTCTGCACCGTCACGAAGAAGCATCAAATTCCCCTTGCAAAAAGGCGAGTAAATTCCTCCCGGAAGAACATAAACATCTCTGCCCTGTGCGATCGCAAAACTTGCCGTGTGTAAGGTTCCGCTGAATTCACCCGCCTCAATAATGGCCACAACGTCACTTAATGCGGACATAATCCGATTGCGGGCGGGAAAATATCTTCGAACCGCTTCTTGACCCGGTGGCATTTCGGAAATCAATAGTCCCTCCATTGCGATTTCCTCAAACAGGTCACGGTTTTCCGGAGGATAAACCCGATCTAATCCGCAAGCGGTAACCGCAACTGTTTTTTTGGACTCTTTGAGTGCGGCCTTATGTGCAGCCGTATCGATCCCTCTGGCCAAACCGCTGATGATGTTCACGTTTTGACGCGATAACTCACCGACGATTTCATCGGTCGCACGCAATCCATATCCGCTCGGGTTTCTGCTTCCCACCACAGCAACCGAATTTCCGGCTTCACACAATAGTTTCTCCTCCCCTCTTGTATAAAGAATCAGAGGCATACCGGTCAAGTTTTTGAAGGAGGGCGGATAATGTGGATCCGACTCGGTCAACGACCGGATTCCCGAGACAAAACACTGATGTGCCTTTTCAATATACTTCTCCCGATCCGTTTTGATTTTGGATATCTGAGATGCCTTTTCCCGTTCCGATTCCGAAAACCGAAAATCCGATACTATTTTCCCGAGCACGGAGATATCATAAAATAGTTCTCGTGTGCACTCTATTATTTTCTCTTCCAACATTTTTCGAATCATTCGTGATCGGATAATCCTTTTGCTCAACAGATCAGAAAGAAAAAGATCAGCCGCCAAATGATTCATTTGATTATTTTCGATATTCTCAATCCCCCTTTCATAAAATCAGACCCGTATTTCAAACTGTGCATATCTTCTCCTAAGAATCGTTTGTTTCTGAACAGAAGCGCTTCGGAAATATGATCGGTCAATACGTCCGTCTCGCAAGAAAGATCCGCAATGGTTCGACCAACGCGCAGTAATTTATTGAGACCTCTTGCGGAAAGTCTCATACGCTCCGCGGAATCGACGGCATACTCCAAAACATTTTTTCCGATTCGAAAAATCTCATGAATCGGGTATCCCGTCACATCCCCGTTTAATGACGGCGGTAATCCGTGCTGAACACATCGTTCCGATTGTCTGTCCCAGCATTCCTTTACCTGTTCTCGCATTTTAAGGCTCTCGGTGCCCTCTTTGCTCGATATGGACTCATAAAGCCCCTTACGGTCGAGCCGATGCATTTCACAAAACAGATCGATACGATCCAGTATCGGACCGCTGATACGTCGATAGTATTGTTTCTTCTGAAGGACTGAGCACGTACAAGTTGAAGGGGCATCCAACAGTCGACCGCATTTGCACGGATTCATTGCTCCGACCAAGAGAAACCGTGACGGACACAAAATCGAATGAAAGGATATCGAATTACTGTCTCTTGACTGTTCCAGCGGCTGTCGAAGCGCATCCAAAACACGCGGATTGAATTCTGCCATCTCATCCAAAAATAGAATTCCGTGAGCAGACATAGCAAGCTCTCCCGGGATGTGTTTTACGACATCTCCGATTAATTTCATCAACGTGATTGAGTGGTGTACATACCGAAAAGGTCTCGTTTCAGAAGTTATCTCTTTTGGATTGAGCAAACGTGAAACGCCGATGATTTTTAAATGGTCGATTCGTTCATCCGTATTCATCGGCGGAAGCAACCCGCTCAGGACCCGAGCCGCGGTTGTCTTTCCGCTCCCCGGACTTCCGATCATCAAAAGATTGTGCATTCCCGCGGCTGCAATGATCAGGGCTCGTGATGCTTTCTCCTGACCTTTCAGACATGAAAAATCCGGTATGTCATCCCCCATGCATTCCGATAAATCCGACTCTGTTTTGCATCCTGCTTTATCGCAATCATAACCTACAGTATCCGGGTCATTGAGTGATATATATGTTTTATTATTTTCGATTCTGTCCGGTTTGCGCCTGCAGTCGCATTTACTGCTCTCAGAATGTTCAAGATAACAAACGACACTCTTCAGACAGCATGCTGCAAATACTTTCATCCCCATAATCTTTGCCTCGTGACGGTTTGATTCGGGAACAATGACATGTGCTTTCTCTGGATTACGAATCGATGAAAGCTTCGCAATCGATCCGGGTGTGTCTCTGATCGCACCGGTAAGAGACAGCTCACCGAAAGCAACGATCGGAACTGAATCCGAAACATGAATTTGTCCCGAGGCCATCAAAATGCCGATCGCAAGAGGCAGATCAAATGATGAACCGGATTTATGAATGTACGAAGGGAAAATACCGACCGTGATTCGTGCGGAAGGAAACTCATAACCGAGTTGCCGGACCGAAGCACGAACACGTTCTTTTGACTCTCGAACACAAGAGTCGCAGAGTCCGACGATATCCACAGAGGGAAGTCCCGGAAGAATAGATATTTCCACGCTTGCTTCTACGCCCTCAAGACCGTCCAGAAAGCAAGTATATATTTTCGCAAATCGATTTTTTCTTACAGCCATAGCAATCTCCAGTCCAGCTAATCTTATGTGATCGTTTATTTGAAAATCCGACCGTTTTTCGACAATTGCCGCGTTGTTTTCGCCCAAACTACAAAAAACGCAGCATTCGAAAAGATATCCATGGCCCCGTTTATATCAGAACATATCGAAATAAACTCCGTATTAATGTATAATTACCGGGTTAACTGATTACCGGTATTCAAGGAGAAATATGAGGCTTGGAATTGTAGGGTTGCCCAACGTCGGCAAAAGCACATTGTTCAATGCAATCACAAAAGCGGGAGCAGAGTGCGCAAATTATCCTTTTTGTACGATTGAACCGAATGTAGGTGTGGTCGCGGTTCCGGATCCTCGTCTGGATTTTCTCGCGTCTCTATACAGCCCGGAAAAATATACCCCGGCTGTCGTAGAATTTGTTGACATCGCAGGACTTGTCAGGGGCGCAAGCAAAGGCGAGGGTCTCGGGAACAAGTTTTTATCCAATATTCGTGAAGTGGACGCAATCGTTCATGTGGTTCGCTGCTTTAACGACTCAAACGTCGTTCATGTGGACGGCGAACCGGATCCAAAACGAGATATCGAAACGATTGAACTCGAATTGATTCTTTCCGATATCGAATATCTGGAACGCAGGCTCGATAAACAACGTAAAATCGCTAAAACCAATATCCAAGGGGCGGCGGCGATCCTCCGCCTTTACGAAAAAATAAACGACTCATTGGGCGAGGGGATTTCTGCCAGACGAATCGAGTACACGAACGAGGAAAAGGAAATGCTCAAGGACTTACCACTTCTTTCACTCAAACCCGTTCTCTTTGCCGCCAATATTTCGGAAGCGGATATCTCCGGCCCCGATACCCCTTATTTTTCGGAAGTACAGAAAATTGCCGAAAGCCAGAACGCACAAGCGATAGCGATTTCCGCGAAAATCGAAGAGGAGATCGCAATTCTTGAGGAATCGGAACGTGCATTATTTCTCGAGGAGCTCGGTATTTTAGTTTCCGGGTTGGACCGGATGATCCGTGCCGGCTACCAATTGTTGGGCCTGATTTCGTTTTTAACCGCCGGTCCGACTGAGGTGCGAGCATGGACAATCAAGGACGGTACAAAAGCTCCGCAGGCCGCCGGAAAAATTCACTCCGATTTTGAGCGAGGATTTATTCGGGCAGAGATTGTTTCCTTTAAAGATCTTTTCGAGTCAAAAAGCTATGCCACAGCCAAAGAAAGAGGGCTTGTTCGTTCGGAGGGTAAAGATTATGTGATGAAGGACGGAGACGTCGTTCTTTTTCGATTCAATGTGTAAATCTTTGATCCTTTACTTCCGGACACACAAATCGCTTATATTCGAATGCCCCGCTCATGTAACTGTTCGACGATGTTTTTTTCTACGCAGGCCAACAGATCCTCTTTCCCATTATCATTCACGATGACTATATCCGCCATTTCTTCGTACTCTTCCCGTGTCATTTGCATGTCCATTCGGCGTCGAGCGTCATCGGCATCCATTCCACGAGCAATCAAACGATCCATACGTATGGATTCGTCCGCGCTTATTACCCATATCTGGTTGCAAATATCCGCGAAGCCTTTCTTTACCGGAATCGGAACGTCAAGAACAATCAGTTTCGCTCCCTTTTCTCTTTCTAAACCGAGTTCCGCGGCAATCTTTTGAAGAACATATTTGTGAACTGTTTTTGAAAGCAAGTCCAATTTTTTCCGGTTAGAAAAAACCAATGAAGCAATGAACTTTCGATTCATCGAATGATCGGAATCAATCGATTTCTTTCCGAAAAGCTCACATATTTCGGGCAAGGCGGCTCCACCCGGCCCGGTAACCTCCCGTGAAATCTCATCTGCATCCAATACTCGGACACCTTTTGATCTGAAAATGTCGGCCACGGAGGTTTTCCCCGATCCGATTCCGCCTGTGATGCCGATAACGAACATCATTTTCTCCTTACTTTCGCCGATCCCCGATGCGGTTATCGGCCGAATGACACTACGTTTACTCTTTACACTCAAACCAACTTTTACCGACACGAACCTCGGATATCAGAGGAACCGTCAAAACAGCCGCGGTTTCCATCGCGTTTTTTAATATGACCGATACGGGAGCAATATGTTTTTCGGCACACTCAATAATCAATTCATCATGAACCTGTAAAATTAACCGCGCTTGAAGTCCGGCCTGCTTCAAATCTTTACTGACTCTGTTCATTGCGATTTTGATGATATCCGCAGCCGTTCCCTGAATCGGTGTATTCATTGCCGCCCGCTCACCAAACATGCGTACATTTCGGTTGGGAGAGGTCAACTCTCGAAGATTTCTTCTCCTTTTAAACATCGTCTCGACATACCCCTTATCGTATCCCGATGCTTTCAGCGAATCCAGATACTCACGGATTTTCGGATATTTCGAATAATACTTTTCGATATACGTGTGCGCTTCCTGTATGGATACGCCTAAATCCTGAGATAATCCGTAATCACTGATGCCGTAAACGATACTGAAATTTACGGTTTTGGCGGCAGAGCGCATATGCGGCAAAACGGATTCAACCGGCAATTTGAAGATACTGGAAGCCGTTTCGGTATGAATATCCACGTTATTCATAAATGCCCGAATCATTGTCTCGTCTCCGGACAGGTGTGCGAGAAGTCTCAGCTCAATCTGGGAATAGTCCGCATCCAACAGCATATATCCGTCGGGAGCAATAAACGCTTTACGGATCAAACGGCCCATTTCAGTACGAATCGGTATGTTCTGAAGATTCGGCTCTGCGGAAGAAAGCCTGCCGGTAGTCGTCATTGCCTGTGAAAAACTCGAATGAATTCGATTGTCCTTCGGGTCAATCCCCTTCAAAAGTCCGATTACAAAAGTCGAATCCAATTTCGATATCTGTCGATATTCCAATAGTAAGGGGACCACCGGATGCAAATTCGAAAGTCGGTCCAGTTCGTCCGAATCCGTCGAATATCCACCGCCGGCATTCTTTCTGCCGGACGGCAATCCGAGCCGATCAAATAAAACTTGACCCAATTGCTTCGGAGACAGTATGTTAAACGTTGTCCCTGCCTGTTCATATATCCGAAGAGCAAGGTCCTCCGTTTTTTTCTCGAAATTCTCATGCATTTCAAGCAAAAACTCGCGGTCTACAAAGAATCCGGCCCGTTCCATATTATCCAAATGAAGAACCAGAGGCATCTCGATATCGTAAACCAGTTTCTCGATTCCGAGATCGTGAATCTGCTTTTTTTGCGTCTCATAAAGAGAATGCATAAGTGCTGCCCGCCAGACAATCAATCGAAAAGATCGGTCCATTATTATCTCCGATTTATTCTTCTTCGGAATCATCAAGTCAGAAAGCATGGCTTGCACTCCGCTCGGAACGGAATCAATCGAATCACCATCGGGTATAAGCGGATAAGGAACTCCGGCAGAATGCTCATAAAGTGTTTCGAACGCAGGAGACGACCCTTCGATCTGATTCAGCAGGTAACCCGCAATCATTGTGTCAAAGCACGAATCGATTGGAGCGGGCTCCGGTAAAAATTTGAATGTGTTTTTAACGGAAAAGCCGACAAACGTTCGATTCGGGTCGCGGCCGAACCCTCTTTGCGCTATGATTTTCAGCACTTCGAGTATTCGGTCTTCTTCGATTACGATAACGCGGGAAGGAGTAAACGAAAGGATCAGAAAACGAGTACTATCATCGCCATTCCCGATTTCAAAAACATCGGCGATTAATACTTCTTTTTTTTCAGATAAAAGCTCGGTCCGTTGTTGAAATGTAAGAAGATCGGAAATCAACTCCACCTCGGGATATCTCTCGGGTATTCCTTCGCCTGCCGCGGTTTCCGATGCTTCATCCGGCCGACTCTCGGATGAATACGAAACATAATCCTCAAGTCCCGCTTTTCTTAATTGCGTTCGCAATCCGAGCCGCCGAAAAAGGTCGGATACTCGATCTTTATCCGGTTCTTTAACTGTAAAGGAGTCAATAGACAGTTCTGCGGGAACATCCCTTTTGATCCGTGATAAATCATAGGAAAGATAAGCGGATTCTTTATCATTCAGAAGCTTTTTACGAAGTCCGTCCGGTAACTCGTTAAGATTTTCGTAAATACGATCAAGCGTTTGATATCGAATAACCAGATCAAGCGCCGTTTTCTCACCGACCCCGCGAACGCCCGGAATATTGTCACTCGGATCACCCATTAAAGCCTTTACTGTAACGAATTGGTCCGGCATCAATCCGTAACGGGCATAAAACACTTCTTCGTCATATATGTCGGATCCGGTCTTTCCCGCTTTTGATACCGGCATGACAACCACCGTATCCGAATCAATCAGTTGAAAATCATCCTTGTCTCCACTCAAAATATATACAGAATATCCTTCTCTTCCGGCATTTTCAGCATAGGTTCCGATCAGATCATCCGCCTCATATCCGGCCAATTCATATCGAGAAATATTCATCGCGTCCAGTACATCCTTCAGAAGCGGGATCTGAACAGCCAGTTCATCCGGCATGCCTTTTCTTTTCGCCTTGTACCCATCATACATCTCATGTCGAAATGTCTTTTCCTTTCGATCAAAAAGAGTAACGACGTGAGTCGGTAAAATATCCTCGATATGCTTGTTGAGCGTATTCAAAAATGTATTGATCGCACCTGTCGGCGTACCGTCGGGCGCCGTCAGATTGCTCCTTCCGGAAAGTGCAAAAAAGGCACGGTTAATGATGCTGTTTCCGTCAACCAGAAGAATTCGTTTTGAAGAATTAGTAGCCGTCACTTCACACCCCCTTTGGATTCATCGAAGATCATATGGGCCGTGCTGATCATTAATTTAATCCGATTTAACTGATTCGCCTCGCTTGCGCCCGGATCATAATCGATCGGAACAATGTTGGACTGAGGATATTGCCTTCGAAGCTCCTTAATCATTCCTTTACCCGTAACATGGTTCGGTAGGCAGGCGAACGGTTGTGCGCAAATGATATTCGGGACGCCGCTTTCAATCAGTTCAATCATTTCTGCGGTTAAAAACCACCCCTCGCCGCAAGCATTCCCGCAAGACAATACGGATTCCGCCTTTTGGGCAAGATGGCGAATGGATACGGGTACTTGAAATTTTCCGGAAACCGACATTTTTTTAATGATGTGACTTCGGTAAAGATCCATTACATCAATAAGCCGATTCGAAACAAAACCGGTTATTGCATTTCCGTCAAGGTTTTTAACCCGCCAAAAAGGATTATACGCACAATAGAAAAAGAAGTCTAAAAGACCCGGCATTACGGCTTCGCAGCCTTCCTGCTCAATAACGTCGATTGCGTGATTATTCGCATCGGGATGAAATTTTACCAGGATCTCGCCGACAATACCGACTCGTGGTTTTCTCGGGATATCAAGAAGCGGAAAAGCCTCGAACGCTTCAATTACACGATCAACTAAATTACGGAAAGAGATGGAATCCTTATCAAAAAACAATTTTTCGGAGAGATCGTCCACAACTCGTGAAATTTCCGCTCCGACCGACAGCTCCTGTTTATCGGACGCGCCGCCGATCCGGTACTCATCGGTAAGACCGTCGAATTTGGATTCCCGGTTGAAAAACGCAACTCCTTTACGACTCCATATCCGATACAACTCATTCGCCGATCCGGGAACCTTCTCATAAGGCCGCACGCGAAGAAGAAGTGTCGAAAGCAGGTCGCCGTAGCAAAGCCCCTGCAACGCGTGATGCAAAAGTGGTAAAGTAAAGGTCAAGCCCGGGTTTTTTTCAAAGCTCTGAGCGGAAAGCGCGATGACCGGCACGTGTTCCAGACCTGCCTCACGAAGCGCTTTTCGAAGAAAAGCAACATAATTTGTCGCTCTGCACCCACCACCCGTTTGTGTAATCATGACAGAGGTTTGGTCCGGATCCTCTTTCCCCGAGATAAAGGCGTTGATTAATTGTCCGACGACAACAATCGTCGGAAAACATGCATCGTTATTTACAAATCGCAATCCGCATTCGATATCCTGGGCGGAAGCCTCTTTCAGTACCTTAATCCGAAATCCGGAATTCCGAAAAACCGCCTCAACAAATTCAAATTGAATCGGAGCCATTTGCGGAGCCAGCAGAGTATGCATCTTTTTGTGTTTTTTGGTAAACGGAACCTTTTGTATCGTGTAGTCCGATACTTTCATGTTTTTTCTTCCCGCTTTTTCTTCCATAGCACGCTCATCCATCGCAACTTTAAGTGATCGGATACGAATTCTCGCGGCTCCGAGATTACTGACCTCGTCTATTTTTAGAAGAGTATAGAGTTTGCCCTTTGCTTCCAGAATTTCCTGAACCTGATCCGATGTCACCGCATCCAGTCCACAACCGAAGGAGTTGAGCTGAATCAGTTCCAAATGATCTTGTTCGGCTACAAAGGCAGCCGCTTCATAGAGTCGTGTATGGTACATCCACTGATCAACAACACGTATGGGACGCTGGAGCCTTCCCGGGAGCGCGACACTATCCTCCGTAAGAACCGCAAGTCCCAAACCGTTAATCATTTCCGGTATTCCGTGATGAATTTCGGGATCACAATGATAGGGACGACCGGCCAAAACCACTCCTTTTTGGCCGGCACGGTTCAGATCCAGTACGATCTCCATCCCTCTTTTGTAAATATCCTCTTTGTAGTCCCGGTACTCCCGGTTTCCGTTGTTGATCGCTTCGAGCGCTTCTTTGTAAGACACATTTTTATAAGAAAAAACCTCGGAGAGCTTACGAGCCAGTTTTTTTGCATTATCCAGCTGGACAAACGGATTTAACAGCAGAATGTTCTGATCCCTTATGTTTTCAACATTATTTTTGATTACTTCGGGATAGGAAGCTACGATCGGACAGTTGAAGTGATTGTTGGACGCCTGATTCTCCCGTCGCTCATAGGGAACCGAGGGGTAAAAAATCGTATCCACTCCTTTTTCGATCAGGTCCTCAATATGCCCGTGAACCAACTTTGCGGGGTAGCAAACACTTTCGGACGGAATGGAGTCCATTCCTTTTTCAAAAAGCCGATGATCCGATCGCGCGGATAAAAGAACACGAAATCCGAGCTGCGTTAAAACGGTGAACCAGAACGGATAGTTTTCGTACATATTGAGCGCACGAGGAATTCCGATCGTTCCGCGCGGAGCCTTATCCGGGGCAAGAGGTCGATAGCGGAATGTTCGGTCGTATTTATATTTGAACATGTTGGGAAGTTTATTCTCGTCCTTATCCTTCCCCTCTCCGCGCTCACAGCGATTACCGGAAACGAAACGCTTGTCATTTGAAAAGGTTGAAATCGTCAGTTTGCAATGATTAGTACATAACTGGCAGATCGACATTTTGGTTTCCATCCGGAATTGATCAAGTTCCTCCAAACTCATCAGCGAGGATCGATCGCTTTTATTCTCACAACGATTTTTCGCCACGATTGCCGCTCCGAAAGCACCCATCAAACCGGCAACGTTCGGTCGAATAACATCTCGTTTGGAAACAAGCTCGAAGCATCTTAAAATCGCATCATTCAGAAACGTCCCGCCCTGAACGACGATCTTTTCTCCGAGCTGAGAGGTATCGCGTATTTTAATCACCTTATACAAAGCATTACGTACGACCGAATAGGAAAGCCCTGCGGAAATATCGCCGACGGTCGCCCCTTCCTTCTGTGCCTGTTTAACCTTTGAGTTCATAAAAACAGTGCATCGCGTTCCGAGATCCACGGGACTTTGTGCGGACAATGCTTCGATTGAAAAGGTATGCGAGTCCATTTTCAGGTTTTCCGCAAAGGTTTGGATAAACGAACCGCATCCCGAAGAACAGGCTTCGTTGAGCATGATCGAGTCAATCACGCCATTTCTGATCCGCATACATTTCATATCCTGTCCGCCGATGTCAATGATGAAATCAACTTCGGGGCAAAAGTATTTTGCGGACTGAAAGTGCGCCATGGTCTCAATTTCGCCAATATCGACCCGAAGAGCTGCCCGGATTATGTTTTCTCCGTATCCGGTCACGCACGAATACGCAATATAGGACTCATTCGGCATTTGCCGGTACAGATCTTTCATGATCTTTACGGCGCTTCGTACCGGGTTTCCTTTGTTCCCGCCGTAATATGTGAAAACCATTTGTCCTTGGTCGTTAATCAGAACCGCCTTAGTCGTGGTGCTTCCGGCATCAATCCCCAGATAACAAGGTCCTTTTTGTTTGGATAAATCAAACAATTCAAGAGTCGCTCGCTCATGCCTTTCGTCAAAATCACGTTTCTCTTCATCGGATGCAAAAAGAGGCGAAATGCGGTTGATATCGGGAACAAATCCGCTTTTGTTTCGAAAGGAATCCATCAGGTCGCGAACCGGCACCTCTGATCCGGAAGCGGATAGTGCCGCACCGAGGGCAACGTACAGCTGAGCATTTTCCGGCATCCAAAAAGACTTCGCCTGATCTTTCAGCGTCTGTTCAAATGCTCTGCGTAATTCGGAGCAAAAATATAACGGGCCTCCGAGAAAAACGATGTGTCCGCGAATCGGTCTACCGCACGCAAGCCCGGCTATCGTTTGATTCACTACAGCCTGAAAAATGGACGCGGCAAGATCGGATTTCGCCGCACCCTCGTTAATCAGCGGCTGAAGATCACTTTTCGCGAAAACACCGCATCTGGACGCGATGGTATATAGCGACTTATATTCTTTCGCCATCTCATTCAAGCCGTCGGCATCGGTTTGAAGAAGCGTCGCCATCTGGTCGATAAAGGCTCCCGTTCCGCCCGCACAGGTTCCGTTCATCCTTTGCTCGGGAACCGGATGCAAATATGTAATTTTGGCATCTTCACCCCCAAGCTCTATGATTACGTCGGTTTCGGGATGATATCTCGTAATCGCGCTCGTCTCCGCGATGACCTCCTGAACGAAATCAAGTCCGAGCCAACGCGCGACGGAAAGGCCGCCGGATCCGGTGATGGCGATCGAAACACGCGAATCCGGATGCTCACGATCGAAATCTTCAAACACCTTGATTAACTCGCCTTGGATATCCGAGTGGTGTCTTCTGTATTGCTTGTATATGATTTTGTCTTCTCTTATCAGTACAATTTTTACGGTTGTTGAGCCGATATCCAGGCCCATACGCAGATTATTTTGCATGTATCCACCTTTTTATTATTTATCGTCCGTTTTTGTTATGATCATCAATAACCGCCTACGGGTATTTCTTCCCGCCTTTTCGGGTTTTGGTTTCTTTTCCCTCAACGGATTCATTTTTTTCTTCCGATCTTTTTTGCCGTCGATCCCGAATCTCTTTTTCACGTAACGACTTCTGTTTTAACAAACGAAGCTGCTCGCTCCAATCGGGATCGGATCGCCGCCGTGAACCGTCTTTACCGAAAAGCGCATCCTTTAAATCGTTAGAAATCGAAATACACAGAATCTCGTCGGGTATCCCCTTTTCGATCTCAAACTCATTGCCGTGTATATCGGCCGCAACAAGCCTTAGCGATTGAAACGCGATTGTCAGGTTTCTTTCAAAATCCGCGTATTCTCCGCTGATACCCAGAACAAGAGGAAGACCGACAAAATTCATCCTTACGTACGGAAGATTTGCGGTCAAGATCAAATGTAAAGCGACAAGCTTCATATACGCTTCAAGACGAATAAATTCCTGGTCACAGATAATTGAGACACCGCCATCCGGAACAATCAATCCGACATCAGAGTACTCATTTACATACCCTGCCGACCATAAATAGTACATCTCCCGAAACACTTCTTTTTCTAAGAAATCGTATTCGACAGTCATCGGGCGAGCGATCAACAGATCCCTTCTGTCGTAAAGGAAACTAAGATAATTCTTTTCTCGATCAGGCGGGACTCCCGCCCATTTAAAATAGGCGGCAATATCTCTCGCGTTATATAAATACTGCGTCATTATTTGCCCTCAGGATCCCATCGTTACAGATGATTATTATAACATAATCCATTTACGCAAAACACGAAGTACGGCGTTTCGGATAAACGAAAAACCGTCCCGATCCGATCGGGACGGTTCTGTGATGTCATCGGAAAGAGGTTGCGGATTATACCTCCGCAACATCATCAGCGGATCCGAACAGGTTCAGTCGGAATAAAAGCGACTCATCCTCCGGACTCGTGCAGTAAATCTTGGCGTTAACCAGTTTCCCGCCTTCGATCAGCTTTACAAGACCGGTAATCTGGCTCAGCTTGCTTTTCAGATTAAACCGATCATTCTCATCCGTGATCAGCATCACATCTCCCTTGCACGTGTCAAGAGCCTTCATAAAAGCGTGGATATCAACGTTGTTCAAATTAAATGCTTTCATGTTTTTACCTCCTTGCTTTCTCGGGAAAACTCATCCCGATATGGTTTATAAAACGGTAACCGACCGCTGAATCGGTCAATCTGATTATAGCACGCGAAACGTTTTATTAACCAATTCCCTTTGTACATATTACACATATATAGGACTAGTCGTTTGTGCACATCGCACAATTTCCTGTCATTTTCAAATTCCGAAACCTCGAAACACAAAAATGAATACCCTTTTCGGATATAAAAGGATCCGTCCTGCTCGTTTCCACCCAGTTCTTCGATAAATCGAGATTTTCAAAGAAAGAATCCGCCTCAAATTCCGCATCAATCCGTGTAACAATTGCCTCGTCACAATACGGAAGTAACAATCGATAAACTTCAGCGCCTCCGATTACATAAACGACTTCCTCCATGTGCCGTCTGATATACTCTTTGATCTCCGAAAGTGAGTTGAGAACCAACGCCCCGTCTACCGAAAAACTCGTGTTTTTACTTAAAACGATATTCATCCGACCGGGAAGCGGTCTTTTTCCGGGAAAGGTAAAAAGAGTTTTTCTTCCGTACACAATCGTGTTTCCGATTGTATATCTTCTAAAGACATCTCGCTGATCTTCCGGAATTGAAACCAGAAGCTTCCCGTCTTTCCCGATACCCCAATTCTTATCAACGGCGACAATTGCAATCACGCGAACCTCCGAAATATTACACGGCAACCGGGATTCCTTTGATTTTGGCCCCGTGCTCGTATTGTTCCAACCGTATGTTTTCGGGAGAAAAGCTGTAAAAATCCCGGATCCCTTCATCGATTACCAGCTTCGGCGCAGGAAAGCAAGGTCGTTCAATCAATTCCTCGACAATCGGAATATGTCGGTCATAAATATGTGCGTCCGCAATCACATGTACAAACTCACCCGGCTTGAATCCGGTGCTTGTCGCCATCAGATGAACAAGCGCAGCATACTGACAAACATTCCAGCCGTTGGCGACGAGCATATCCTGCGACCTCTGGTTCAATATCGCGTTCAGTCGATCCCCGGTTACATTAAAGGTGACGGAGTATGCGCACGGATACAAATTCATCTCGTGCAAATCGGAATGAACGTAAATATTCGTGATTATTCTTCTGCTGAAGGGATGATTCTTCAAATCATGGATGACACGGTCGACCTGATCAAAAAGACCTTCTTTATAGCGATGCTTCACTCCGAGTTGATACCCGTATGCTTTCCCGATCGATCCCGTTTCGTCTGCCCAAGAGTCCCAAATACGACTTCCCAGATCATGAACATTGTTGGATTTTTTCTGCCATATCCATAAAAGCTCGTCGATGGCCGCGGGGAAATTTATGAAACGCTGGGTAAGCATCGGGAATTCTTCGGCCAGATCATATCGATTCACCACACAGAAACGTTTCATGGTATATGCAAAAGCACCATCCGGCCAACGAGGTCGAACATGCTCATTTTCCGTTGAAAAACCTTGAGTAAGTATTTTTTTGCAGTTGGAAATGAATATTTCGTCCGCCTTGCTCACAATTACCTCCGAACGCACAATAACGAAAACCTGTATTCATATTAGCACACGAGCCAATTATTTCCATTTGATATCGCGCATTTTTCTCTGCCACTTCCGTTTGTGTATCTTTCTTTCAATGAAATTCCGGATTCCACGATACATCGTCGGTCCGAAGAAAAGCAGAATATTCACGAATGAAATGATTATGGCCGTCTTTTCCGCAAGCGGTACAATCACCAGCATGACTGCATATAATATAAGATTGATGATAGCAATGTATTTCATTTTGACCCGAATGAAGAAAAAGAGCATAATTTCAAAATTCGGATTAATGATCGCAAAAGCAAGTAAAATAGAAAAATTTAAGTATTCGTTAACGGTCGATCCCAAAATCATACCGCCGATGATCGTAAAGATTACTCCGCAAAAATAAAAGAGATTGAATTTCAAAACGCCCCAGAAGGCTTCCAGAGAAGATCCCATGTACCAGAACAGATAAAGCGCAAAGATAATGAAAATAAAGGAGAGATTCGGCGGTATAAAAATAAAGGTAATCAGTCGCCAAACCTGCCCGGAAAATATCAAATCACGATCAAAATTCAGATAGCTCAGAAAACCGGGTCTGCCCAACATGGTAAGCGCCCAGTGCGCAACAAATAATGTTGCCATAGAAATGACGATACTCTTCGAAAGATTGGGGATTCCTTTATCTGAATTACGAAAAAGAAAAATGTTCCATTTCTTTTTGAGACTGCTCATTATTCTCTCCCTAATTCAAATTCGTATATTTGTATATAAAAAACACCCCATGACCCGAAATACCATCGATGTCATGAGGTGAATGGTCGGAGTGAGAAGACTTGAACTTCCGGCCTCTTGGTCCCGAACCAAGCGCTCTACCACCTGAGCCACACCCCGGAACGACGATATCATATCGTTGACCATTAGGATTTTACTCGTTTACGTACAAACTGTCAACGCGCGTTTGATATTGTTTCCCGGTCGTTTGTATCGGATGGATTATAGCCGACGCAAAGACCGTGAATGATATAAAATTCAGGCCTCAGGATCAAATTTTTCCCGAACATGTTCTAAAATATCGCCTTCGTTTTCACTTCTTCCGAAATCTTTACCATAATTGCATCTAAAGTCATACTCCCGAGGTCCCCCTCATATCTGGAACGAACGGAAACGGTCTTTTCCTCCATTTCTTTGTCTCCGACTACAAGCATGTAGGGAGTCTTCTCAAGCTGCGCCTGTCGGATCTTTTTCCCGATTTTTTCGTCTCGCTCATCCGTCCCGACGCGGAATCCCTGTTTCCTCATCTCGTCGCATATCTCTTTTGCCGCAGGAATGTGCTTATCCGATATCGGAAGAATACGTGCCTGCTCCGGTGCCATCCACAAAGGCAGTGCACCGGCAAATTTTTCCAGAAGTAAAGCAAGTGTCCGTTCATAGCATCCGATGGAGGTTCGGTGAATAATGTACGGAAATTTCTTCGTTCCGTCCCGATCGGTATACTCCATTCCGAAAAGTTTAGCCTGCTGGAAGTCGATTTGAAGTGTAATCAGTGTATCTTCCTTCCCCCAAACGTTTTTTATTTGGATGTCGAGTTTCGGACCGTAAAATGCTGCCTCTCCGTCCGCTTCCCGATAATCAAGCCCTAAATCGTCAAGTATTTTACGCATGGTGGTCTGAACGGCTTCCCATTCCGCTGCGGTTCCGACATATTTTTCTTTGTTGTTGATGTCCCACTTGGAAAAGCGATAACTGACATCCTCATCAAGTCCGATGCACCTCATCACATATGTCGCAAGATCAAGCGCGCCCTTAAATTCCGGCTCCAACTGATCGGGTGTACAAATCAAATGGCCTTCCGAAATCGTAAACTGTCTGACCCGGATCAATCCGTGCATTTCACCGGACGACTCGTTTCTGAAAAGAGTCGAGGTCTCCGCATATCGAATGGGCAAATCACGGTAGCTTCTCGATTCATTCAGATAAGCGTGATACTGAAACGGACAGGTCATGGGGCGAAGAGCGAAAACCTCGCTGCCGTCCGTTGTTTCTCCCGACTCATCTATCAAAGCGGTATTTCCCATTAAAAACATGCCGTCCCGATAGTGATACCAATGACCGGATATCTTGTAAAGATCCGACTTCGCAAGAAACGGTGTACGAGTATAAAGATATCCTCTGTTCGTTTCTTCGTCCTCAATGAAGCGCATAAGAATCTGAAGGACCTTCGCTCCCTTCGGGAGCATAATCGGAAGTCCCTGACCAACGCAATCGGCAGTCATGAAATACTTCAGTTCCCTTCCGATTTTGTTATGATCTCTCTTCTTGGCTTCTTCCATTCTGTCCAGATATTCTTTGAGCATCCCCTTATCCGGAAAACTCGTTCCATAAATGCGCTGAAGCATCATGTTCTTTTCGCTCCCGCGCCAATAGGCTCCCGCAACCATCGTAAGCTTATACGCTTTCACCTCACCCGTGCTTTCCAAATGAGGTCCTGCACAAAGGTCGGTAAAATCTCCCTGGCGGTAAAACGATATCTTTTCTCCCTCGGGCAACTCATCGATCAGCTCGATTTTGTAGATTTCTCCCAGGCTTTCCATTTTTTTCCTTGCCTCGTCGCGGGATAATTCAATGCGCTCGATCGGGAGGTTTTCTTTAATTATCTGGCGCATTGTTTCTTCGATGCGATCCAAATCTTCTTTGTTAAAAGTTCCTTCGCGATCAAAATCATAATAAAAACCGTCCTCTATCGCAGGGCCGATTGCAAGCTTTGTCTCCGGCCACAAACGCTTGACGGCATGCGCCAGGATATGAGAACTGGTGTGGCGATATCTTTTTCTTCCTTCCTCTGTTGAAAAATCAACCATTTTCTTTCCCTCCCGAAAACATAAAAATACCATGCGATTCAACCACCTCTGGGGTGCTGGTCGCACGGTTCCACCCAAATTGCACAAAGAGTGCCTCTTCATTGACTTTAACGCAGTCCGCGTCCTCAGATACAAGCGGCGGATTCATCCATCGCCTTCACCGGGAAACTCAAGGGGGGTACGTCGAATTTCATTATCTCAAAGGGCTTCCAGCCACGACCCTTTCTCTCTGCAGATCGATTCATACGACGCTTGTCCCTGTCACAGTTTTGCCTATAAGGGCAAGTCTACTCCAAAATAATCGGAAATGCAAGAATGTCGTTTCCGGGGTTAATCTTTCTTTAACGGACAACAATGCAATCCTTTATTGCATCAAATCTTCCCTGCTTTATTCCGGGGACCTTCATTATATCCTCAATTTTTGAAAATAAGCCATTTTCCGTCCGATATCGAATGATGGCTTGTGCCGTTACCTCGCCGATTCCCGACAGACTCATCAATTCTCTTTCTTCTGCGGTATTGATGTTTATCTTGTCGGCACCTTCGCCGTCGGATTGTGGCCCCAAGATATACGAAGCGCCTTGGCCCCAAATATAACAATCCGATCCGATTCTCAGAAAGGAGGAGTTCGAAATATCGGCATGCACAAATTGATCTGCAGGGAGGTCGCTTCCCGCAGGCACATATACAGACACAGGCTCGGAGAATTTCATCACCATATTGATATGATCCGTAGCCGCCTCGGGAAGAACGCCGCCGGCTGTTTCAAGCAATTCGAACAGGAAGGATCCCTCAAGAACATAATAAACACCGGGATTCCGGACAGCTCCGCAAAGGTATATCGGAATAAAACCATCTGAAGACGGGGAATGGTCCGTTATATTCGATGCCACACCGGTCATATTATCTATATGGGAAGGATCATTATCGTTCGGCTCTCCCGGATTAGTGATTTTTGAATCGGAAGACTCCGCGGTAAGATACACTACGGCGGGTTTCGAATGATTGTCGAAATATATACGAATACCGCATGCGATCATGCCGACACAAGCAAAAATAATAAACCCGACAATTTTTCTTCTTGAGGAATCCATTTTGATCACCCTCCCTCTCGGTCAGGATATCAAATCAGAATGTACCCAACGAAAAAAAAGACGACATCAGGTTTTGGTTTCGACAAGAATCAGTTTTTTATATCCGACAATCCATCCGCGATCATGGGGTCTTCCGGCCGAGTTGCCCAAAGCTTTTCCAGGCTGTAATTTTCACGTTCCTCCGGGTGAAATATATGAACAACCACATCCCGATAATCAATCAGTATCCAACGCGATGTCGATATGCCTTCGATTCGCTCGGGGATAATCCGGTATTGATCTTTCATAACAAAAGCCACCTCATCTGCCAGCGCCTTGACATGCGTGGTCGACGTTCCCGTTGCAACGACAAAATAGTCGGCTATAACGGTTTTGTTCCGAACATATACCACATCAAGATTTGACGCCTTTTTTTCGTTAAGAATCTCGGAAATAGTCTCACTGATTTTTTTTGAATCCATTCTCTCCTCCAATTTTTCCCTTTGTTCCTTTTCACTGATCAATACCTGTAAAGCCTCGTGCGAATCTTTATGAAAAATCATCCCTTTTCGTTCCAGCGAATCTCTGACTGCGGTCAAACATTCAAACATAGCCGCATCCAGATCCGTTTGAACCAGTCGTCTGATTTCGCTCAGATCATCAAACTTTCTGGAAGGCTCCAATTTATCGGCAAGATAAACAATTTTTTCAATGCCCGACATATGAGCCCTGCCGGTTGTATGGTATGCGATCGCACGTAGTATTTCTTCCTCCGATACACCATACCTTGTCTTAGCATATCCTGCACCCGCAGGGGCATGGATCATTTCAATGATTGAAGAATCATCTTTGTCAACATCGCCCGCCATCTTCCGCTGTTCTTCCAAGGATAGCTCTTTTGCACAATCATGAAGCAATCCGGCAATCAATGCCTGGTCCGGATTTTCATTGAAGCGGATGGCATATCGAGCCGATAAAACCGCCGTGTTTAAACTGTGAAGAAGTCTTTTCTCGGATAGTTCGGAGAACAGAATCCTCAAACAGCCGATAAACCGATCAAATGCCGAGTCACTGACCCGATGCAGCGGACGATCTAACGGATACAGCCCGTTCGCGGAAACGAACGAACGAACCTCTTCGGGAACCATAGAGAAATCATTGTTTTCGCGAATTACGCTTGATGAAACATCAACCGGATCAATCTCGAAAAAATCTACATCTCCATTAAATCGGTCTGCGATTTCTTTTGTTTTTCGAAGTCGTTCACCCTCTTGAAAGCCGGGTCGAGATGCGACAAGAAGCGTTGCGAGACTCATGATTTGGTCCGGCATATACCAAGATTCAAACTCAAACACTACATCCGCTCCGACAATCAGAAACCATCGATCTGCGGATCCGGCCTTCTCCTCGCGGATCAGTTCGGACATCGTATTGACCGTATATGAAGGATTCTCGTCCAAAATTTCCACCGGCGAAACGGTACATTCCGGGATATCCTTCAATGCATTTTTGACCATGTAGTAACGATATGGAGCCGGTGTCAGATCTCTGGAGTTTTTGAATACGGGCATTCCCGTAGGCACGACAATCAGTCGATCGATTTTTTCACTTTTTATCGCCCCGCGAATGACGGACATGTGTCCGTCATGAAAGGGGTCAAATGCTCCGCCGTATACTCCGTAGTTCAACTCTTACTCCCGGTCCGACCGATATCGGTTCGAAAGTGCATTCCCCGGAATTGAATATTCCTTACACCTTCATACGCTTGATCGATTGCTTCATCTACAGTATCGGCGTCCGCGTAAACCGCCAGAACTCTTCCGCCGTTTGTATAATACTTCCCGTTCACCTTTTTCGTCCCCGCATGGAAAACCAGGCAGTTACACGCTTTGATTCCCTGAATTTCAAATCCCTTTTCATAACGGTCAGGATATCCCCCGGATGCCATGACCACACAACAGGATCCACCTTTCTTAAATCGAAGAGAAACCCGGTTAAGACAATGGTCCGTACACGCCTCAAACACTTCCATCAGATCATTTTCCAGACGAGGTAAAATTGCCTGAGCCTCGGGATCTCCGAAACGCGCGTTATACTCAATGACTTTCGGACCGGACGAAGTCAGAATCAATCCGAAATAGATTACGCCGACAAAAGGCGCGCCCTCCTCTCTGAGCGCTTTAATCGTCGGTCGGATAATCATTTCAAGGATTTGATTCTCCTCTTCCATCGAAAGATCCGCACCGGGAGTAATCGCACCCATTCCTCCCGTATTCTTTCCGAGATCATGATCGAAAGCACGCTTGTGGTCCCTGGACGAAACCATCGGCAGAACGGTATCTCCGTCGGAAAACGCTAACACCGTTAACTCCGGACCTTCCAGAAATTCTTCGATCAGGACCCGGTCTCCCGCCTTCCCGAATTTCTTCTCGGAAAACATCGCCCGGATTGCCGATTCCATTTCTTCTTTGTCCCGCGCAATAATAACACCTTTCCCAAGAGCCAACCCATCGGCCTTTACGACTGCCGGCAGGTTGATGTTGTGTGCATATTCAAGCGCATCCGTCTCATTGTCGAATAATCGATATTGAGCGGTCGGAATATGATATCTTACCATAAGGTCCTTTGAGAATGCCTTCGATGATTCGATCATTGCCGCTTTTGCGCTCGGACCGAAGGCTACTATGCCGTTTTCCTTCAGACGGTCAACCAGGCCGAGTGCGAGAGGGTTCTCGGGAGCGACCATAACATAATCGATTCCCTCCGAGACAGAAAACTGAACGATGCCTTGGATATCCTCAGCAGAAATCGGAACGCAGTCCGCAACTTCGGAAATACCACCGTTTCCGGGAGCGCAGAATAACTTTGATATTTTCGGGCTCTGACTTAATTTCCAACAAATTACATGCTCGCGTCCGCCGGAACCGATGACCAATACCTTCATAAAATACCCCGTCTATACTTAGTGTTTAAAATGTCTCTCCCCGGTAAACACCATGGCGATTCCGAATTCGTCACAGGCATCAATGGACTCCTGATCCCTCATGGATCCCCCCGGTTGAACGATGGTCTTGATACCCGCTTGGTGTGCAACATCCACAACGTCACGAAACGGGAAAAAAGCGTCCGATCCCAAAACCGCGCCATTGGCTTTTTCCCCGGCAAAATCCAGCGCGATCTTTGCCGCTCCGACCCGGTTGGTTTGTCCCGGACCGACTCCGAGTGTCTGAAGATTTTTTACGACGACAATTCCGTTCGATTTCACATGTTTTACCACCTTCATCGCAAACTCCATATCCGCGGTCAGCGATTCGTCCGGCGAAGACTTTGTAACCGTACGCATTCCCTCATCGGAAAGAACTTTTCTGTCATGATCCTGAACCAGAAGTCCTCCGATTACGCGTTTGTAATTGAGCTCGCTTTCCGGAATCGGAAACGATATATCGGGGAGAACCAGTACGCGCAGGTTTTTCTTGGTGCAAAGAATTTCCTTTGCTTCCGGAGAATAAGACGGAGCTACGACTACCTCCAAGAATACTTTGCTCATCTCCGTGGCGGTTATTGCGTCAATCTCACGGTTTGCGGCGACGATTCCGCCGAATATCGAAACCGAATCCGCCTCGTACGCTTTTTGCCATGCTTCGTGTATCGATTTTCCGGAACCGACTCCGCAAGGGTTCGCATGTTTGACAGCGACTACGGTAGGCTCTGAAAACTCCTTCAAACATGCGATGGTTGCATCCGTATCCGCTATATTGTTATAAGAAAGCTCCTTGCCGTTTACTTGCTCGGCTTCGGACAGAGATCCGCGAACCGGAACGGCGTTCTTATAAAATGTTGCCTTTTGATGGGGATTCTCACCGTATCGCATCTCCGAAATCCGGTCAAAAGTGACGGTATACGGGGACGGAAGCTTTTTTTCCTTGGATTGGTTTAAAAAGTATTCGGCAATCAAGGCATCGTATGCGGCGGTATGCTCGAATACTCTCTTTGCGAGCCGGAAACGGGTCTCATATGTCGTGTCGCCACCATTAATCATTTCTTGAAGAACCGTCTCGTAATCATCCGGATCGGTAACAACAGTAACATCTTTGTGGTTTTTTGCGGCCGCACGAAGCATTGACGGACCACCGATATCGATGTTTTCAATACACTCCGAAAATGATACGCCCGGCTTCATGATAGTTGATCGAAACGGATACAGGTTGACTACGATCAGATCGATTAACCCGATACCCAGCTCCCGAACACGGCTCATATGTTCCTCGTTTGAGCGAATTGCCAAAATACCGCCGTGCAAAAGAGGATGCAGTGTCTTCACTCGTCCGTCAAGGCACTCCGGAAATCCGGTTACCTCCGCAACCTCCTTACAGGGAATCCCTTCCCTTTCCAGAAGTTTGGCAGTTCCGCCGGTTGAAAGAATTTCTACGTTTCGTTCAACGAGCTTTCTCGCAAAATCCGCGATTCCCGATTTTTCCGATACGCTGATTAGTGCTCTCCTGATCATAATCGCTCCTTTCCGGCGGCATCCTCTTCCGCCAACAAAATCACTTTATTATTCTCCACGATTACGCGATTTTCCGCAATCAATCGAATCGCCTTGGGCAGGATAACCTGCTCGCACTCGGTCATGACCCGCAATTGCAAGGATTCCGGCGTATCTTCATTAAAAACACAAACCGCTTTTTGTAAGATAATCGGCCCATCGTCATAGTTTCGATTGACAAAATGAACCGTCGCTCCCGACACCTTGACTCCGCGGTCGATTGCCGCTTGATGAGGTCGGATCCCATACATCCCGGGACCGCAAAACGCAGGAATCAGAGACGGATGAATATTGATGATACGGTTTTCATATCTGCTGACCACATCCGGTCCCAAAAGCGAAAGAAAACCGGCAAGGACAACGATATCGGTTTGAGCACGATCAAGAGCACTGAGCATCCGGCGATCATATTCACGGGGATCCGAAATTTCTTTTTTTGACAGGACGAGAACGGGGATGTTCTCGATTTCCGCTCTTTTGATTGCGTATGCATCCGGTTTTGAGGAAATTACTATTGATATACAAACGTTACCCAGCTGATTGTTTCGGTTTGCATCCATGATTGCCTGTAGATTGGTTCCCCCACCGGAGACCAGAACCGCTATATTCATTTTGCTTCGTTTTCCTCCAGGCTTTTCTCCGAGTATATCTCCGCATGGCATTCGGGCACTCCCGCGGGAAAAGCACCATCAAAACAGGACGCACAATGACCGCACAAAATCCCTTCCGTGGAGGCTTTTAAGCCTTCAAGACTGACATACGCCAAAGAATCCGCTCCGATTGCTGTTCGGATTTCCTCGACCGAACTCCTGCTGGCGGTGAGCTCATCTGGGTTCGAAGCACTGACCCCGTAATAGCAAGGAAAGCGAACCGGCGGAGAAGCAACGCGCAAATGAACTTCCTTCGCTCCCGCTTCGCGGAGTATTTGTATATTGTTTCTCATTGTGGTCCCTCGCACGATAGAGTCATCCACGATAACGATTTTTTTACCGCGCACTTCGGATTTCAGGACAGAAAACTTCAGACGAACGGACATTTCACGCTGAAGCTGAGTCGCCTGGATAAATGTACGTCCGATATATCTGTTCTTAAGTAAAGCGGATCCATACGGAATGCCGCTTTCCATCGCATATCCCATGGCCGCGGCAACCCCGGAATCGGGAGCGGCGACAACGACATCACATTCACAAGGCGCCTCTCTGGCAAGAGCTCTTCCCGTATTCACTCTGGACTGATGCACACTCGCTCCGTCCAAACAGCTGTCCGGACGAGCAAAATAAACAAATTCGAAGATACAAAGCTTTCCGTTCGAATGCGCGGTTTCTTGCGGAATATAATACCGCGAAAAAAGACCGTCCTCCGAAACGGTGATCACTTCTCCGGGAAGAACATCCCGAATCGTCTCGGCACCGATTGCATCCAGAGCGCAACTCTCGGAAGCAAAAATATAACTGCTGTCCTTCTTTCCGATGATTAACGGACGAATTCCCAACGGATCACGAAATCCGATCAGACGATCGTCCGTCATGATTACGGTTGAATATGCACCTTTGATCTCACTCATTACCTGAAGAATCGCATCCTCAATACAATCCGATGCGATTCGATTTCTGGCCAGAAGCGTCAGGATAACTTCAAAATCAGCCGTTGTTTGAAATATCGCACCGAGCTCCTTGAGTTGAGTCCGAATCTCATCGGCATTGATGATGGAGCCATTGGTCGCAATCGCCAATTGCCCGGCTTTTGATTTAATCTGCATCGGTTGAATGACATCAGAACCACCTTCACCCGGGTCCGGAAAGCGAACGTGACCGACGGCAGCATGTCCGGTCATCATGCTCAGATGCAAATCGTCAAATACATCTACGACCAGACCGACCCCTTTATGTCCGAGAAATTGCCCCGCATGGTTGACAACAATCCCGGCAGATTCCTGTCCTCTGTGCTGCAATGAAAAAATACCGTAATACGCTAGCCGTGCAGCTTCATGCAGTACCTTCTTGGGATCAAATACTCCGAAGACACCACACTCTTCAACCCATTTACCGTCGCTCATTTTATTCTCCGATCGCAGATATTTTTTCTGAAAGTCTCTCGTTGCGCAATTCGACCGACATCTCGAGTTCTTTTTTGTATTCGGACAGTTGTCCGGAAATTCGCTCATCATTCAGAGAGAGGATTTGCGCCGCCAACAAAGCGGCATTCGCGGAACCGTCGATCGATACTGTCGCAACCGGAACGCCCGAAGGCATTTGAACGATCGAATACAACGCATCGACACCGGATAACGCTCCGGTCTTGCATGGCACACCGATTACCGGGATTGTGGTAAAGGACGCAAGAACGCCCGGTAAATGCGCGGCAAGTCCGGCGGCGGCGATAATCACTCCGAATCCCGATTCTCTTGCTTTCTCGGCAATCTCCGCTGCTTTTCGAGGAGATCGATGTGCCGAGCATACATGCGCTTCATACGGAACGGAAAATTTATAAAGCAACTTAAAGCACGGTTCCATCATCGGGAAATCCGAATCGCTTCCCATCACTACGAGTACCTTATTTAAAGACATTGTACACCTCCCCCAAAACCCTGGTTTCCTGTCACAAAATATAGCAATCCCAAGTCTGCCCGTCAATGAATCCGACATTATTCCGGTTCATCCGACCACCTGAGTTTATCCAGTACGCGATAATAATCCTCCGTACCCGGATCGTATGGTTTCGGGCAATAGTCATTTCCCGGAAAAGTCGAAGTCATGGAATATGGAATCACGTTCAATCGAACATCGATTAATTCACCATAATCTATAGTGAACGTACATTGAACGATCGCCGTATCCGGATCGGTCAACCACGGCTGACCTCCGAAGACAAAATTGGATAAGCTGTATAATATGTATTTTCCGTTGTAAAATTCAATCGGCTGAAGTCTGTGCGGATGATGTCCCACATAAATATCCGCTCCGTAATCGATGATATCGTGAGCCATGCGAACCGCAACCGATTCAGGCTCATACATTCGTTCTACTCCCGTGTGGACCGAAATGATAACGATGTCACACCCTTCCTCCCTCAACTGATCTATGGCTTTATAAATCGGTTCCATCTGATACGGAAAATTAAAACCCGCCATCCCGATTTTTACTTCGTCGATCTCAAATATCGCATAATTCTTGCTGTCGCTCCACAGGATTCCCGCCGCATCCAACGCTTCCTGTGTATCCTTTAATCCACGATCCCAATAATCATATGTATGGTTGTTGGCGAGATTTACGGCTTCGACACCGCCGAGATTTAAAACCTCTGTGTATTCGGGTTTCCCCTTGAAGACAACTTCCTTTTCACGAAAAGTATTCGAATCGGTGAGCGGGCCCTCAAGGTTAGCCAGTGTTAAGTCATCTGCTAAAAGTATATCTGTCGCGTTTTGAAAAGGGTAATCATATTGCTCACCCACGACTTTCGCGAAACTGTGTTCCGCTCCAAATATGTCCTTGTTCTGCCCCAATGTACAATCGCCGAGAAAACTGACCACAATTTGTTTGGCCGTCGGTGTCGGTGTCGGTGATGGTGAAGGGGTCGGCGAAGGCGTCGGCGAAGGCGTCGGAGATGGTTGCGTATAGCTCGGGAGCGTAATCGAAGGACTGCTTGGAATTACGGGAGTCGAGAATGAATCAGTAAGAATTCGATCCGGGCACCCCGTCACGATACAAATCAATATTGCCAGAAGAAAAATCATTGAAATGCGTTTTTTCATTAATAATTGCGGCCTCTGCACACTTTATTTACGGATTATCTCATCAGAATTTTCCATATACCCTATCATTATAACCCAATTGTCCGTAATGCGCGTCAATTCCTCCGAGGTTTTCCTCCGTTTTTTATTTTGAATGACGTCTCTCTTGTTTCCCGTAAACCCAACATCGCTTCACAACAATGTGACGTCCTGTTCAAGATTTAATTGTCAAATCTCAAATTTCTATTTTGTAATTTCTTTCGATTGATCAAAAATTGTGCTGTATATTAAACGTTTCGAGTCACAGCCGATTCGATTATGCATTTGATTTTTTCTAAATTATTTTGACCTATTAACACTTATGACACATTAATTTTACAAAATCAGCGGTTGATTTCTATGGTATTTAACATTTAAATCCCTCATAATCAAGGTAGGATAAGCGAAAGAAAGGGGCGATCAAGATGGCAAGAATCGAGAGAGTCGTAGAAAAGATTGAGAAACTCGGCAAGAAACAGAATCTTGGCGCTCTGGTCAAGATGAAGGATGATCCGGATGATGAGGTGCGTGTGGCAGTTGCTCAAGCCCTCGGACAAATTCAGTCGTATGATGCGGGAATGCAATTGATTCCTCTGCTGCGTGACAGTTCTCCTTTGGTGAGAGCGGCTGCGGCCGAAGCAGTCGGCGAGATTAACGCAAAACACTGCGAAGAATATGTCAAGAAGCTTGCATATGCAGATTCGGATCCGTCAGTACGCCAGACCGCCAGGGAGGCTTTGGAAAAAATCAGAACACGCGTTATTTGACGGTCTTTTGATAAACGGGAGCCGGCACATCCCTGATGTGCCGGCTCGTTTTTTTTCCGTTCAAATTATTCTCGTTTACCCACCACTTCTCCCTGTTTTTTATAAATGCTGTTCGCGGGAACATATCCACGAACCATGGACAGAGGATAGACGGTTGCGTTCCTTCCGATAATCGTGGCTGGATTAAGTACGCTGTTGCATCCGATTTCCGTAAAATCTCCGATAATCGCACCAAATTTTTTCATCCCCGTCGGCACTTTCTCTTCACCGAATCGAAATGTCGTAAGCGAGTGATCCGATTTCACGTTGGACGTAATTGCACCCGCCCCCATATGCGCTTTGAATCCAAGGACAGAATCGCCGACATAATTGTAATGCGGAACCTGAACCGAATCAAACAGTATAACGTTTTTCAATTCCGTCGAATTTCCGACAACGGCATTCTTCCCGACAATTGCGCTTCCGCGAATAAACGCGCAGTGACGAATCTCGGCTCCGTGATCGATAATACAGGGTCCGGTGATCATGGCGCTCGGGTAAATTTTCGCACTTTTCGATATGTATACGTCATCGCCTCGAGACTCGTATTCTTCCGGATTTAATGTTTTCCCTTTTTTCCGAATAAACTCGGTGATATCCGACAGGACTTCCCAGACAAATTCCCGATCGGCAAAAATTTCGGCTGCTATCGTTTTTTCTAAATCAAGAAGGTCGGTAATTTGGATACCAATAACCATATAGATTCCTCCGTTCTTTGGATAAGGTGTATTTTATCAATTTTTCGACCGAATGTCTTTACCCGATCGATTGTCCGATCCCAACTACGCGTGTATAGTATAATAAAAAAATAAAAAAGGAGTCGACCCATGGATATCTCTTCTATCTGCGTCAAAAGCGGGAAAGGTTTCAAGCTTGATCCGAACAAGTGCGATGAGTTGCTCGGTCATAATAAAAAAGATCGCTCAAAAATTGAAAAAAAGCTTTCCGAAAACACGGCGAAGTCAGCCGAGCTTCAGGATAAGTTATATGCACAAAACACGCACAGTGTTCTGATCGTTCTTCAGGCTACCGATGCCGCCGGGAAAGACGGGACGATAAAACATGTCACCAGCGGTCTTAACCCTCAAGGATGTCATGTCCGGAGCTTCAAAGCACCTTCCTCCGAAGAACTGGACCACGATTATCTGTGGAGAATCAGTCGTCAACTCCCGCAGCGCGGAACCATCGGGGTTTTTAACCGTTCTCACTATGAGGAAGTTATTGTTGCTAAGGTTCATGATTTGCCCATGAAACAGCAATTACCGAAAGACCGATTGACCAAGAACCTTTGGAAAGAAAGATATCGACAAATTAATGATTATGAGAAATACCTGCACGAAAACGGTATTGTAATGATTAAAATCTTTCTGCATCTTTCCAAGGACGAACAGAAAAAACGAATACTTACGAGAATCGACGATCCGGCAAAAAACTGGAAGTTTTCGGCGGGTGATTTGGATGAGAGAAAACACTGGGATGAATACCAGAGGGTATTTGAAGAGATGATACAAAACACCGCTACCGAATATGCACCCTGGTATGTCGTTCCCGCCGATCGAAAATGGTTTGCCAGAACGCTCGTCAGCGAGATCCTTCTGCAAACACTCCGAAAAATCGATCCTCAGTATCCTTCCCTTCCCGAAGATCAGATGGAGTTGCTGAGTCATTACCGTGAAGTTCTGGAAAATGATTAAAGCTTTGTTTCCCGCGAAAAGATCGTCGAAAGAAATGTAACGGCATTATTCGACCGTAACGCTTTTGGCAAGATTTCTCGGCTTATCCACGTCGCAACCTTTGTTAACGGCCATATAATATGCAAACAACTGGCTCGGTGTAATTGCGAGCATCGGAGCCAAAACAGGATGGATCGGAGGAATCGTGAAAACTTCGTCACAAGCCCGTATCGCTTTTTCCTGATTCTCGGTTGTAATTCCGAGAACAATGGCTCCTCTGGCTTTCACCTCAGAGATGTTTGAAATCATTTTTTCCATGAGTTGATCCTGAGTCAAAGAACAGACAACCAACGTGCCCTTCTCAATCAAGGCGATTGTTCCGTGTTTTAATTCTCCGCCCGGATATGCCTCGGAGTGAATATATGAAATCTCCTTGAGTTTCAGAGAGGATTCCATAGAAAGATAATAGTCCAGCCCGCGCCCGATAAAAAATATGCTTTTGGCGTTGAAATGCTCAGAAGCAAACCGTTGGATTTCGGACTGCTTTTCAAGTGTTTTTCCGATCAACTCCGGAAGCCGGAGCATTTCCTTTATGTAATGGTCATACTCTTCCGACGAGATACTTCCGATCAACGAAGCAATATATAGAGCCAAGAGATAAATACATGACAACTGTGTCAGGTATGCCTTGGTGGAAGCAACGGATATCTCGGGTCCTGCTGCAGTATACATTACATAATCGGATTCGCGTGCAATCGAACTGCCAATAACGTTCACAATCGAAATGGTCAGTGCTCCGCGTTTTTTCGCCTCACGCATCGCGGCCAGCGTATCAAGCGTTTCACCGGACTGACTGATAATGACGACAATCGAATTCTCGTCGATAATCGGATCCTTGTATCGGAATTCCGAGGCAACATCGGCTTCAACCGGTATTCTGCATAATTTTTCGATTACATTTTTTCCGACGCACCCGGCGTGATATGCCGTTCCGCATGCAACAAAATGTATCCGTGAAGCTTGTAAAATACGGTCCCGATCCAGCGGAATATCATCAAGAACAACACGATTCGATCGAATTCTCGAAGAAAGTGTCGCTTTTATCGCTGACGGCTCCTCGAAGATTTCCTTCATCATAAAATGCTCGAACCCGCCTTTTTCGGCGGCCTCCGAATCCCAATCGACGGAAATCGTGTTTCTGTTAACGATTTGACCATGTACCGTATAAAGATGTACCGAATCCGCCTTGATAACCGCGATTTCGTTGTCTTCAACGATGAGAACATCCCGAGTATATTCAATCAGTGCCGGAATATCCGAGGCGATATAGTTTTCACCGGAGCCGAGCCCGATAATGAGCGGATTATCCTTTTTGGCGGCAATCAGCAGGTCCGGATGCTCCGTACATAGAACAACCAGCGCATACGAGCCTTCGATTTCGAGCAGTGCGGCTTGAACCGCACTCATTATATCCGCATGACAGTCTGTCAAATAATGATATTCTATCAGATGAGCGGCCACTTCAGAGTCCGTCTCCGATAAAAAATGAACACCCTTATCGATAAGAAAACTGCGAAGCTCGACATGATTTTCAATAATACCGTTATGAATCACACAGACATGTCTTTGTTCCGAAAGATGAGGGTGGGCATTCTCATCACTCGGAACACCGTGTGTCGCCCATCGGGTGTGTCCCATGCCGATTTTAACCGGTGGAGCAGAAGATTCTTCCGAAGCGGTTTCGTAATTCAGTTCCTTCAGTGTATTTTCAAGAACGTCGATACGTCCTTGTTTTTTAATTACACGAAGATGCCCGTTTTCAAGGAATGTTACTCCGGCAGAGTCGTATCCTCTGTACTCCAGTTTCTTAAGTCCGCGAATCAGTATCGGGATAGCGAATCTTTTCCCGACATAACCTACAATGCCGCACATAAAGCCTCCTGAATCACTTGGAAAATGATATGAAATCAAGCGCGCTTATCCGCGCTTCGGGACCGCTTCTTTCCGGACGATTATCCTATACGATGAAATTCTTCTGAATGATCGATACCAAATCTCTGGCCATCAGGGAGATTTCTTCCTCGTCCTCCCCTTCAATCATTACGCGGATAATCGGCTCCG
Source organism: Clostridiaceae bacterium (assembly GCA_012729635.1). GTDB lineage: Bacteria > Bacillota > Clostridia > Saccharofermentanales > Saccharofermentanaceae > JAAYCT01. Next base: position 34,179 of record JAAYCT010000033.1, on the reverse strand, counting down.
TGCCGGAAGCACGAACCAGTATGCGGCCCTTGCCGTTTAGTTGTTCTTCGTATTTTTCGATGGTTGACATTAGCAAACCGAACTCCATTACCTTCGTCTTGTCTTCGTTCTTCACCTTTGCCGACATGAGGACTTGAGGAAGGATACGGATAATCTTCGAAGCCTCGGAAAGCTTCAATCCTTTGCGATAGAGAGCCTTCAGTAAAGCCAGCGCCGTCAATATCCCGTCACCCGTCGTCGCGTGATCGAGTAGTATGACATGTCCGGATTGCTCACCGCCGATGTTGTAATCCTTTTCGAGCATTCTCTCGAGTACGTACCGGTCACCGACTTTGGTTTTTTCGAGTACAATCCCGTTTTTCTCGGCCATAATGTCCAGGCCGAGATTGCTCATCACTGTGACAACGATGGTATCGGAATTCAGTTCTCCGTTTTCCTTCATATCCGACGCGATAATCGACATGATAACATCACCATCAATCACTTTCCCGGTTTCATCAATCCCGAGAAAACGATCCGCATCCCCGTCAAAAGCCAGACCGATATCGCACTTCTCAGAAATGACGGTCATAGATAACTGCTCTAAATGCGTTGATCCGCAGTTTTTATTGATGTTGAGTCCGTTCGGGGTGTTTCCGATAGCGATCACTGTCGCACCCAAATCTTCAAATAAGGAAGGGGCGATGGCACTGGCAGCACCGTTGGCACAGTCCATGGCAATTCTCATTCCGGAAAGATCAACACTCATTCTCCGTTTCAGATGTTCGACATATTGTCTTGCGGATTCCGGTCTGCGAATCACGGTACCAACATCTTCTCCGACCGGCCGGCTTTTGGAATAAATATCATATTCGTTGACGGTCCGCTCGATTTCATCCTCGATCTCATCGGATAATTTTAGTCCGTTGCCCGAGAAAAACTTGATTCCGTTATATTCGTATGAATTGTGTGATGCGGAGATCATTACTCCTGCATCATATTTGTACTTTGACGTCAGGTAAGCGATAGCCGGCGTCGGCAACACACCGCATAATACTACGTCGGCTCCCGCGGAGCATATACCCGCCGCGAGTGCGGCTTCAAGCATATTACAAGAGATTCGCGTATCCATCCCGATCAGCAATGTCGGTTTTATATCCGAGCTCACCGCCAAAACCCTTGCCCCTGCAAACCCCAACTTGTAAGCAAGATCCGGTGTTAATTCACTGTTGGCTATACCGCGAACTCCGTCCGTACCAAATAATCGACTCATCCGTTTTGCCTCCGTTACGATTTATTCATCGGAATGATAGATAACGACCGCTATGCTTTCCGGGTTTTGGAACTCCACGCGATAGTATACATTTTTTTGTGAAGAAATATCAATAGGCAGTGTGTATACTCCGGCATCGGTAATCGGGGAAAAATCAATATATGCGCCGATATCGGTGTCCGAAAAATCATCAATAACATTTTTTCGTCCGACAATGGATATATTGACATTCTGAATGGTATAGTCGGTCGTTTCCAATCCCTTGCTCTCTAAAACACCTTCCGAACGGAACTGTAGAGGAACCGTTATTTGCTTCATCTCTACCGGATTGGTATTGATTTGGATGTACATCCAAAGGCTTAACGAGATCAGAAACGAGGCCAATATATAAGCAATCTTTTTCGGAATGCTTCTTCTGAATTCCAACTCCGACTTTTTTGCGGCAATCGGCAATTCCGAAACCGGATCCGTCACTTTTTCCGAAGAATCCGAAGCACAGGTTGCATTCACCGCAGAAACGGCAACAATTTCACCGTCCACTAAATCAGATCCCTTGCTGCGAATAATTTCATCAACATTCCCCGCACTGTGAGCGACAGAGACCGAACCACGTTTTGGGAAAGGGTTTGTGATTCTTCTGCTTTTTCGGCGGTTCTTTCCGGGCGCTCCCGCGATCCCAAAAACATAGAGAAGGTTTCTTTTGAGTTCCTCTCCTCCCCGCATCTCATAAAGGCATCCATTCAGCGCAAGGGAAATCTTACCCCTCTCCTCGGAAACGGCTACCGCGATTGCATCGCCCATTTCGCTGGCACCGACCGCAGCACGATGCCGAGTCCCGAAACTTACTTTTGTATGCAATGATTCGGAAAGCGGAACATGGCAGCGAGCCGCAGCAATCCGGTTATTGCGAATCAGCACGGCACCGTCATGAAGCGGCGATCCTTTGTAAAAAATAGAAGTCAACATTTCTTTGGTGACCGAGGAGTCCAGATTCACGGCATTCTCTTGCTCTAGAAGTTCGCTGAGCTTTGAATTTCTTTCAATAATGATTAATGCCCCGGTATAGGATTTTGACATCTCGGAGCATGCTCCGACAATATTTTCAATCATTAGTGAAATATTATCGGCACCCTCTTGATACTCGGAGGATAATGCATTAGAGAAAGTCGAAAAGGATTTCAGTCCGACCGTTTCCAACGCTTTTCGCAATTCGGGTTGAAAGATGATAACAAAGGCAATCGCAACCACATATAAAATATTATCAAAAATAAACCCGACCATTTCTAATCCGAGGATACTGCAAACCATCGTAAAAAGAACGATGAGAAATAATCCCTGAAGAAGCTGCCACGCCCGGGTTTGCCTTAAAAGTTTCAGAAGCTGATAAACGACAAATGTAATCAGAATGATGTCAAACACATAACGAACAATATCCACCGGTCCACCGAAAAAAAGGTAGCCACTGTCCAGGCCCGCAAATATTTCACGGACAAAATTAACAATTTGATCGATAAGCCCTTTATTCAAGTCCTGACTTCCTCCGTTTATCGCAAATAATTATAACATAATTGCGCCACAGCTTACCGATCCTCTCGAAAATAGGGATGACCGATCTCCGCGGGTCCGCGCCACGCCCCTTTTCGAGCGGAAGTGATTACCAGGACAACGATGGTCAAAAAAAACGGAAACATGGACATGATGTATTGATTGTAAAATGGTATTGTCGAAAGCCTTTCGTTCAGTTGAACGGAAGATCCGAGAATAGATAATGCTCCAAACACAAACGAGCCCGCGATGGCCTTTATCGGATGCCAGCGGACAAAAATAACCAGCGCGACGACCAGCCAGCCCTGTCCTGCAGTAATATTTTCAATCCAGTACCCCTGTTGTACCAGAGGCAGGTAAAGACCTCCCAGACCGCAAAGCACCCCTCCGATGACGATATACAAGTATTTTATCCGCGTAACCTTAATCCCGGACGCATCCGCCGCCGCGGTGTTTTCGCCGGTAAGTCGAAGGGCCAATCCTTCTTGAGTCCGAAACAGAAATACGCATAAAAGGACCGCAAGAACAATCGAAAAATATACAAATACATCATGGGACAAAAACGCTTTGTTGATAAATCGAAGAAACGCGCTGTTCGGCGAATCCATTTCCAAAGGATGAAACGAAAAAAATGCTTCGATATTTGGAGGTGTTGACGTACCGGCAACCTTGCTTCCGACAGAATTGGCAAGTCCAGCTCCGAACATGGTTAACGCAAGTCCGGTTACCGTCTGGTTAACGCGAAGTGAAACGGTTAAAAATGCGTACATCAGCGCACCCAGTCCGGATCCGAGGCAGGCGGCTACCAGTGCAAAAACAAGAGATGAAGATCTCACCGCGGCTATATAACCGAAAGAAGCCCCCAGAAGCATCATGCCCTCTACACCGAGATTCAAGTGTCCGGCACGTTCCGTAAGTAATTCCCCAAGCGTCCCGAGAAGCAAAATCACCGAGAATGAAATCGCGGATGAAATGAAGTCCGGACTCGTTAGAATCGAAATCATGGTTTTACCTCCTTGTCAGGAGTCTTATCCGTTTCTATATCAGAGGATTGGCTTGCAGATAAAATCTGCGGATAAGATTGACTTTTGTCTCTTTTGTTAAAAATGATACGGTATCGAAGAAAAAACTCGGATCCGAGAAACGACATCAACATTAATCCCTTGATGATTTCCGCAACAGCGGCAGGGACATTCAATCGCAGTTGAATAATTTGAGCCCCTTGTTGCAAAGCGGCAAACAGAAAAGAAACAACGAGAATAATCGGCGCGGAGAGGTTTGCGAGCCAGGCAATGACTATCGCTGTAAATCCTGTACCGCCGCCAAGGCTTTCGGTCAAAGTAAGCGTCTCCCCGCTCAGTTTGACTGCCCCGGCCAGTCCGACAATTCCGCCGGACAAAATGATCCCGCCCACCATTATTTTCTGAACGTTCATTCCGGCATAATGTGCGGTCGGCTCGCTTTCTCCGACGACGCGTATCTCATATCCGGGCTTCGTCCGTGATATTAGGACATAAAGGACAATCATCAGTATGACAGGCACAATGATCCCGGCACTGACACCGAGAATACGAGGCAGTCCCGCTTGCTCCTGAATGCTTCGAATTCCCGGAAATCCGCTCTTTAAGGGATCCTTCCACAGAACATGGTACAGATACTTTACAAATGCGATGGCCAGATAATTCATCATCAATGTGAAAAGCGTCTCGTTCGTTCGGAAATATACACGAAAAAGACCCGGAATCAAAGCATACCAGGCTCCGCCGATGAACCCAAAAAGAAGCATCATCGGTACGAGTATCCATCCGGATGTATTTTCTCCCGCTACGAGAGAAACGAACATTGCCGCGGTCGCGCCTATAAGCAATTGACCTTCTCCGCCGATATTCCAATATTTCATCCGAAACGCAACAGACAACCCGAGAGCTGTTGTCGCCAGCGGTATCGCAAATGTCAGCGTGTTTCGGAGGCCGGTTCCGGTTCCGAAAGCGCCGATCAATAGTGTAACCAAAGCAGAAAAGGGGTTGTAACCGAGCACTGCGATAAAACCCATCGAAAGCAAGAGTCCGGCGAGAAATCCCAGAGAACGGAATCGAATCGAATCGGTTATGGAAGCCTTCTCTCTCTTAGCGATTCGAAACATAGTCCACCCCCGTTCTTATCACTTCCAGCCGGGTACCCGACATCATTTGCCCGATTTCAATTTTCGAGGTATGATTCGCATCCAGAATCCCCATATTTTCACCGCGGCATAAGACCATAATGCGGTCACAAAAGGCAATCAATACATCCAAATCCTCGCCGATATATAACACAGAAACATTTTGTTTCTTTTGCTCGTTCAGCAAACGGTATACGGTATGCGAAGACTGAATGTCCAATCCGCGAACGGCATACGCTGTAATCATTAATTTCGGGTGCAAATGAATTTCTCTTCCGAGTATGACTTTTTGAATATTTCCACCCGACAGAAGTCGGACGGGGTGCCGAACCCCGGGAGTCATAATATCCAACTCCTTGATGATTTGATCGGATTTTTCACTTGCTCGATCGGTTTTAATGAAAATACCCTTTTGAAAAGCGTATTCCTTGAGCAAAACATTTTCAGTGATTCCCATGGAAGCAACCAACCCCATCCCGAGACGATCCTCGGGAATAAAGCACATGGAAACACCTTTGGCGGTTATACTTCTCGGAGAAAGACCGGATATTTCCTCCGCGTCCACCGAGATGCTTCCGCTTGACGGGCGAATGATTCCGGCAATCGCTTCACATAACTCCTTTTGACCGCTACCGGCTAATCCCGCAACACCGAGGATTTCACCGTAAAAGGTTGAAAAGGAAACATCGGAAAGCTTGGCTAAGCCCTTTTCGTCATGATAGGTTAAGCCTTCGACGCGCAGGCATTCCAGTCGTTCAGGATTGGGTGCCGGTCGAACAATTTCCAGCTCGATTTTTCGGCCGACCATCTTTTCGATTAAATCATACGTATCCACCTGTGATACGACCAAGGTATCCACACTTCTTCCTTTCCGAAGAACGGTCACGCGATCACATAACTCGGTGATTTCACCGAGTTTATGACTAATAAAGACGATAGAACAACCCTGATCCCGCATTTTTTTCAGAACGGAAAACAACTTTTTCGTTTCTTGCGGCGTAAGAACCGCGGTCGGTTCATCCATGATCAGAATTTTCGCCCCTCGGATCAGAACCTTGATAATCTCAACCGATTGCTTCTCGCTTACGGAAAGTTGCGATGCCAGTTTATCGGGATCAAAATCAATATGAAAACGCTTCGCAAATTTTCTGATCAGATCGCTTATATAATTCGTGCCGGTTCGTCTTTGTTTTTGATCCGGGGATACCGAAACATCGGGGTCCATAGTCGAAATATGACGATCATCACTTTTTTCGGTTTGTAACGCGCGAAAAATCTGACCTTTACTTAAACCTGCAATGATATTATCGGTAGCGGAAAGCGACTCCGCAAGTTTAAAATGCTGATAAACCATACCAATTCCGCATCGGATTGCGTCTCCGGGTGAACGGAAATCGCGGGTCTCTCCGAAAACGGAGATCTTTCCGCAATCCGGCCGATACACTCCGGATAAAATATTCATCAATGTGCTTTTTCCGGATCCGTTCTCGCCGAGCAATGCGTGGATTTCTCCTATTTTAACTTCAAAATCGATTCCTTCATTCGCACATACCGAACCGAAGGATTTTGAAATCCCTTTCATGGAAAAAGCATTCTCAGCCGGTGAACTTGAACTCACGCTCATGACGATAAACTCCGCTGTGTTTACATTTCGCGGCATCCGGAATCGGTATCCCGGATGCCGCGACAATGATCGTTTCATCATTTCTTTTAGGAAGGAATTTCTCCGATTACTCCCTGCACGAACCATTTCATACCCATCTGGTCACCGTAAGAAATGCTCTCTCCTTCCGCAACCATCAATTCCCCCTGTTGGTTGTAAATCGGACCGGAGAAAACAAATGCGTTTCCTTGCTCGGTTACCATCGGGCGCGCAGCTTCTACTGCGGCCTTCGCGTCTTCACTGACCAGAGCGGAAAGCTCATCCAGTTTGGCGACGCCTTCCTTCATGCCACCCCAATAATTCTCCACCTTCCACTGCCCGTCAAGGACTTGTTGAATCTTATACGTGTAATAGACTCCCCATCCCCATAAAGGAGCGGTAAGGTACGCATCCGGAGCACCGGAATAGGTCAGATCGTAACCGGTCGCGTAGGCTCCGGCCGCCTCTGCCGCTTCGATTGCACTCGGAGAGTCCTGATGCTGAGCCATTACATCGACTCCGGCTGCTAAAAGAGCCTCGGCAGCAGCTTTTTCCGTTGCGGGATCAAACCAGGTGTTGGTCCAGACGACCTGAACGGTTACGTCGGGATTTACGGACTTCGCACCCAGGGTATAGGCATTGATTCCACGAATTACTTCGGGGATCGGAAATGCCGCAACGTAACCGAGCTTATTGTTGCTCGTCATTTTTCCGGCGACGATACCCGCAAGATACCGTCCGGTCTCAATCTGACCAAAATATGCATCCATATTCGTGTCGTTCGTCTTATATCCGGAGCAGTGACAAAACTTCACATCCGGATATTTTTTTGCGGCCGCTTCGGTCGGATCCATGTATCCGTAGCTTGTGGTAAAAATCAATTTGCATCCGTTGTTTACAAGATTGTCGATCGCGTTATTGGTCGCCGTCACATCGGTATCGTTGACATTTTCGATTTCGCTTACGATAATCTTATCTCCGAACTTAGCTTTTGCCTCCGCGATTCCCTCGGCATGCGCCTGAGAATATCCTCCGTCGTCCTTCGGTGAGATATACAAAACACCGACCTTTAAAGCTTCGTCCTTTTTCTCCTCGCAACCGGCGATCGCGGCCATTCCGAATATCATCAGAACAGCCAGAATCATTGACAGTACTTTCTTCATAAGTCTTCCTCCTCTATCCTTTTGTGTCATTCTCGTCCTTGAAGGAAATTCTATTCTCCTTCTCCGACATTTCCTTTATTATGGCCAGGGAATGAACCCGGATGCCCATGCCTCGAATGAGGGCACCGCCCTCCTGAAAGCCTTTCTCGATAACAATTCCCGCGCCGGCTATTTTCGCTCCGGATTGAGCGACTATATCGATCAACCCTCTGAGCGCACAACCCTTAGCCAGAAAATCATCAATCAAAAGAACGACATCGTCGGCTTGAAGGTAGCGTTTGCTGACGCGAATAACATAATCGACCCCTTTGGTATAGGAATGAACGCCGGAAACATAGGTGTCACTGTCTAAATTGCGGGAGGCCGTTTTTCGAGCGAAAACCGCAGGCACTCCGAGAAAGCGGGCAACAGAAAGAGCCGGAGCGATTCCCGAGCTTTCAACCGTAAGTACCTTTGTTACGCCCGATTCCGAAAAAGCCCCGGATAGGGATCTTCCGATTTCATCCATCACTGCCGGGTCAATTTGGTGGTTCAGAAAACTGTCGACCTTGAGAATATCCGTACCGATGATCCTACCCTCAGAAATAATTCTCTCTCTCAATAGATCCATGGGAACCTCATCCAAATCGATTTATTTCCGATTGTTCGAAAACATACTGCTATTATATTCCAACGAGTCATAGAATCAAACACCGTGACCGAAAAGAAATTCATAAATTCACTTGATTTCAAGGGGTTGCCGGATATCTCAGGTTCCGTATGTAAATCCTTCGACAACCTCCGCCTCAAGCCGTTCAATATTGCACAAGTGAATGATTCTTCCCTCTACTTTCAACAAACCGTCCTTTTGCATCAGAATCAATTCTCTTGAAAATGAGGGCCTGGGCATCGCGAGAAGCTTTGCAACCACTTCCTTGGACACCGGAAGACGGACCGAATCCGCCTGATCCGCGGTCCGATTCTTTTCGTTGTTTAAATCCAAGAGATAATACGCGATTTTCTGTCGGATGCTTTTTTGCGAAAGAAGTGCAATCCGTTTATTTTGTTCCAGTACCCGATCCGACAGGATGCGTAAAAAATTGCTTTTTACGACCGAACTTTTTTCGAGAAGTGCATTCAGCGTATCTTTATTTACAAACAAGACCTCGGTCAGAGACATTGCCTCCAATGTAAAAGGGAAAACGTTCGAACTTCCGAAAATCAGATCCTCTCCGAAATAATCGCCGGGCTTAAGAAGTGAGATGGTCGCGAAATCGCCGCCCGAAGTGTATTTTTGTATGGCAATCCGACCCTTTTCGATTACGCCGATACTCAAGCAAATATCTCCCTCGGCGGCAATGATTTCACCTTTCGCGAATGTTTTCAAACGTGTCAGATAACAATACTCCTGGAACGTTGACCGCTCCAGTCCGACAAATAGTGCAGTTTTCGAAAGAGCCTCACATGCCCGAATCATTCCATCTCCTTATTCCGGTGCGCGGTAAATGATTTTTCCCATAAGGATCGTCATCCGGACGTTCATATTTTTATCAAGAACCGTCAAATCCGCAAATTTTCCCTTCTCGATGCTTCCGGTGACCGAGTCGATTTTCAGACGCCTGGCCGGGTTGATCGTTACGGATCGCACTGCATGATCAAAGGGGATTCCATATCGGATCAGGTTTCCGAATTCCTCTAACAGATTTGAAACCGAGCCGGCAAGTCTTCCGTTGGCATAAGATGTTCTCTTATCGTATACGAGCACTTTTTTCCCGCCGAGAAAATACTCTCCGTCGGGCATCCCGGCCGCTCTCATCGAATCGCTGACAACGATCGTTCGATCTCTTCCGAGCAATGAAAATGCCATGCGAACGATTGCCGGATGAATGTGAATTCCGTCACATATCAACTCCGCAGTTACTTTTTCGCTGTCGAATACCGCCATCACGGCTCCCGGATTCCGATGGTTAAGGGGCGGCATCGCGTTAAAAAGGTGAGACGCGTGTGAAAGGCCTCTGCGTATCGCATCCGTGGCCATTGTATAGTCTGCGCTGGTATGCGACATGGAAACCGAGCAGATCTTTGAGGCTTCTTCAACAAATTCCATCGCACCTTCCTTTTCGGGCGCCACATCTACGATTCGGATCGCTCCCGGGAAGGTATCATTCAATCTTTTGAAATAGCTGATGTCGGGATTTTTGATAAATTTCTCGTTTTGAATTCCACACTTTTCGGCCGATAAAAACGGTCCTTCCAAATGAATTCCCTGAATCATCGCGCCGTTTATTTCCTTATTCATGCAAGATGCGATATTGGAAAGTATGTGTTCCAAATCAAGCGCCGATGTTGTCATTGTGGTCGGACAAAACCGGGTTACCCCTCGTGTGGAAAGGAAATGAGAAACGGTTCGAATCGCTTCGGGCGTTCCGTCACAGATATCCGCTCCGGCGGCTCCGTGAATATGAATGTCGATGAAACCGGGTAAGATCATACAGCCGTTTAAATTAATCCGGTCGTCTGCTGCGGGAATGTCCTCCGATACCAAGCCCGCAATACGGTCTTTTTCGATCCGCAGGGCGGAATCAATCATCCTGAAGTTTTCGTCACAAACGAGAGCATTTGCAAGAAGCATTCGATCACCTCAATTCTTTGATACCAATCTTTCGGATCCGATCATTCGCGGACATGTTCCGTTTCGAAAGTCAGAAATTATATCCATAACCGTCCGGGGACGACGAGACATGATCATTCCCCCGTTCGGAATGACACGGGCATCATGTGAATCAGAGCCCGATGTCATCGCAAGTCGGTGCTCCAAAGCATAACGGTGTGCTTTTTGATCCCATTCCATCTGAACATTTCTGGAGTTAATTACTTCGACTGCGTCGACCATATCGGGAAAAAATCTTTGTGAACGGATATACGGAGCCTCACGGAACGGATGTGCGTGTATCACAAATCCACCGTCCGAACGCACGCGGGTCAAATAATCCTCAACGCCCCAGTTAAGAACGTCGGGACTGGAAAGCAACCACTCCTTATTCAGTCCGATCGTAATAAACTCGGTCCCGAAGTATCCGTACTCCCAACCCAAAAACACATCCAAACCGATGCGATTCCCTTCCCGGGCCGCTTCTTCATAACCGAGACAAAACAGGCGAACACGTTCCTCCCACGAAAAATGAGGCGGTATCGCCGTGTTTCCGTTGAAAAAATGGTCCGTAACAATCATCCCCGAGTAGCCGAGTTTTTTGTAGAACCGAGCCATTTCGCTTCCGGAAGCTTCGGCACATCTACTGGCCTCCGCTGTATGCATATGTGTCTCAATTGCATACTCTTTGCCGATCGAGTCGGTCAGGCGGCGCATGTCGGAATCCCTTTTCACATCAAATAATCTTTTTAGCATCTTACTCCCTGTCTGGATCGGCTTGCCTGTTTTCCTTCATTCTATATTTCGAGAAATGATAAAGTCAAACAAACGGTTCGGAATTCGCAGACATTTCACAGATGTTCTTTTTGCGAACCCTGAACACTAATCAATCACTTTGTGTCGATACCATTTGTCCCCGCGCAGACGAAGCCAGAAAATAACTCCGCGAACGCCCCACTCGGCTTCCATCGCAAACCAGACTCCGGGCACTCCCCATCCGAAAATCACACCCATGACATATCCCATCACGACGCGGAACAGCCACATCGAAAGCATGGACACCACCGAAGTAAATCTCGCGTCGCCCGCAGCGCGTAAAGCGGAAGGAAACAGAAAGCTGGAGGGCCAAAAAATTAATTGTGCGGCGGTGTTCACAAAAGTAATCAATAGGATACTCCCTACAATATTGTCCGTCGGGTGAAAAACACCAACGATATTGCCTATAAACGGGAGAATAACGACCGCCATTATAAGAATAGACAATGATGTCATAACGGAAAATGTACGTATTGATTTTTTCGCCTGGGCGATATCCTTGTTTCCCATACATTGACCGACCACCGTGATTATTCCAAGAGACAAGGTGTTGGCCGGAATCATAAAAAGTGAGGTTATGGATGAAGTGATTGCATGGGTTGCTATCGCATAAGTACCCATTCCGACGATAAAAGTTTGCGTCAGTAGTTTTCCTCCGTTAAAAAACATCTGTTCGGCCGCAAAGGGAATTCCGAGCGCAAACGCTCTTCCGAGCATCGGCGGATCGATCCGGATAATTTTCGAAAAAGAAAGACGGAACATATTCTTCCTTCGAATTAATAGATATACCGCAACTCCGGAGGCGATGATTCTCGCGGCAAGAAGAGAAATGATCATACCGACAATTCCTAAAGAGCACTCGAGGACCAGTATGATGTTCAACAACACATAAAGGCCGTTCATACAAAGCGTCAGAAGAAGCGACGAGCGCGTTTCTCCCAAACCTCGCAACGATGCGGAAACCGACTCTGTTAGCCCGAAAAAAACATAGGATGCGGCACTTCCGACAAGGAATAGTTGTGCGTTTATCAGCACGTTCTCTTCGGCATTTCCGAACAGAAATCCCAATATTACCGATGAAAAAATGATAATTAGAAGACCGATTCCAAAGGAAATCAGAAAAACGGACGTGACCGTCCCCGATATCGCTCTCGGCACTTCACGGTGATTACCTCTTCCTTTCATTTGGGCTACGATAACGGTTCCGCCCGTCGCGACTGCAATAAAAACACTCAACAAAAAAAGATTGATGGAATCAACCATATTGACCGCACTTACGGCATCCATTCCGGACGAGCTGATCATTGAAATGTTGAAAAAGTTTGTACAGATGATAAAGGTCTGATCGATAAAAAGAGGAATAATCAGTGCGATAATCCGGCGATAATCCAACGTATCGCCCGACAAGTGTCGCTTCAAAAAACAATCTGCTTTTTCGAAGATCGTTTTCTCTTTTCCGTATTTTTTCAAAGACACGCCTCCGAATCGTTTTATCGATATTAGTCTATCAGATTATCATGGTATAATGAACACGGAAGCCTTTGTTCCTTGAGCAAGAAAGGGGTGTTCGTATGGCACTTACTGCCGTTTTCGCCGTTCCTCATCCGCCGTTGCTGATCCCCGAGATCGGTTTGGGAGAGGAAAACGAGATTCGTGACACACTCGATTCCATGCAACGGGTCGCCAAAAGGATTGCGGAGCTTCAGCCGGATACAATCATTGTCATCTCTCCGCATGCACCGCATATGAGCGATCGCTTCGTGATCTCGTCGGATCGCAGTCTTTACGGTGATATGCGACGTTTTCACGCCCCCTCCGTATTTATTCGAAAAAATGTTGATCTTGAGCTTTCCACAAAAATATATACCGAATCATTACGAAAATCGCTTCCCGTTCTTCTATCGGAGGGAAGCGATTATTATATTGACCACGGTGTTTTGGTGCCCCTGTATTTCATTGAAAAAAAGCATCACGATTATCAATTGGTTATCATCTCGTTGTCGGATCTGTCCTATGATGACCACTTTTCATTGGGTAGGTGTATCGCAAGAGCATGTGAATCCCATGACAGTAAAACGGTTTTGATTGCAAGCGGAGACCTTTCACATCGACTCATACCCTCCGGCCCTTATGGTTTTGCCAAGGAAGGTCCGCTCTTTGATCAGATCGTAACCGATCTGATGCGAAACTCAGAAACCGAAGAAATCAGAAAAATCGATCCTCAAATTTCAATTCCGGCCGGAGAATGCGGATTAAGATCACTGATTATTATGTCGGGGGCACTCTCGGTTATCGGTTTCTCGTCCCGTTTTCTCTCGTACGAAGGTCCGTTCGGAGTCGGTTATGCGGTTTGCGAGTTTCTACCCGAGAGCATAATCGAAAAATCCGACCTCAGCGAAAAGAAAAATAAAGATTCGCCGTTTCTTCACGAGGAAACAGACCCTTTTGTGGCGCTTGCACAAGCAGCACTTGATGAATATGTTAACAACGGTCATGTCATTTCAGTCCCGGCGAATCTCCCCGATGAATTGATAAAAGAGCGCGCAGGCGTTTTCGTTTCAATAAAAAAGGGCGGCCAGCTTCGCGGATGTATCGGAACAATCGCACCGGTGACCGAAAGCATCGCGGAAGAAATTATCCGAAACGCAATTGAGTCCGGAACGGCTGACCCGAGATTCCCGCCGGTCCGGGCCGAAGAGCTTCAACATCTGGTATTTAGCGTAGACGTTCTAGGTCCTCCTTCTCCCGTTGTCGATCGATCCGAATTGGATCCCTCCCGATACGGGGTTATCGTTTCTTACCGAGGAAGAAGGGGTCTTTTGCTTCCGAACCTTGAAGGCGTAGATACCGTTAAGGACCAGCTGTCGATTGCCCTTTCAAAAGCCGGGATACCCCCTGATGTTGACTACTTCGTTGAAAAATTTGAGGTGACCCGGCACAAATGAATGCAACCTGCGATATCTGTCCTCATATGTGCTCGCTTTCGGAAGGACAAGTCGGTTTCTGCCGAGCGCGAAAAAATATCCGCGGCATCATCGAATCCATTAATTACGGACGGATCACTTCGATCGCGATGGATCCGATCGAAAAGAAACCGCTCCGACTTTTTCATCCGGGCAGCAAAATCCTTTCCGTCGGCAGTTTCGGTTGTAATCTTCGATGTCCCTTTTGTCAAAATCATGAAATATCCATGTCGAATTCGACCGTCGCCGATACGGTGAATTATTCTCCCGAAGCATTGGTTCAAATGGCCGCTCGTACCGTCCCGGAAGGAAATATCGGAATTGCATTTACTTATAACGAGCCGTTTATCGGATATGAGTACGTTTCGGATACGGCGCGTCTGGCGAGATCAAAAGGTCTGGAGACAGTAATGGTTTCTAACGGTTATGTGAACGAGACTCCGCTCCGCGCTATCCTCCCGAATATTCGGGCGCTCAATATCGATTTAAAATCATTCTCGAATGATTTCTATCAACGAATATCCGGAGACCTCGAAACGGTAAAACGAACGATTCAAATCGCAAACGATTTCAGTCATGTTGAAATAACTACACTGATTATACCCGGAGAGAATGATTCGGAAGAGGAAATGCGCGCCGAATCCGAATGGATCGCCGGCATAGACTCGAACATTCCTCTGCATATCACTCGATTTTTTCCTCGGTATAAAATGACGGATAAAGAAGCGACGCCTTTTGAGCTTATCGAAAAGCTTGCCGATATCGCATCTTCTTATCTTGCTTATGTTTTTTACTGAAATCGAGGATGCTATCGGTCTTCGGAATCCTCCGAGAGAAACGCAACATTATCGTTTCTGACAAAGCCGCTCTTCTCATAGAATTCGATTGCGGGATTGCTTCGTTCCGTCATCAGAAATATTCCGGAGAGCTCATTTTTTCGAACATGATGACGCAACAAATCAAGCAAAGCGTTTCCGAATCCTTTTTTTTGCATTTCGGGCAATATGAATAATTCATCGATTACGATACGATTCCTCTTGGCTCCAACCATTTCTCTGCAGAAGACAGCCCCGACAAACATATCATTATCATACACAACAAAGCCGAGAAATCCCGGTGATCCGATGTAGTTGTTCAACAGTTCTTTCGCTCGCTCCGGTGTCCACGGATCATCCTTGTAAGCCTGAACCAGAGCGTCTGCACACTGATCCAGATGTTCTCTGTTCAACACTTCAAAACGCATAAACAACTCCTCTGAATATTTGTTATCACTCCATCTCTTCTCAATGGTCGAACACACGGATTTCTCTGAACGAACGCTAAATCACAATGACGATGTATCCCATATCCGTATAGGTCGACATCGCCGGATGTCCGTTCATCTCATCGGCAAGTCGAATACCGGAACTCTCGTTATATTCCAGAACACCCATATTTTTTGAGCAGGCACGGCAAACACAATCCATGATAAATTTCTCCTCCAACAACGCAAAAAGTGTATTTTGTTTTTCGCGCATCTCACGAATCAGAGTAACCGCCTCTCCTTCCAAAACAATCTTCACGTCATGTCCTCGCGTATCGAGATCCAGTGCATTCAACATGACATGAATGAAACACACAGGGCTTCCGTTAAAGGCAAAAAAAACATATTTTTCCATTTATTTCGGCGAGTGGCAGTAACCGTCTCGCTCCCTCCTTTCTCATAAAAGCCATCGGGCTTCTGAAAAAACGGTGCTCAGGGAACTCATATTGCATAGTTATACCTGCCACTTCAATCTATCACATAGGAACGGAAAGAACAATGTTTGTACACACACATGAAAAGAAGCGGTCATTCTATGTGCATTTCGTTTACCTGTTTATCCAATCGGCGTTTAAGACATATCGTACCGATCAACATCACAGCGCCGACAAGCGCGAGCAATCCTTCAACAACATATATGTTCAGATACCCGAACGCATAGAAAACCGCCGGAGTGTTGAACACGGTATGGAGAACAACGGCGAGCAAAAGAAGGAGAGGCTTCTTGTTTTTCACCGAAAGACATACCAAAACAGAAAGAAAAATATGCAAGGAAATGGCAGATATACGTTCCATCCCGGAAATGAAAAAGAGTTCTGAGGACGTTTCAACCAACTGATTTCGAATGATATCGGCCTGATCACCTAAAGCCGGCGCAATTTGCGTGTCAAACATTCCGGAATTAATCATATAGCCCAAAACAAGATTCGAAACCTGTGACAAGCCGACCAGCAAAATGGCTTCGATCCCGCCATGTCCGATTCCGAAAGCGACCGCATCCGCCCATTGCGGCTGTTTTTTCCTCTGGATATGAAAGCCTCCGTAACGCGCGCTTTCCTCAAACAGACCGGCGGTAACACCGCCGATGAAAATCGCAAACAGAAGGTTCTCCGAAAGATTTCGGTACCATTCTGCCGAGGATAAAAGGAGCAACAAAGCGGTTCGAATTCCCTGACTGATGACAAAGGCAAGTATGCCGACCAGTAAAAACGATATCCGATATCGAAAGCGAACATAAAGAATTATGGAAAGTACCACGGGTACAAGAATAGCGATAAACGCTGAAAAGATCATTCCCATAATCGATAAATCCGAAACCATGGTATCACCTCCCAATATTTGAGCGATTTTTCCTTACATCTGGTTGATCATTATCACGGTGGTCAGGACAAGTGTTGCAATCGTTAAACCGGCAATCAACACAACAAATACCCATGCCATCGGACGTGCGTAATTGAGTCCCCCGTTTGTACCGAACCGATCTTCCACAAACAGAGTCGGATCCTCGCGATTATAGTAGAACATTCCGAGAATCCAGTATCGATCATCTTGAAAAGACGGCTTCGGTACCGTGGTGTTTTTCGGAATAAGCCCCGCCGACCTTTCGTCCTCTGGCAAAACCTTCGGCTTTAGCTTATTTCCTGCCTGTCCCGCCCATATCGAGAACGCGACTGGAATAAGAATCGAGACTGCGGTTGTCCCTATAATCAGAGCCCAGACCGTGTTGGAGTCCGGTAACCAAAGTTCAAGTGTCATTCCACCGAAAAAAAGAAGCAAAACACAAAACAGAAGGTTAATTAACCCCAAAACATGACTTAGAAGAAGACGATATTTTCGATGTTGCGCAAAGGACAACGCCGGATTCTCCTGATTGACCTGAAGCTTCATTCTCCAGACCATCATGTTGGAAAACAGCATGATAACATTCATTCCCATCGCAATCATAGGTATGCTCAAAACCGATAAATAACTCTTTTGTGACCAGTCGTCCGGTTGCATCCGGGCATTCCAATGGGTGACCATCGTTTCCGGTATTTTCGGATAAACCATAAAGGAAATTAAAATGAAGATGATACAAAGCGCAAAACCGGATATATACCAATACCAAGGCATACGGGAAAACGTCTGTCGAGACAGTGCCATATTTGTGTCTGCACTTCCGACAAAGGAAACGACCCATTGATTCTCCTTCTTTAGTTTCCTCGCTTTCTTCCAACTCGGAACATATGCGATGATTTGAAAAAAAACCAAAGCAAAGGGAGCGAAAACCGATGTGAATATCGACCATTTCGGGGCAAAAAGATATTGGAATGTAACGGCCGCCATCAAAATCATCACAAATAAGCCGATCAAGAGGCTGAAGTTTCGCTTCAGAACAATTACTGCGGGATGATTCTTATGTATCTGAGGGATTCGAACGCCGAATAGAAGTGACTTGCCCGTATAATAAGGCATTGCTGCAAGCAACACTCCGGTTAGAATCAAAACGGAAAGGTTAATCACATAAAATATTAATGCCATTTCGGCCATAATTATTTCCCCCCTCGCTTAATGAAAGAATAGGTTTTACGGACGGTCAGACAGAAATCCTCGATGTCCATCCGTCGGCATATCGCTTCCGCAACAACGGGAATCAGTTTATTCGAAAGCAGCTCATCAAAGGAAGGATCTTCCGTCATCAAAGGAGCAATCTCCGCTCCGGATCTGCGATCCATAAGTAAAAATCCCTCGTCTCGGAGAAGCGAGTATGCTTTATTCACTGTATGTACATTTATTCCGATATCGGCTGCCAGTCGTCTCACGGACGGCAGTGTCTCGCCCGGCTTCAGAAGACCTGCGGCAATACCGATTACGATTTGATCCCGAACCTGAGTATATATCGGAACCTCACCGGCGAAATCAACCTCAATCAACAATGAAACCGCCTCCTTTTGAAAATGTAATTACTATACATGTTCTATATCTTATATAACAGATAGATAAAGCAATGTCAATATTACTCTTCTCCCGCGCGCCGTAAGTAGAAATGAAAGATGATATGCGAAAATGAAAGACCGGATTGAATCCGGCTAATAAAATAATTTGGTGCGGACGACAGGACTTGAACCTGCATGCTCTCGCACTGGAACCTAAATCCAGCGTGTCTGCCAATTCCACCACGTCCGCATATTGACATAATTATTTATACTATCATCTTGTGCGGATTTTGCACAAGGCATTATTTATCGTTTGAAATTCATCTCTCGACGAATCGTTTTCTATTCGTCCAAGCGCAAAACGCTCATAAATGCTTCCTGAGGCACCTCGACGCTTCCGACCTGCCGCATTCGCTTTTTGCCTTCCTTTTGCTTCTCAAGAAGCTTCTTCTTGCGTGTGATGTCACCGCCGTAGCATTTGGCTAAGACATCTTTTCGATACGCACGTATGGTCTCACGGGCAATCACTTTTCCTCCGATACAAGCCTGAACGGGCACCTCAAATTGCTGCCTCGGGATGTTTTCCTTCAATTTTTCGGCCATTCTCCGGGCACGTGCGTACGCCTTTTCCCGATGAACGATAAATGAAAGTGCGTCAACGATTTCACTGTTCAGCATGATGTCCAGCTTGACCAGATCGGATTTCTGATATCCGTCCACCTCGTAATCCAGCGATCCGTAGCCTCGGGTTCTGGACTTCAGTGCGTCGAAAAAATCATAGATAATCTCATTGAGCGGCATCCGGTAATGCAGGATAACGCGTTTATCGTCCAGATATTCCATGTTCATGTATTCACCGCGTCGATCCTGACAAAGTTCCATGATGTTCCCCACATAGTCCTTGGGAATCATGATGGAAGCTTTAACAATCGGTTCTTCGATGAAATCGATATCGGCGGGATCCGGCATATTGGTCGGGTTGTCCATCCGAAGCTCCTCACCGTTGGTCTTATAAATCTTATAGACGACGGAGGGCGCGGTGGAAATTAAATCAAGATTGAATTCTCGTTCGATTCGCTCCTGAACGACCTCGTAATGAAGAAGTCCCAAGAACCCGCAACGGAATCCGAAGCCGAGAGCGGCGGATGTTTCGGGCTCAAACGAAAGTGCGGCATCGTTCAACTGAAGCTTTTCGAGTGCGTCGCGCAGATCCGGGTATTTTGCCCCGTCCGTCGGATACAGCCCGCAAAAAACCATTTGCTGAATCTTTTTGTACCCGGGTAAGGGGTCGGGAGTCGGGCGATCGGCCAAGGTGACCGTGTCGCCGGGTGCCGTGTCCCGAACATTTTTGATGGAGGCACAGATATAGCCGACTTCGCCGGCAAGCAGAATGTCGGACGGAATCAGCACGCCCGGATGAAAATACCCGAGTTCAACGACGGAAAACTCCTTTTTTGTATGCATCATTCGAATACGATCGCCGATCTTCACCTTTCCGTTAACGATGCGCACATGGACGATGACTCCTTTATAAGAATCGAATTTCGAATCGAAGATGAGGGCCTGAAGCGGCGCCTCCTCATCGCCCTTTGGAGGCGGGAGATAATGAACGATCGACTCAAGTACGTGATCGATTCCGATATCATTTTTTGCCGAAATCAACGGTGCGTGGGCGGAAGCAAGACCGATTACATCCTCAATCTCCATTCGAACCTCTTCAGGCATCGCGGATGGCAAATCAATCTTATTGATAACCGGTAGAATTTCAAGGTTTGCGTCAATCGCCAAAAAAACATTCGCAAGCGTTTGTGCTTCGATTCCCTGAGCAGCATCGACAACCAGAACGGCTCCGTCGCAAGCAAGCAAACTGCGAAGCACCTCATAATTGAAATCCACATGACCGGGCGTGTCAATCAGATTCAGTTGATACGTCTTCCCGTCTCGAGCCTTATAAAACATTCGCGTGGCCTGTGCTTTTATGGTAATTCCCCGCTCGCGTTCGATATCCATATTGTCCAGCACCTGGCTTTGCATTTCGCGCGATGAAAGAACCCCGGTATGCTCAATTAAACGATCCGCCAATGTTGATTTGCCGTGATCGATATGCGCAATGATACTGAAATTTCTGATTGCATCCAGTCTGTCCATGTTTTCCGCCATATTTTTAAAAAATTTCCATCGTGTCGAACGGAAAAATCCGTGCGATTACGTGGGATTTGATCCTCGATTCGGGTATCGGTCCGAGTCGTCGGCTGTCGTTACTTGCCCCGCGGTTGTCTCCCAAACAATAGTACTCACCCGGGCCTAACGTGATGCGGTCATACCCCTTCGCTACTCCATCGGAGGAAACATAGGTCATAATCCCCTCCGAGAGATACGGTTCAATCAAGAGTTTGTCATTGATGTAAACCTGTCCGTCAATAATGGAAACGGTTTCTCCCGGCATACCGATTACTCTTTTAATTATGTTTTCTTTAAAGTAAAAACCTTCCATCCCCTCGGCCTTAATTGTAATTATGTCGCCTCTTTCATAATTTCCCAGATAAACGCTGATCATTTCGACAAAAACCGCATCCCGATCATAAAGTGTCGGTTCCATGGACCCGCCGTAAACATCGTTTCGTTGCACAACAAACACAACTAAAAGGATACCGATCAGAAGACCGAGACTTACATAGCGGATTGTATCCATCATCGAATACAAAAATCCGTGCGATCCGTCATCACCCGTGCCGGATTTTCCGCCCGGCGTTACTCTTTTAACGTGATATCCTGAAGGCGAATCTTTTTCATCCGGATCGACTCGTCGCACGAGACGAACCTCGCCCTCCAGCCTGCTCGGTTCGGAAGGGAGAATGATATCCGCAGACGGTTCGTGAATATCCAGAACCCGACCCTCCAGCGATTCAATTTCCTCCGATAACGTCGAACCGTCCAACACCACACCTTCCGGCCCGCCGAAAAGTGTTTTTTCTGATGCCTGATCATCCGAAATCATTGAATTGAGATCCTCGTTTACCGATTCATCAACCGCATTTTTCGTTTTACCGATCACGGAATCAATTTGATGATTATCGTCCGTTATTATCTCTTCATCCGGGTTACTACCCATCGGGTTATGATCCATCCGCCGACTCCTTTCGCAAATCAATTCCGAGTTCCAGCATTTGTTCTTCGGATACCGGTGCCGGAGCCTCCGTCATTAAATCGGATGAATTCTGCACCTTAGGAAATGCGATAACATCCCGAATACTTGAACATCCTGCAAGAATCATCGCCATTCGGTCCAGGCCAAAAGCCAGTCCGCCGTGCGGAGGTACGCCGAATTGAAAGGCATCGAGAAGAAATCCGAACTGGGCTTGAGCTTCCTTTTCGGAAAACCCGAGAAGTGAAAACATCTTGTTCTGCAAATCTCTATCATGAATACGAATACTTCCCCCACCCAGCTCCGTTCCGTTCAGAACGATATCATAAGCATCGGAACGTACGGATCCGGGATCCGTGCCCAAAAGATCATAATCTTCCGGCAACGGCGAAGTGAACGGATGGTGCTTGGCTACAAATCTCTTCTCTTCCTCATCATACTCTAAAAGCGGAAACTCCGTAATCCAAAGCGGCGCCATTATTTTATCATCCACAAGACCCATTTTCGATGCTACGGCACAACGGACCGCTCCGAGCGCATGAAAAACCGTCTGCTCCCGATCCGAAACAATCAGCACAAGATCCCCGGGACCGGCGCCGACCGCTGAGGATATCCGCTCGATCATATCCCTTTCGATAAACTTCAGAAAAGAACCTCGCGGCGGATCGGAAGGAATCAACCATGCCATTCCGCCCGCGCGATAGGTTTTTGCAACCTCTCCGAATGCTTCGATTTCCTTTCTGGAAAGACCGGCTCCGTTCGGAATACAGATTGCCCGAACACTTCCGTTTTCTGCAAGAGCATTCTTAAACGGCGGAAACTCGATTTGTGCGGCAATCTCGGAAATATTTCTAAGCTCCAAACCAAATCGGGTGTCCGGCTTGTCGGAGCCGTAACGTTCCATCGCCTCCGCATAGGTTAGTCTCGGTATAGGTTGATTGATTGTAATTCCCATAACATCACGAAGAACCTCGATGAGAAAGCCCTCCGTGAGATTCATCACGTCGTCACCCCGAACAAAAGACATCTCCAGATCGATCTGTGTAAATTCAGGTTGTCGGTCGGCACGTAAATCCTCGTCACGAAAACACTTTGTTATCTGCATATACCGGTCATATCCCGCGAGCATTAACAGTTGTTTGTAAAGCTGAGGAGATTGGGGCAATGCAAAGAAGCTTCCCTTTTTCACCCGGCTCGGCACCAGGTAGTCGCGAGCTCCTTCCGGAGTGCTTTTGCCGAGCATCGGCGTTTCGATTTCCAAAAACCCGTTCCGATCAAAATAATCGCGTGCGCATTTTGCGATACGATGTCTGAGTATAAGATTTTTTTGCATATCGGGTCTTCGCAAATCCAGATAGCGATACTTCAAACGAAGAGTCTCGTTTGCGGTTATGTTTTCCTCAATATAAAACGGCGGAGTCATCGCCTCGGACAATATGCGCAATTCGGTCAGCTCGACCTCTATGTTTCCGGTTTTCATTGCGGGGTTCGGTGCGCTTCTTTTTTGAACCGTTCCCGTTGCCGCAAGAACAAACTCACTTCGAACGCGCGTAGCTTTCCGAATGACCTCGGGATCACTCTTCGGAGATGCGACAAGCTGGATTTCTCCCGATCGGTCCCGGAGTGTAATAAAATATAATCCCCCCAGATCCCTGAAATGATGACACCATCCCATCAGCGTTACCGATTGACCGATAAATTCCGATGTGATTTCACCACACATCGCGGTTCTGAAAAGTCCTTGAATTGAATCCGCCATTCTCTTTTCTCTATCCTTTTTTTATAGTATCGGTTCACCCGATTTATTCATCCATTGACGTGGATTCGTCGAATCAATTGATCCAGCGGATGATGTGATCCAATTCATCCCCCATCAAAAAATCTGCGGTTTCTCCGTCGCTCATTCTTTTTAGCGAGAATTTTCCGGAAGACAACTCGTCCGGCCCGATCACCGCCACAAAAGGAATACTGTTTTTATTCGCGTATTTCATTTGAGCGCGAAAACTTCTTCCGATTAAATCGGCTTCACAAGAGATTCCTTTTCGACGGAGCTGATACACAAGCTTATGACATGCCGAACGAGTCTCGTTATCCGGATTGGCGATGTATAACTTCACCGTGGATTCATCGGGTCCGGGTATGTTTTGTGCCGCCCTTTCCATTAGAAAACGTTCGACTCCCATCGCAAACCCGATACCGGGAACGGACGGACCGCCCATCATCTCAACCAATTTGTCGTATCGCCCGCCACCGCATATTGTTCCTTGTGTTCCGACGTTGTCGGAAATAAATTCAAAAACCGTGCGGGTATAATAATCCAGTCCGCGAACGATACCCGGATCGACCTCGAACGCAATTCCCAGTGCGTGTAAAGCTCCGATTAAGCCTTGAAAGTGTGTATGACAACCGGAACACAGATACTCCAGCTGTCTCGGAGCCTTTGACGTGTACGTTTTACATTTCTCTTCCTTACAGTCAAGGATGCGCATCGGGTTTTGAACAAATCTTTCCTTGCAGTCGGAACACATTTCTATTATTTTATCGGAAAAATATGACTTGAGCGCTTTGTGATAAAGTGTTCTGCATTCCGGGCAACCGATGCTGTTGATGCATAAACGGGTTTTTTCGATTCCCATACGTTCAAAAAACAAAACCAAAAGGCTGATAATTTCAGCATCAATCTCCGGACCTTCCGATCCGAACGCCTCAACGCCGAACTGATGAAATTCTCGATAACGACCTTTCTGCATTTTCTCGTAGCGAAAAGCATTGATCATGTAAAAAAGGCGTACCGGAGCCGGCTGTGAAGTCATTCCGTTTTCAATGAAACTGCGAACAACACCCGCTGTCCCTTCCGGGCGCAGTGTCATGCTTCGCCCGCCTTTATCCTCAAACGTATACATTTCCTTGCGTACGACATCTGTCGACTGTCCTACACCCCGGGAAAAAACCTCAGTATGTTCAAATGTCGGTATTCGAATTTCACGATACCCGAAGTCGGAGCATACATCGAAAAATACCCGCTCCGCATGCTGCCATGAAGCAACCTCCCCGGGCAATATATCTTTGGTGCCTTTCGGTACGGAAAATGTCATTCCCTTCCTCCTCTGACTCATCGAAGAAACAGCCGGTTAAAAACCTGCATTTTGTTATTATACATTACAACAACTCCAGACGATAGAGCAACATCGAAAGAACGGCAATGCCTGCGGTTTCAGTCCTCAGAATCCGTTTCCCGAGCGATACCGATACCGCGCCGCACTCTTTCGCAAACGCTACTTCCTTTTTTTCGAATCCGCCTTCCGGTCCGATAAAAATTGAAACGAGCGGACCTTCCCTTCGACTGATATTGGGAAGACTTCGCTCAGGATCAGATAAATCAGGCCCGATATCATCGTCAGGATTCGGGTTTTGACATCGCCGTTTATTGTCTAACGGTTCAAGCGCTTCGGCCAATGATTTTCCGCTCTCCTCTTCCCATGGAATCAAGGTTAAATCCGATTGCTTCGTTGCTGTCTCAATCGCTTCGCGAAAAGACATCGTCTCCGATACCCAAGGAACCCTCCCGCGTTCACTTTGTCTGGCGGCCTCATGAGAAATTTTCTGCCATCGGGTTGTCTTTTCACGCAGATCTCCCGGATCGATCTTTACGATGGATCGGGCACACGAAACGGGCACAATTCCGGACACTCCGAGCTCAACGGATTTCTGAATGATTCCGGACATCTTGTCGCCTTTCGGAAGGCCCTGATAAAGGACTGCACGATAAAGCGGCTCCGTTTGATTCGCTCGTCCCGGAGAAAGCGTCAACTCAATATGTTTGCTCCCCGGGCTGGTTACGATTGCTTCATATTCTGTCGAATCCGGGTCGCAAAGAATCAGTCGCTCCCCGGATCTCATTCGAAGAACGTCCCGAATGTAACGACTGTCCGAATCGTCAAGAATATGGGTCGTTGCTCCATGCTCAATACGCTTATCAACAAATAGTCGTGTCACAAGATTCCCCCTTTTCGATGGTACATTGAAATTATATCAGACAAAGCATATCCGCTTCCCCCAAAAAATCATTTCAAGAAATAATTGTGAAACGTTCAAAAAAAATGTAAAATAATTATGTGTCTATAAAAATGATGACATGTATAAGCGGATTATTTTATCAAGGAGGATTTTTTATGAAATACGAAATCAAAGGCACCCCTTTGCCTGTAGTGGTGTGCGAGATCGAGCAGAACGAGGCTCTGATTACCGAAAAGGGATCGATGAGCTGGATGTCACCGAACATGAAAATGGAAACCGTCGGCGGAGGCGTCGGAAAGGCACTCGGGCGAATGTTCTCCGGCGAGTCGCTTTTCCAAAACAAGTTCACAGCAATGGACTCCAAGGGATTGATTGCATTTGCTTCGAGTTTTCCCGGTCAAATCATGGCACTGGAAATCAAGCCCGATGCACCCATGATTGTTCAAAAATCTGCATTTCTCGCAGCTCAGACCAGTGTTGAGTTGTCCGTTCATTTTCAGAAGAAATTCGGTGCCGGCCTGTTCGGCGGCGAAGGGTTCATTATGCAAAAACTTTCCGGTCAGGGGATTGCTTTTGTCGAAATCGACGGTCATGTTGTTGAGTATAATTTGCAGGCCGGTCAGTCCATGCTGATTGATACCGGATATCTAGCGATTATGGACTCAAGCGTCCAGATGGATATTGAGACCGTTAAAGGAATTAAAAACGTTTTCCTCGGCGGCGAAGGCCTTTTCCTCACAAAGGTAACCGGTCCCGGTCGTGTTTGGCTTCAGACAATGCCGATCAGCGGCGTAGCCAAAACCATTATTCCCTATATCCCCGCCAAGTAATTTTTGTTCCGACAAGAAAAAACGCCGTCCGGTATTCGCCGGACGGCGTTTTTTGTCTGAATAATTATTCCTGAATTCCGGGAATTTTGGGCAAAGAAGCAAATCCCTGTGCAAGATCTTCGTCGCTCGGCACATAATTCTTCATTTTCCCTTCGCGGTATGCGGTATACGCTCCCATGTCGAAGTTGCCGGTCCCGCTTAAGTTAAACAGGATTGTCTTCGCCTCTCCGCTTTCCTTACACTTATTGGCCTCTTGAATGGCGGCAAGGATTGCGTGTGCGGACTCCGGAGCCGGTAAAATGGTTTCATATTTCGCGAACTGAACCGCGGCGTCAAAAACCTCCGTTTGAACGACCGCCCGCGCCTCATCAAGGAACCCGTCGTGATAAAGCTTCGAAAGAACCGGAGACATGCCGTGATACCGAAGTCCGCCCGCGTGATCCGGTGAGGGGATGAAATCCGCTCCGAGCGTGTACATCTTCGCAAGCGGAGTAATATGTCCGGTGTCACAGAAATCATACGCATATTTTCCGCGAGTCATCGTCGGACAGGAAGCGGGCTCCACCGCGATGAAATAAGGGTTGGTCTTTCCGAGCAGCTTATCCTGCATAAAGGATGCCATCACGCCGCCCATATTGGATCCGCCGCCGGCACATCCGATAACAATGTCCGGATACTCGTCAATCATTTCCATCTGCATTTTACATTCTTCTCCGATGATGGACTGATGAAGAAGAACCTGGTTAAGAACCGAGCCGAGAACATATCGGTACCCCTCGGTTGTCACGGCCTTTTCGACCGCTTCCGAAATGGCACATCCGAGACTTCCGCCCGTATTCGGGTGATTCTTCAATATCTCGCGTCCGACATTCGTCGTCTCGGACGGAGACGGAATCAACTGGGCTCCGAATGTCTCAATAACCGCTTTCCGATAGGGCTTCTGCTCGGAGCTGCATTTAACCATGTAAACGATCAAATCCAGACCGAAATAAGCGGTTGCCATAGCCATTGCCGTTCCCCATTGGCCGGCACCTGTTTCGGTTGTCAGTCCTTTAAGATTTTGTTTTTTGGCATAATAGGTCTGTGCGGCAGCCGTATTGAGTTTGTGGCTTCCCGAAGTGTTGTTGCCCTCGAATTTGTAGTAGATTTTTGCAGGAGTATCCAATGCCTTCTCCAACTCATACGCACGAACGATCGGCGAAGGACGATAGATCTTGTAAAAATCGAGAATCTCTTCGGGAATATCGAAATATCGTGTTTGGCAGTCTCCCTCCTGTTTTGCAAGTTCCGTACAGAATACGGGGAGGAGATCCTCAAGCTCAATCGGCTTCATGGTTCCCGGGTTAATATAGGGGTCATGCTGTTCCTTCATGTCGGCACGTACGTTATACCACTTCGTCGGCATTTGATCCTCGGTTAAAAAAACTCTTTTCGGTACTTTTCGTGACATTTTTTCTCCTTTCAGCGCCGCTTGATAAAACCGGCGACTTGCCCTTTGGGGGCAGTTTCCCGTGATGATCCTCTGGGGCAAACAAAAAGACTCTCATCCCAAACATGGGACAAGAGTCAAACGCCTGCGGTACCACCCAAATTGACCGTAAAAAACGGCCCACTCCTTCACGCCCAACAGCGTGCTTCCCTGATAACGGGCAAAGTCCCCGTCAGCTCCTACTCAAAAAAGCGTACACACTTCTCTTTCGGGCTACCCTCTCGGGCCCATTCCCTTCCCCTTCCGTACCTCATTTCCATCCTCTGAGGCTCTCTGTTACGGCCTAATGGGAAGATACTATCCCCAATCAACGGTTTATTATTATTTATAGGTGGAAGTATGCTACAAGGCGTGATTCTTGTCAAGTATGTTATACTTCGTAACGAGGTAAAAAAATGACATACTACTACGAAGAGATGCGCAGATTGCTTTTTGACCATTATGATCTGCATCGTCGCGATCTTCCCTGGAGATCGGATCGGAACGCATATAAGACATGGGTTTCCGAGGTCATGCTTCAGCAAACCCGAGTCCACACGGTTATTCCTTATTTTTGCCGATTTATTCAACAATTCCCGACTATTTCCGCTCTCGCCCACGCATCGGAGGACAATGTGCTGAAAGCTTGGGAAGGGCTCGGTTACTATTCGAGAGCAACGAATCTTCAAAACGGTGCCCGATATATCGTATCCGAGCATCAAGGAATTTTCCCGTTCCGGAAGGAGGATATTCTCAAAATTCCCGGAGTCGGTCCCTATATCGCCGCTGCGATCCTGTCCATGGCATTCGGCAAGCCGGAGCCTTCCATAGACGGAAATCTAATCCGTGTGATATCCAGACTTCACGCATTGTCCGGACTTTCGAGCTCTTCAAAAACACAAAAACAGATTGCCGTAATTGCATCAAAAATGATTTCCGAAAAGCGGCCCGGCGACTTTAACGAGGCCGTGATGGACCTGGGAGCGACAATCTGCACCCCCAAATCACCTTCCTGTGAAACATGTCCGCTTGAAAGTCTTTGTATAGCCGCTCATGAGGGATGTCCGGAGTTATATCCCGGCAATAAAAAAACCGCTTCTTTGCAGCGATATGCCTTCACGATTTGTCCGATTCTTTACGGAAATACGGTTTATGTCAAAAAGAGGGCCGCTTCCGGTCTTCTGGCCGGCCTGTATGAATTCTTAATGATTCCGGGCCACTATGACAAAGAGGACTTGATAACGTCTATAAAGCCCGAATTTGTCCTCAACGATGCATCGATCCTTTCGATCGAAGCATTGCCGGATTCCGAGCATCGGTTTTCACATCTGATCTGGGATATGAAAGGATATTTGATTCGTCTGGTGTATGATAACGATCTCGGACCGAAGCCTTTATCCGAAAAAAACACGAAGGGGCTTTTCGTTCCCGCAGAAGAAATGAAATCTCTTCCGTTCCCTACTGCGATCAGGGTCTATCGGGATGCTGTTCTCGCTTCTGCCCGGGACCTTTTCTGAACAAAAACGAATACCAATCGCCCTTATGGACTGAGCGTAACAGCTCATACCCGGCGTCGTTGTAGGCATTTAGAACCCGCTCCTTTTGTATGTCGATGATGCCGGAAATCAGAAGCCGCCCATTTTCGCACATGAATTTTGGAAAATCATCCCTCAGATCAATCAGCACATTGGCAATAATATTCGCGATAATCAGCGAATAGTCATTACGTGTGGCGTCCGAAAGAACCCCTTCGTTCAATATAACACCCGCACCGTTATCCGAAATATTCTTTCGCGCCACTGCCACTGCAGTCGGATCGATATCAATCGCTTCCACCCATTCGGCACCGATCTTTGATGCGATGATTGCAAGAATTCCGGAACCGCAACCGAGATCAAGTATTCGATCGTTGGCTCGAAGGATACCATCGATGATTTCGGAGCACATGGCAGTCGTTTCATGAGAACCGGTTCCAAAAGCAGATCCGGGATCCAAATATACAATCATTTCGCCTTGAACGGCAGATGCTTTTTCCCAAGATGGACAAATCGTAATCCGATCCGAGATATGAATCGGCTTATAATCCTTTTTCCAATTTTCTTCCCAGTCCTTTTCACGCACGATTTCCCAAGAAATCTCCGCTTTCCCGACCGGCAGGAATTCCTTGATCCGGAGGATTTGGTCCGAAATACGATCCGTAAACTCTGCAATTGAAATCTTGATTTCGGGAATGGACGAATATAAATCATCTCCGAGAGTAACGCACCCCGGATTTCCGCTTTGTTTTGCGATTCGGATATGCTTTCCCGAGACCGGGAAATATGCGTTTATAACGACATCGGATCCGAGTGAGGAAAGAAACTCATCATCCGCGTAAACGAGAGATCCCGGCTCGCCGATGATATCCAGAATATCCTTCGGATCCGAGACGCTGACACCGTTGGCACCGAAGCCGATCAGCATATCGCTGATCGCATCGGATGCCTCCCGCGACGTTTTTACGGAAAATGAAACCCACTTCACATCAGATACCAAACAAGTCCTTTACTTTCTTGAAAAAGCTGTTTCTTTTCTGATAATTCTTATCCGACAGGGAGCCCTCGAATTTTCGAAGCATCTCCTTTTGTTCCTCCGAAAGACTGGTCGGAACCTCAAGCACAAATCGACATACGTGGTCTCCTCGAGATGTCGGACGATTCTTAAACGGGATGCCCCTTCCGCGAAGTGTATACGTGTCAAACGGTTGTGTTCCTTCTTTAATGCGGGTTGTGACTTTTCCGTCAATGGTCGGAATCTCCACATCCGCACCCAATGCCGCCTGTGAAAAAGTTATCGGCAAGTCACAGTATGTGTTGCTTCCTTTTCTCTCAAATACCGGGTGCGACCTTACCTTGAATTGAATGTAAAGATCGCCGTAGGGTCCGCCTCGTTCACCGGGCTCACCCTCCCCTTTGATCGGAAGCATATCTCCCGTATCCACGCCGGCCGGAACATGAATTTTGATATCTTTCTTTTTCGAGCGTCTTCCCCGGCCGCCGCAAGAGGGGCAGGGATTGCGAATCACGGTACCCGTACCGTTACAGGCAGGGCAATCACGGGTTACCATTGTTATTCCGAAAAGCGTTTGAGACTGCTGTTGCACCCGACCGGATCCCTTGCATGAAGGGCATGTTTCGGGAGATGATCCCGTCGCTGCCCCGGATCCTTTACAGGCATCGCATATGTCCTCTTTATTGACGGTAATTGTTTTATCGACTCCGAAAGCGGCTTCCATAAAATCCAGCGACAATCCGTACTTGAGATTGGCCCCCTTTTCCGGACCGCTTCTTCTTCTTCCCCCGCCCCCGAAGGCTCCCCCGAAAAAAGAGCCGAACAGGTCACCCAAATCGATATCCACACCGGAGAACCCGGAAAATCCTTGTCCGTCCATACCCGCATGTCCGAACTGATCATACTGACGTCGTTTTTCGCCATCCGACAATACGGCGTATGCCTCGTTCGCTTCCTTAAATTTTGCCTCCGCTACCTTATCGTTCGGGTTAAGGTCCGGATGATATTGTTTGGCAAGTTTTCGATAAGCCCTCTTCAGATCCTCCTCCGAAGCGCTTTTTCCAACGCCCAGAACCTCATAATAATCGCGTTTGTCCGCCAAAGACGTGCCCTCCTTGATGCGGGATTAGAATCTACGAGCACACGGACACGGCTTGATTTCCGTGTCCGTGTGCTCGTTCATAAATGTTGTCAGAAATCGCCCCCGGCGTTTTTAAAGCCCTCTTGATCCCCTTCCGAGCTTTGATACCCGGTGTAATCATCGGGATTCGGAGGTGCTTGCTGAGGCTCGGCATTCGGCTGTTGGTAAAGCTTTTCGCTAATTTTGTAGAATGCCTGCTGAACAGCCTCTGTCTCTTTTTTCATCTCTTCATGGTTGTTTTGGGAGATCGCCTCTTTGAGTCTACCGAGAGCCTCATCAACGGGCGCACGATCTGCGGCATCCACTTTATCGCCCAGCTCACTCAAGGTCTTTTCTGTTTGGTAGACCGCTGTTTCGGCGTGGTTTTTCACCTCTACCTCTTCTTTTCGCTTGGAGTCTTCCGCAGCGTGAAGTTCGGCTTCCTTAATTGCCTGTTTGATCTGATCCTCAGTCATGTTGGTCGAAGCGGTGATTGTAATCTTTTGCTCACGACCCGTTCCGAGATCCTTTGCCGACACGTGAACGATGCCGTTCGCGTCGATGTCGAAGGTAACCTCAATCTGAGGGACTCCGCGAGGTGCGGGAGCAATTCCGTCCAGTATAAAATTCCCGAGCGTTTTGTTGTATGAAGCCATTTCGCGCTCACCCTGAAGAACGTGTACATCAACCTGTGTCTGTCCGTCGGCCGCGGTAGAGAATGTCTGGCTCTTCTTCGTCGGAATGGTCGTGTTGCGTTCGATCATTTTGGTGAAAATTCCACCCTGTGTTTCAATTCCAAGTGAAAGCGGGGTAACGTCAAGAAGCAAAAGTCCCTTTACGTCACCGGTGAGCACCGCAGCCTGAATCGCGGCACCGATTGCAACACATTCATCCGGATTAATCCCCTTAAAGGGTTCTTTCCCGAAATACTTCTTAACGGCATCCTGAACGGCCGGCACTCTCGTCGATCCGCCGACGAGCAGAATCTTGTGAATGTCGCTCGGAGTCATCCCGGCATCCGACATCGCTCTGCGAAGAGGCTCCATCGACTTTTCCACCAAATCATGTGTAAGCTCGTCGAATTTAGCGCGCGTCAACGTGATATCCATGTGCTTCGGACCACTTGCATCCGCCGTAATATAGGCAAGATTGATATTTGAGGTGGTTACGCCCGAAAGTTCGATTTTCGATTTTTCGGCCGCCTCGCGAAGTCTTTGCATCGCCATCTTGTCGCCGCGTAAATCAACGCCCTGATCCTTCTTAAAAGCATCCACCAGATAATCTACGATTTTCGCGTCGAAATCATCTCCGCCCAATCGATTGTTACCCGCTGTTGCTAAAACCTCGAAAACACCGTCTCCGATTTCAAGGATCGAAACGTCAAAGGTACCTCCTCCAAGATCAAAAACCAAAATCTTCTGATCGGATTCCTTGTCTAGTCCGTAAGCGAGCGAGGCCGCGGTCGGCTCATTAATAATTCGAAGCACGTCCAGACCCGCGATTTTACCTGCGTCCTTGGTCGCCTGTCTTTGCGAATCCGAGAAGTATGCAGGTACGGTAATCACCGCTTGTGTTACCGTCTGACCCAGATAAGCCTCCGCATCGCTCTTCAGTTTGGAGAGAATCATTGCGGAAATCTCCTGCGGTGAATACTGTTTATCATCAATGTTCACCTTGAAGTTGGATCCCATTTCCCTCTTAATAGACTGTACCGTTCGATCGGGGTTCGTAACCGCCTGTCTCTTGGCCACCTGACCGATCAGGCGCTCACCGGTTTTGGAAAACGCAACGACCGAAGGGGTCGTTCTGCTTCCCTCCGCATTCGGAATGACGACGGCTTCTCCGCCCTCCATGACCGCTACGCACGAGTTCGTTGTTCCTAAATCAATACCAATTACTTTTCCCATATTTTTATCCTCCGTTACGTTCTCTTGTTCATTATGTGGTCGACGATACCGTATTTCACGGCCTCCTCGGCGTTCATCCAGTTGTCCCTGTCCATATCTTTTTCTATCGTTTCGATCGATTGTCCCGTCATATTCGCCATAAGCTCATTGAGTCTTTCCCGCGTTCGTTTGATGTGATTCGCTGCAATCAGAATATCCGATGCCTGTCCCTGCGTTCCGCTTGAAGGCTGATGAATCATGACCTCCGAGTTCGGCAGAATAAACCGTTTGCCCTTCGTGCCCGCGGCAAGAAGGAAAGCCCCCATAGAAGCGGACATCCCCATACTTATCGTCTGAACGTCCGGTTTAATGTGGTTCATGGTGTCAAAGATCATCAGACCGTCCGAAACCGATCCTCCGGGGCTGTTGATGTAAAACTGAATATCCTTATCCGGGTCCTCGGCCTCAAGAAACAATAACTGTGCTGTAATCAGACTGGCCGTAATATGATTGACCTCTTCGGAAAGAATGACAATCCTTTCCTTTAAAAGCCGCGAAAAAATGTCATACGCCCGCTCACCGCGATTCGTTGTTTCAATAACGGTCGGTACCAGATTGGATCGGATGTTTTCCATGTTCATTGCTTTTCTCCTCGTATAATTCTTTTTAAGTCCGGAAAACTGTCTTTCCGGACCGGTTGATTTTGCAAACGTCCTGTTAGAAAATGGTCTTGAAGGCCGTTTGAGGACTAGTTCTGTTTCTCCTAGTAGGATC
>JAAYCT010000032.1 GCA_012729635.1 Clostridiaceae bacterium | reverse complement strand
GGCGGTATTTTCTCGTTCTCAGCCCGTCCGCCGGCGTAAAAATACCGCCTAGATTCGCACTTTGACCGTTCTGGGCGGTATTTTCTCATTTTCAGCCCGTCCTCCGGCGCAAAAATACAGCCTGGATTCGTATTTTGACCGTTCTGGGCGGTATTTTCTCATTTTCAGCCCGTCCTCCGGCGCAAAAATACAGCCTGAATTCGCAGTTTGGTCGTTCTGGGCGGTATTTTCGTACTCGTTTAGCTCTTTCTCAAATATGACGCCCTGATGACATATATACCGCGCGACAATAGACGTACCACACAAATGGAGGTACGGATATGGCGACCGATTATAAGAAGCAGGATAAGGAACTGTATCAGCCGGGGACCGAGCCGTCCGTCGTCGACGTGCCGGAGATGACATTTATTCGGGTGGACGGCGAGGGCGACCCGAATGATCCGGAAGGGGAGTACGCGACGGCGGTCGAACTCCTGTACGCGCTCTCCTACGCGATCAAGATGATGCCTCGAAGCGGCGAAATCCCGGAGGGATACTTCGACTACGTCATGCCGCCCCTGGACGGCTACTGGTGGGTGGACGACGATACGGAACGCGCCTTCACCGACAAGTCAAAGTACAAGTGGACCTCGATGCTCCGTCAGCCGGAGTTCGTAACGCCGGAACTTTTCGAAAAGGCGCGCGCGATCGTCGCGAAAAAGAAGCCCGGTCTCGATTTGAGCAAGGCCCGGCTCGTGCGTTTCCGCGAGGGACTGTGCGTCCAATGCATGCACGTCGGCCCGTTTTCGACCGAGAAGGAAACCATTGCTCGGATGATGGCGTTCACCGCCGCAAACGGCCTGCTGGAGGACTTCTCGGACATTCGCCGTCACCACGAGATCTACCTGTCGGATCCTCGAAAAGGAGATCCCGCGAGAATGAAGACGATCCTGAGACACCCGGTGAGAAGAGCGTGACACGACGAAGACACCGCCGGTGAAGCGGATGTGATACGATGAGGAAGTACACTGAAGCAGGCCGGAGTGCCCGGTGAAATGCGTGTGAGCGCCCGTGGGAAAGATCCGGACAGGAGGAATAATTATGCTTGAATTACCGGAGGTCCTGACCCTCAGTAAGCAATTGAACGAACACGTCGCCGGGCGGACGATCGAGGCGGTTTTTCTTCCGACCAAGCCGCACAAGTTCTGCTTTTTTGAGCCGGAGCCGGCGCTTTTCGAAAAGCAGATCGGCGGAGCGCGGATCGAGCGGGCCGAGGGCTTCGGGATCTATGCGGAGATGATTTTCGATAACGGGAAGCGTCTGTCGGTGGATGACGGAATCAACCTGCGACTCCTTACGGACGACGAGGTGCCGAAGGATTATCAGCTTCGGCTCGCCCTTTCGGACGGCAGAAATCTGGTGTTCACGGTTTCGATGTACGGCGGGATCAACGTTCACGAGGAAGGCTACTTCAACAAATACTATATCGCGAGCCGCGAGTCGGTCTCACCGTTCTCGGACGGGTTTGACGCTTTATTTGCCGGGCGGTTCGCGGAAGCCAGGCCGAACCTCTCCGCGAAGGCGTTTCTGGCGACCGAGCAAAGGTTCCCGGGTATCGGAAACGGTTGTCTGCAGGACATTCTTTTTGCCGCGCGGATCCATCCGAAAAGAAAGGTCGTAACGCTCAGCGAGGACGAACGCGCCGGGCTTCTTACGACGATCAAGGAAGTGCTCGGGGAGATGACCCGGCTTGCCGGGCGTGACACGGAAAAGGACCTCTTCGGAAATCCCGGCGGCTACCGCACCGTGATGTCCAAGAACACCGTCTTATCGCCCTGTGCGGTCTGCGGCAGTACGGTCGTCAAGGAGAGCTACATGGGCGGCTCGGTGTATTATTGCTCCGGGTGCCAGAAAATGGTGGAGTAGAATTCCGAAAGATGTAGGAGTGAAATATAGAAATATGAAGGGATAGAAATGCTAAATATGTGGGAATGGAATTGCAAAATATGCGGGAATGGAATTGCAAAATATGTGGGAATGAGTTATTCTCTTCTTAGCGAAGGGGGTGGCGCGAAGTGAAACAAGAATACCGTCCGCGTTTAGTGGATCAAATGATCGAGCAGTACCTTTCGGCTTTCGGAGCGATCTGCCTCGAGGGACCGAAGTGGTGCGGAAAAACGTGGACCGCGACACGCCACAGCAAGAGCCGGATTTTTTTGGGTGACCCGAGCGGAAATTTCCAGAACAGAAAATTAGCCGAAACGGATCCGATGCTGGTTCTGGAAGGAGAATCTCCCCGCCTGATCGATGAATGGCAAGAGGTTCCGGCATTATGGGATGCCGTGCGTCATCAGGTGGATCAGTCCGGCCATAAGGGACAATTCATTCTGACCGGTTCCGCGACGCCGACGCACAAAGGAATTTTGCACAGCGGAGCCGGAAGAATCGCGAAAGTCCGTATGCGCCCGATGTCGCTTTTCGAGTCCGGCGATTCGAGCGGCGCGGTATCCTTGAAGTCCCTGTGCGAAGGGCATCTGGATCCGGTCATGACCGGAAAGACCGACATCCGAGATCTTATCGGGCTTATTATCCGAGGCGGCTGGCCCGGAAGTGTCGGACTGCCGATTCAAGAAGCAATACTTATTCCCAAGGAGTACTTGGATGTGATCATCGACGATGATACTTTTCGAGTCGACGGCGTACGCCGGGACGCGATCAAAATGAAGCGCCTTCTTCGTTCGTTGGCACGCAATGAGAGTACACCCGCCTCGGCCGGAGCGTTGAGAAGGGACATGCAAACCACCGACGATGACGACATCGACCCGGGAACGATCGCGGATTATCTGAGCCTTTTCGAGCGACTGTTTCTGATCGAAAATCAGCGCCCGTTCACATCCGAAATTCGCTCTTCGACGCGGATCAAACTGGCGGAGAAGAGACATTTCAGTGATCCGTCACTGGCCGCGGCTCTTCTGGAGGCGACTCCGGAGCGGCTTCTCAATGACCTGGCGACGCTGGGCTTCCTTTTCGAGGCGCTCTGCGAGCGGGATCTTCGCTGTTACGCGGAAGTCTCCGGTGCGCAGCTTTTCCATTACCGCGACTATAAGAATCGCGAGATCGACGCGGTAATCGAAAATCGGGACGGATCATGGTGCGCCGTTGAGATCAAACTCGGCGCAAACCGGATTGATGAGGCGGCCGCTAATCTTCTCCGGATCCAAAAGGAAATTGCGAATGAGCCCGGAGGGATCCCGCCTTCCGTGCTCTGTGTCCTCTGTGGATTATCCAACGCTGCGTACCGAAGAGAGGACGGAGTATTTGTCGTACCGATCACGGTGTTGCGCGATTAGTCTTCAGGAAAACTCGAAATACTATTTGAAGGAGGCCCCATGAACCCCATCGAACAAACCGTGCGCGACCGGCTTTTCGCGCTTGCTGACTTGGGATACCGCGACTTTCACGCGAAGCTGATGCCGACCGTCGAAAAGGACCGCATCATCGGCGTACGGACGCCCGCGCTCCGCGCCTTTGCGATCGAATTTTCAAAGACCGAAGAGGCCGCCGAATTCCTCCGGATCCTGCCGCACCGCTACTACGAGGAGGATAACCTCCACGGCTTCCTGATCGAGCGGATCGGGGAATACGAGCCGACGGTCGCGGCGCTCGACCGGTTTCTTCCGTACGTCGACAACTGGGCGACGTGCGACCTGATGAGCCCGAAAGTTTTCGGGAAACACCGGCCGCAAATTCTCGAAAAGCTTCGCGCCGACTGGCTCTGCTCCCCGCACACCTACACGTGCCGGTACGCGATCGGCATCCTGATGCGCCATTTTCTCCGCGACGCGTTCACCCCGGAGATCCCGGAACTCGTCGCGTCCGTCCGGTCGGAGGAGTATTATGTTCGTATGATGATCGCGTGGTTTTTCGCGTCGGCACTGTGCGATCGTTACGACGAGACGATTCCGTACCTCATTGGGCGCCGATTGGATCCGTGGACGCACAACAAGTCGATTCAAAAGGCGATCGAGAGCCGTCAGATCAGCGACGAGACGAAGGCGTATCTGAGGACACTGAGGGTGAAAAGGTAGAAAGCGCGTGGCTTTTCGCGCTTAAATTATTCCTGCGCGCGGAACATGAGGGCTTTTTGGACCGAAAAGGAGGAATGAATCATGCCGATTATGGAGATCAGTATTGTCCCGATCGGAACCCCGAGTGCTTCCGTCAGTAAGTATGTCGTTGAGGCTCTGCGCGTATTGGAACGGGAAGAGGGGATCACGTATCGCTTATGTCCGATGGGGACCGTTGTGGAGGCGGACAGCGTCGAGGCGCTTTTCGAGGTGGCAAAAAAGATGCATGTGCGTTCGCTGGCCGGTGAGGTACAGCGGATCGTGACATCGATCAAGATCGATGACCGGACGGACAAGAAGCTTACCATGCAAGGAAAAATAAAAGCCGTTGAGGACCGACTGTAAGGAAGAGCTTCTGGCGAATATTGTTTTCCGATGATCGCAAATCACCGCTTATCGAAAAAACAGTTCCAGGCATCCGTAACTCAGTGCGGCGACGACCAGGGATCCCGCCGTTACGATTGCGCTTCCTTTCAGAAAGCCGATCAGATGAAAGTTGTAATTGCGGTATGCCTTGTGTCCCTCGCTGCCCGGAAGAACGATAAAAGAAGGACGCCAAGTACAAAATATCAACCAGTCCCTCACCAGAAGATCGAAAAGATTCCAGCACATGGTCACGATCCACACATGCAGAAAAATCGATCCGAAGCCGGAATTCGTCTCGTGAAAAGTATAAATCGGGCTCCAAAAATCGTTAAAACATATTCTCTCGTTTATATCGTGATATCTCGTCTAAAAAACAGGGCGTTTTTCCATATATTCTACATATTTTTCATGGTTTCATTTGTTCTTGGGGTCAAAGTGTAGTCACGAAAAAAGATGTTAAAGCGGCAACATTTTGCATGCGAATAATTATTACTTTTATCTGTGCCAACGGATAGAGGGGCGTTCTTGGGAACATATCAACGCACCTGATTAGTCCTTCAAGCAACCGATCGGAATGACAACGACTCCATCCTCTCTGCGATATCCATACTGTGTTCCTGTAATGATTAGCTTTAAATCCGGCATCCTGATCGGCACTTGTTTCTGGGTTTTATTATGCTCTGCAACCAGTCTCTCAATCTCGCAAAGATGTCTTGCCCCGTCATCAATTTCAGATTGTCCCAATTTAAACTCAATCAATGCATATCTGCCGTCTTCCAGATGAAGGACGGCATCCGC
>JAAYCT010000031.1 GCA_012729635.1 Clostridiaceae bacterium | reverse complement strand
TAAAGGTTGAGCCGGTTATTTAGTACTTCTGCGGTTTCTGCAGCTGATTTACTCCCGTTCAGAGCCGATGGTAATTCTTCAAGAATAATTTCGATGAACAACATGTCCGTCTCATTTGTTGCATTAAAGGAAGCAATGATCGAGGTTAGACGCTCCGTACATTCCTCGCTGACCGAAGACCGGTCATTTGTCATAAATGTTTGTTCTTCGGCAATCGAGCGCAACTCCGGGTGAATGGCTTTATCGATATATGTTTCATACGCGCTTTGTGAGACAGGAAACATACCTTGCTCCGTGACTTTTTGTTGAATCTCGGGAGACATCAGAATTTTAATGAATTCCCAGCAAGCTTCCGGATGTTTGGATGCGGAGGAAATAGCGACGGAAGTAGACGGAGAGCATATGGATGCACTTCCGTCTAAAGTCGGAGACCCTACAAACAGGGTATCTGTGTTCAGGAGGCTCTCGAGTTCGCTGAAATTCTGAGCGCTCCAAACATAACTGAACGTCATCACTTCTTTTCCGCGCATATACGCCTGTGTTGAGGAATTTCTGATTTCTTCTTCACTCAGATAGACACCACAGCGATTCGCGTAATCCAAAAGTTGTTGAACCTGATCTTCTGTGATTTCAAAACTTCCGGACTCATCGATGTAATAATCCAACCCGTAAATTATTGCGGTCACGATCAGATTCTCAGGCGATGCAATCGGAAAAACTTGAACTCCATCCGGAAGAGTGTCTGCAAGGCGCATCATTTCCGGGATAGAATAATTTGAATATCCCGTCAGATAGTCTGCATTTCCGAAGTACCCGAAGAATGTGAATCCGGGGAAAAATCGATACATTGCAGAATCCGTCTTCATCCGATTCAAAACACTGGGTATCCACGCCTCTTTAGTGAGTTCCCTCTCTTTTTCGAGAAAGGGCATCATATCAATCACGGCACCGTTCTTACCCATTTTCTCGTAATTGAAGAACACCGGTCCCATCAGAATGTCATCCGTTTTGCCGGACGACATATCGCTGATCAGTGTTGCGAGAACCCGTTGATACTCTTCCGGACCGTTAAAAGGATAAATATCCGCATATTCGCGTATACGGATACGATAATTATCCTGACTTGTGTTGAAGTAGTACACCGCATGTGCGATTAATGGGTCATAACTGGCATTGACTCCGCCTATAGTCAGCATTGTTTTATCTGTATGAGGATTTTCAGGCAGGCGTGTCAGTAAAATGACCTCAGGAGTTATTTCTTCAGATACGAAGTAAACATAGACCACACGATCCTTATCCAGAATGATCGGATCTCTAACCGAATACATCCCATACGGGCACGGAGGAATATCGGTATCTGCATACGACAGATACTCCTTTGTCGTTCCATTCTTTGGATCGATCTGCACAAGAGACTCGTTGTTGTTAAAAAAGAACATGCCGAAGTCTGATACGCATGACCAACCGGCAGTGAATTTTTGTTTTTCCTGATTTATACTG
This sequence comes from Clostridiaceae bacterium, assembly GCA_012729635.1. Taxonomy (GTDB): domain Bacteria; phylum Bacillota; class Clostridia; order Saccharofermentanales; family Saccharofermentanaceae; genus JAAYCT01. The sequence goes on along the minus strand of JAAYCT010000031.1, from coordinate 8,489 downwards.
ACTGCTTTCTCCGTGTTTGTAAACGGATCATAAATGTTAAGTTCATTATTTTCCCCGTTGTAGATAATGATTTTTTGATCGAAAACAACCAGCTGTTTTTGAGTAATATCTTCGGGAGAATTCGTCGGGAGCGAGCCTACTTGCTCACCATTCTCATAACAAATAATACTGCCGATATCGTCAATAAAAGCCACGATGTCACCAATGACGGCGAAATCGTCGAAAAAAGGCACTTCAAAGCGTGAACTATCCCCGACAGGGCCTTCTAATCCGATCTCCTGAACGACTGACTCGCCGTTATAATCCACAAAACAAGCGATTACTCGATCCCCTGATGCAAAAAGCTTAGGCATATATGGCATTTGAACATCCTGTACTTTGAGTAATTTCCCGTCTATATCCGTCCATAGTATCTGCGGAATATCTGACTGATCATCAGAACTTCTACTCGATGCCGACATGACGATGTACCGGGATGTTGATACGATATCACCGACAAAAGTGACGGAGTCCGGAATTTCAATATAGGAGGATTCAAAAGCATTGCAGCCTTTCGAAGAACTAGGGGTATCGAATCTGCAGCCGCTCATAGTGGTCAACAGAATAATGAAAATAATAATCCATAATGACGCTATTTTCTTCATCATACTTCCGGTCCTGTAAATGATTTTTTGTGTACAACGGTCTTGTTGAGTGCGTCAATATAATAGTGCTCTATTCCACCCGACGAATCCGGTCCCGTTTCCTCGGCCTCGAAGACCCAGTACGGACGCAACAGTACCGCATCGGTGGATGGTTCCCACTGTCCCAAGTATACCAGCGAAATATGGGAAATCTTGAGTGGTGGGATTAGGAGAGTATTGCCGGTCAGTGTTTCTTTTACAAACAGATTCAAGGCTTCCTCAATATCGCACATTTCACCGGTCGACTGTACCTTTGTGTTTTCATATTGAAAATAAAACTCACCGTATTCAACGCCTTTAGGTGTCACAAGAACTTCGATCACACACTCTAAATTTGCGACATACTCAGCGGAGAGCTTATGACCTCCTGAGTTAACCATGGGCAATCCATCAATATCTTCAAATAACGTAAACACATAAGAATCCTGATCCGAGGACCATCCTTGAGGCAACACCTCTTCGACTGTTGAACGATCGATCGTTCTGCTTGATATCTCAAGTTCCTCATACGGTAATCGATCAACGTAGTAATAATTGCTGATCCTATATCCAACTGTCTCGGCAAAGGTTTTTGCCGTTTCGTAAGCTTCCTGTTCGGATGCAAATTCAAAATCAACTTGAGAACGATACTCCATGGGTATTTCAACACGATCAATCAGCGATCCCTGAGGTGTGTAAAAAACAGCTATATCGTTATAACCGAACGAAACATATCGGTTGCCTGAATCGTCCTCGTAAACATCCTGATATCCTTCTTCTTGCGACGGATACTGAGCAGCCAGAATTTCGCTCTCGACCAAAGTCCATCCCGGTTGCACAAACACCGTGCGCTGCTGCGTCGAGAAGGGTCGGCGAGTTGCCGTATAAGAAGAAGCTATCCCCGGAGATAGAGGGTCGACCGTTGCGATCAGTTCTGCGTCAATCTCCAAAAAATCGATGATCAGACCGGTCACATGAGTTCTTGCCTTGTTGATTTGAAGATTTTTCACCACAAGATCCTCAAGACGTATCTCCGAAACAGAAGCGGAAGTCAAAGTAGTCTCTTGATTCGTTGTGTCGGAAATAATCTGTGTGTTTTGTATGGAGGTAGATTCCGTCTCAGTATTCTTGCACGAGGAAAATGTAAATGAGAAAACACACGCTAACCCCACAATAATAGGAATTTTTATAATTCTCAAAATGTTCTCCTAAAATCAACACGGGTCAAGATAACCTTGATCCGTGCGATAGATTCTGAGTAATGTAATAAAATTAAGTATCAAGGAGTGAACCTGCCGCTATGAACAAGAGTGTCTGTTACAGAAGTACTATTCAAACTGCACTTCAGATTATAGTATTGACCGTAATTCGCTCTGCAATTATCACCGCCATAAATTTGTGTTTTTCGAATTTCTTGATTTGTATCAAATATGCAACCTCGAAAATTTATCGTATAGTCTGATGCCTTAACCATTGCAGATGTATATGGGCGGAAAACCAAGTCGTTCTGTCCGACTGCGGTTGTAAACGTATAAGGCACACCGGGAATTCTATAACTAACCGATGTTAATGTGACATAATATCTCTTTGTAGTATTCCATTTGACCGGGTTCATGAATCTATCCGAATATAGATTTCTACACTCAATTACAAAACCTCCATCCCAACCACGATACATCGTTTGGCCATAGAACTTCACTGTGTCAGATTTCCCATCTGCTGCATTTGCAGATACCATAGATATTGAGCTTCCAATAACAATTAGAACTGAAATAAGAGCCAGTAACTTCTTACGCATAACGTTTAACCCCACTTTCCACAGTTACCAATCAACACTTGTGAGATTATCATTATTATCTATGCAATGTCAATAGTTTTGCGCACTTTCATTTTCTCTTATATTTTCTCCGTACTCCGGAGTGATCAAGACAGGGTAATCCGATTTCTCCAAGACACCCCCATCCGAAACAACCAAGACAGGGTAATCCGATTTCATCAAGACAACCTGTTCCGGTCGGATGAAGACACCTCTTGCGAAGAAATCACTTACAATTGAATCAATTCTGGTTTAAAGAGCATAAAAAGTAGGAATTGGGGTTGAATTGATGGTGCGACTATTCCCACTCAATCGTGGCCGGCGGCTTGCTCGTAATATCATACACGATGCGGTTGATGTGGCCGACTTCGTTGACGATGCGGCGGGAGACTTTGTCGAGGACGTCGTAGGGGATCTTGGCATAGTCGGCGGTCATGAAGTCGGTGGTCGTCACGCCGCGGAGGGCCAGGAGATAGTCGTAGGTGCGGCCGTCACCCATGACGCCGACGGAGCGGACGTCGGTGAGGACGGCAAAGTATTGATTGATGTCACGGTCGAGGCCGGCGGAGCGGATCTCCTCGCGGAAGATCGCGTCGGCGTCGCGGAGGATGGAGAGCTTTGAGGGCGTGATATCGCCCATGATGCGGACGGCGAGGCCGGGCCCCGGGAAGGGCTGGCGCCAGACGAGGTCCTCGGGGATGCCGAGCGTAAGGCCGGCTTTTCGAACCTCGTCCTTGAAGAGGTCGCGGAGGGGCTCGATGATGCCTTTGAAGGAGATATCTTTCGGCAGGCCGCCGACGTTGTGGTGGCTTTTGATGACCGCCGCGTCGCCCGTGCCGCTTTCGATGACGTCGGGGTAGATCGTGCCCTGGACGAGGTAATCGATCTCGCCGATTTTCTTGGCCTCTTCCTCGAAAACGCGGATGAATTCCTCGCCGATGATCTTGCGCTTGGTCTCCGGGTCGGTGACGCCGGCAAGTTTACTCAAAAAGCGCTCCTCGACATTCGCGCGGACGAGGTTCATATCGAATTGTCCGCGAAAGATGCGCTCGACGTCGTCGCCCTCGTTTTTGCGAAGAAGACCGTGGTCGACGAAAACGCAGGTGAGTTGTTTGCCGACCGCCTTGTGAATCATGACGGCCGCGACCGACGAGTCGACGCCGCCGGACATCGCGCAGAGGACGCGCCGGTCGCCGATCTGCTCGCGGAGCTTTTCGATCGACCGCTCGACAAAATCGCTCATGATCCAGTCGCCGGCGCAACCGCAGACGTCAAAGAGGAAGGCGCGCAGGATCTCGGTCCCCTGTTGGGTGTGGTTGACCTCCGGATGAAACTGGACCGCGTAGAGTCCTCTTTCCTCGCATTCCATCGCGGCGCACGGACAACTCTCGGTCGTCGCAGTGACGGTAAAACCCTCCGGGAGCTCGGCGATATAATCGGTGTGGCTCATCCAACAAATACTTTTGGGTCGGACCTGCGCGAAAAGCTTCGACGCGCCGTTATAGCGGATGACCGTGCTTCCGTATTCGCGGACGCCGGCCGGGCGAACCGCGCCGCCCAGGACTTGCGCCATCACCTGCGCCCCGTAGCAGATCCCGAGGATCGGGATGCCGGCTTCGAAGAGCGCCCGCTCGAAAAGCGCCGCGTTCTCACCGTAGACGCTTTTGGGGCCGCCGGTCAGGATGATGCCCTTGTAGTTTTCGGCAAGGATCCGGTCGAGGCCGACCGTATACGGAAGGATCTCGGCGTAGACGTTTTGCTCGCGGACGCGCCGCGCAATGAGCTGATTGTACTGTCCGCCGAAATCGAGGACCAGGACCTTCTCGTGCTCGAGAACTTTCTCATTCTCAAGGACCTTCTCGTGTTCGAGGATTTGTTCCTGCTCGAGGACCATCTCGTGCTCCATCTGTTCCCCTCTTCTTGCTATAAATCAGGTGTTACGGATGCGGCTCGCTTTTCGAGTCGAACTTTCTTATTTTGTCTCCCGCATAATCAATTCTTCCCGCTTCGGGCCGGTCGAAACGATCGTGATGGGAACGCCGAGTTCCTTTTCGACGAAAAGAATGTAATCTTTGGCTTCCTGCGGGAGCGCATCGAAGGACTTCACGCCGCGGATGTCGGTTTGCCAGCCGGGGAGCGTCTTAAGGACCGGCTTTGCCCGCTCCAAACGGGAGGAGTTCGGGAAGTCGCGCGTGATTTGCCCGTCGATTTCGTATCCGACGCAGACGGGGATCTCGGAAAGATAACTGAGGCAGTCGATCGCGGTCAGGGCGATTTCGGTCGCGCCCTGGACGCGGCAGCCGTAGCGCGATGCGACGCAGTCAAACCAGCCCATCCGACGCGGCCTTCCGGTCGTCGCACCGTATTCGCCGGCGTCTCCGCCTCTTCTTCTCAACTCGTCGGCTTCGTCCCCGAAAATCTCACTGGTGAATGCTCCGGCGCCGACCGCGGAGGAATAGGCCTTCACAACCGCGACGATCTCCCGGATCTCATACGGGGGGATGCCCGCACCGACCGTACCGTAACCGGCGAGTGTCGACGACGAGGTCACCATCGGGTAAATGCCGTGATCCGGGTCTTTCATCGAGCCGAGCTGGCCCTCCAGGAGGATCTTTTTACCGTCGCGGATCGCGTCGGAAAGAAATGCCGAGACGTCCGCGACATAGGGCTTGAGCCATTCGCCGTAGGAAAGCGCCTCTTGGTAGATCTCCTCGAGATCCAGAGGCGGCTTGTTGTAAAGATGGACGATCAGCGCGTTTTTGATCGGCAGGATCGACTCCAATTGCGCCCGAAGCGCTTCCGGCTCGAAAAGCAGGTTGACCTGGATCCCGGTTTTCGCGTATTTATCCGAATAAAAAGGAGCGATGCCCGACTTCGTCGAGCCAAAGGCCTTCCCGCCTCTTCGCTCCTCCTCGCATTGATCAAAAAGAATATGATACGGCATCACGACCTGGGTGCGGTCGGAAATCATGAGGTTCGGCGCGGGAACTCCGCCGCTGATAAGCGTTCCGATCTCCTCGCGAAGCTTCGGGACATGAAGCGCGACTCCGTTTCCGACGATATTGACGACATTCTCTCGAAAAACACCCGAAGGAAGCTGATGGAGCGCAAATTTGCCGTACTCGTTGATGATCGTGTGGCCCGCGTTCGCGCCGCCCTGGAACCGAATAACGATGTCGGCGTCCGCCGCGAACATGTCGGTGATCTTCCCCTTGCCTTCGTCGCCCCAGTTCGCGCCGACAATTGCCTTGACCATGTGCGCCTCCTTGCTGATAAACCATAACGATCCGAGTTAATTATACGGGTCGAAAAAGAGAGCGTCAAACCATTTCTTGCAGATATGGGCGCATTTCCAGTACTTTTTCAGTTTTGAATGCAATCTTATGCAACGTGCATAATGTTTTCTTGCAATTATTGGGCTTTGTCTACGATTCCGCTCCTTCGATTTCCACCACCACGAGCTCCGGCGGATTGAATATCCTCGGGACCGCCCCGCCGTTATTGGCAAGGCCTCTTCCGACGATCATGACGGTGCCGTTTTCCTCATACCTCCCTCCGGCATACTTCGGAAACCAGCCCTGATTCGGCGCGAATACGCCGTTGATCAGGCCCGGGATCCGGATCTGCCCGCCGTGTGCGTGGCCGGACAACACGAGGTCGAAATCGTATTTCGTATACGCCTCGAAAAACTCCGGCCGGTGCGCCAGAAGAAGCGTGAAGATGCCGTCGTCGCCGAAGGTCGCGGCTAATGTCTCCAATTGTTCCTCCGTCGTCCGCCCCGTTTCGGTATAGCCCGGCGCGGCGGCATCGGCGATTCCGCACAACCGGATCGTTTGGCCGTTTACCGTAAGAATATCCGATTCGCCCATAAGAACAATCAGGTCATACCGCTCGAAAAGCGCCACGATCTCGGCGCTCCGGCCGGTCCAGTACTCATGATTCCCGGTCACGTAATAACACGGGTAAAGGGGCGTGATCGCCCGAAAAACATCCTCCGCGAGCTCATGCTTTTCCCAGTTATCGCACATATCTCCGACAAAAACGACGACGTCCGGCTCCTCCCTTTTGATCGCCCGGATCAGATCTTCCTGATCTTCCCCGAAGGTCGCGGAGTGAAGATCACTGACCATTACGACGCGGATCGTACCTTCGACCTTATCGGTAACAACGGTATATCGGCGAACCGTCAGCCGATTATCAGTCGCGCAGAGGAGCAGGATCAGAAGAAGGACGGACGCGATTAAAAGAACGATCCATCGGCGTAACCGGGAGTTTTTCTTCCCGGGTGGACGGTCATGTGAATTTTTCTTTTCGGGCGGACGAACATTGGGGGGCTTCTTTTCGGGCGAGTTCTCAGTGGGCTTCTTTCGGAATACTTTCATGAGGAAACGTTCCCTTTCTCCATGCGCACGAGTCGGACGCCGTCCGATTCGAACACATCATAGGAGCGGTAGCCGAGGTTTCGGTAGAAGCGCAAATTTTCGGTGTTGTGTTCCCCGGTAAAAAGTTCAAATCGAACGGGATGGAAGCAGGATTCAATCGCGGTCATCAGCTTTTTCCCGCAGCCCCGGTTCCGGTACTCCGGATGGACGATCAGGCGGCCGATGTAAACGGTCCCTTCCTTTTCCCGGGCGCGGACGGAGCCGACGATCCGCCGGTTTTCGACAAGCTTCAGGAGGAAAAGCGGATCCGCCGCGCTCCAAAGATCGCCGAGGAGCGCCTCTTTGGTCTCGGTCATCGGAGCGATATTCGGGTTTCCGACCCGGTCCGCCTCTTCTTGAAAACAGAGCTTCTGAAGCATAAGGATTTCGTCGATGTCCTCCGGGCCGGCGAATTCGATCGCCGGAAATATATATTCGAATCCGGCCTTTGCGTTCGCGCTCACAGCGGCTCCTCCTCTTTAAAGGTGAATACGATCATATTACGTCAGGGACGGCAAGATTGACAAGAATAGAGTGAGGTTAAAGAGAGCGTGCACGTGTCCCCGGAAAGAATAACTTCCGCACTTTCTTTTCACGAATTACCGTCCGTTCAAACAGATCGCGTTTTGATTACTTCTCCGATCATCGTCGAAGTGGATTCACGAACACCGGCCTCCTACGCAAACTCATTCCATTGATCGACCGTTTCCGCGACTTCGCCGATGATATTTTTACATTTCGAGGAGGAACTATCCATAAGTGTCCCGCTCGTCGTCAAGTCGTCCCCGGTGATGGACGATCTTTTGCCGTTAACGGTTATCCGGGGCGCCGACAGCCATCGGTTTGAAACATCATAGGCAAACGTCACATCGTATGCCGGCGACAGTCTCCATTTTCCGGCCCGATCCATCAGGAAAGACATGTTCTTGACATGTTCGTCTTGATTAACCGCCAAGACATTAAAAACCATTCTTCTGAATAGTTGTTCGATATCCGTCGCGGGTAACCCGATCCTCTTTCCATACATGGCCGCCTGCTCATAACCACACAGACCCGGCACATTGTAGTCGATATGCGCCAACGCGCCGCTCGAATACCGACGAAATCGCCGAAATGCTTTGTTTAGTCGGTAATCATTAATCAAAAACGAGACCGCGCGCCGCCCGAGCTCGAGATGGCTTCGTGTGCGGACGAAACTGGACTTTTCGAGTAGTTTCGTCCGTAGTTTCATCTCATTTGGGAGCTCGAGACGGCTTCACACACGGACGATACCCCGACGAGAGAAGAGTTCCGCAGTTTTGCCCTTTTGAGCCGATTACGATCGGTAGAAATCCGTCAATCGCGCTCTTTTTGTATGTATTAGAATGTGCTGGTAATGCATACAAGCCGCAAAGTCATCGGTCGGGCACTCCGCTTCGCAAACGCTCTTCGAAGATTTGAAGAATTCCGGATCATGACCCGGTTGGCCGCAGGAAAACGGCAACCGCGTGATCCCGGACCGGTTTCCTGTTCACTTGTCACGAAAATAGGTGAATGCACCAACGCGCAAAAACAATATTGTTAAATATTGTCATAAATGCTTGACCGGGG
>JAAYCT010000030.1 GCA_012729635.1 Clostridiaceae bacterium | reverse complement strand
TGCACCCTCGATTATTCCATTTTATTCTGCGGAATATATCCCCACAATGTACGCAGAAAACCATCCCCGATAATGCATACCGACCGGAGTAAACTCGTCTACGCTCTGTGCTGCCTTTGGTGAGGTTTGCGCGTCGTGTAATTTCCCCCTGCACCTTTAAGAAGATGTCTTTTGGAATAATGCCTTCGTGGCTATTTTCAACATAGTACTTCGGCACCTGGCCCGTATTGGCTTCGCGCTTCTTTTCTAGAATGTCAACTGTGTACGTCTTTTGAAGCAATGCGTCGCCGATGTATTTCTCGTTGGTTAGGATCTGTTTGATATAACTGAGAAATGTTAGGCGTGGTTGCATCTAAAAAAACAAGCAGGCCACGATCTTTATAAATCGAAGCTCCTCTTTCGTTGTCATAACTCATTGACGGTTTAGGAATATCGGATATATCTGATGGATTTTGCCAAGACCGCCTTTTGGCTTTCTTCCACACCTTCGGATCGGTCCAGTCATCATCTTGCGCCGCACCGTAGATGACCGGGTAGAAGGTTGGGTCATATTTTCTGCCATCGATAATATCTAGTGCCTTCTGATGCACCTCCCAGCAGATGCTGTTCTGGTTGTCTCCAGCGGTGGTTATGAGAAAATATAGTGGTTGCATTCTCGCGTCGCCGCTGCCTTTCGTCATAACGTCGTAAAGTTTTCGGTTTGGCTGGGTATGAAGCTCGTCAAAAACTACACCATGTGTGTTAAAGCCATGCTTGTTTCCCACATCAGCAGACAAAACCTGGTAGGTGCTGCCGGTTGGGAGAAAAATGAGTCGTTTCATAGAATCAAGAATCTTCACCCGTTTCGCCAGTGCCGGACACATTCGAACCATATCTGCGGCAACATTAAAAACGATGGAAGCTTGATTGCGGTCGGCGGCACAGCCATAGACCTCGGCGCGTTCTTCGTTGTCACCACAGGTCAGAAGCAACGCGACAGCGGCAGCAAGCTCGGATTTGCCCATCTTCTTTGGTATCTCCACATAAGCCGTGTTGAACTGCCGATAGCCATTGGGCTTTAGGGTGCCGAACACATCCCGGATAATTTGTTCCTGCCAGTCAATTAGCTCAAAGGGCTTACCGGCCCAGGTGCCTTTGGTATGGGAAAGCGCCTGAATGAATGCGACTGCATAATCGGCCATCTCTTTGCTGTAGTAAGAGTCCTTTGCTTTGAAAGCAGTTTGCTTATATTTTTTTAGTTTTCGGATATGCAGTCACCTCCTTCAAAAAGGCATAAAAAATAGACCCTAAGCGGTCTTTCTTAACGAGGAACAGAGCCGCAAGGCCACATTCCGGCATTCAATTTAATCGGGTTAGTTGTGGTAAAGGGCAATCGAATATATGCACCTACTGTCCGCACCAAAAGTTGTGTGTATTATGTCTCGCCGGTCAGGATGAAATGGGCATATTCTTTGCGATTCTCCTCGATGTATAAAACCAGTTCATAAAACCCCATTTTGTTTGACTTCTACCACCACTCAAGTGATTACTAGGGTAAATGCGAGGAGCTGTTTTTATGCCTGATGATCAATCAAGAATAGTCACAGAGGTCACGCGAAGGCATCGCCCCTTAACTTTTCTTCGTCACGTCAGGGTCTGCGCATATGACCGTGTATCGACTGACCATGATGGACAGCAGGATTCTTTACCAAACCAGACGCAGTACTATGAGCACTGGTTTTCTAGTACCCAACTGCTCCAGTTTATCGGCAACTTCTCGGACACCAGTATCTCCGACGTGAATGAAAACCGGTCCGGGTTTAAAGCAATGCTGGCCAGGGCGCGTTAGGAAAGATCATAAAACAACTTGAAGTGAACAAGAGGTGAGCCATGAAATCAACCAGAAAAAGTGAATAAATCAGTTTAGCCTACACAACTATGACTCAATTATTGATTAGACTAAACAGCTGTGTGCACTATTTCACGATTTGCCTCAGGTGTGTGCATCTTTACACGATTTGGGCGCAAATAGGCTATTTTCAGGCATATTTCCGATCTGATTGTTTAAAATATCACTAGCTAAAAACCCCGAAACGCCCTGAAATCAAAGGGCTACACGTTTGTATCAAACGTGTAGCCCTTTTGTGGAGCCTTTAATCGGGATCGAACAGACCTCATCCTTACCATGGATGCTATTTGCGTGCGGATAGCCTTCGTCATGCGGCGTCGCCGCTCCGGTTCTGCGGTGCTCATGTGCATAAGTACATTGCGCGCCTCGACCGTCGCGCTTCTGGCCTGGCTCGGCTCTGCACCCGCAAAGCTGGCTGCTGGCGCAGCCAGCGCGCATCCATGGCTAGGAGGGAAGTCACGAGCTCGACTTTGAGTATCGGCTCCACAATACAAAAGGCTCCCACGAGGGGAGCCTTTTGTATTGTGGAGCCTTTAATCGGGATCGAACCGATGACCTCATCCTTACCATGGATGCGCTCTACCGCCTGAGCTATAAAGGCCTGTTTTTATGGAGCGGATGACGGGAATCGAACCCGCGTAGTCAGCTTGGGAAGCTGGAATTCTGCCATTGAACTACATCCGCGACTTATGCTGAACGCAAAGAAGATTATACAGGGCGAAGTTTACCCTGTCAAATGGATTAAGGGTCCGTTTCTATCGTTTTTCGATAATATGGATCGGGGTTTCCAATATCCCTGCAATACGGTCGGCCGCTGTGTCTTTTCTGATTAAAAAAGCGTCCGGATATCCTTTAGCTGATCTGCCCTCCGGTAAAAGAATAATATGCGGACGAGAAAACTTCGTGAATCAATCGCTGGCCCTTTTCGTTCGGATGAATTCCGTCCATGCAAAGATAATCGCTTAAATTCACCTGTTCCAAAAATCGCGATCGAACATCGACAATCGGTACATTTAACTCCCTCGCAATCCGACATAACGCAGAAGAATACCATTCCTGTCTCCGGTAGATTGTTTGTTTTTCACCTAAAAAAACCATAATTCGGGAGGCGTCCACCCGATCATCGGAAGTGATGTATTCAAAATATCGATCCGCGTGAATCGGAGGAAGACTCATAGAGACCGGATGCCCGCCCGAGCGTCGTACGGCATGAATCATATCACGAATTGTGCACTCAAACCGATCGATCGGAGTATTGGATTGATGCTTCCCGAGCGGATCATCCGAAACCTCCCGCCAGCGAAAATCACAATCATTTCCTCCGAACTCGAGCAGAACGAGATCATCCGGGACGTCTTGTGTCGAAAGAAAGCGAAGAAGCTGTTCGTATGCGCGCGGAGCGGTACAGCCAAATCGAGAATGGTTTCGGATGGTTATCGGGAAACGCCTGGAAAACAGAAACGTTGCGGATTCCTTGACAACGGTATATTTTTTGAGTGCGGAATCGAAAACCACTCCTTTCATAATCGAATCGCCCCAGATTCCGACCGTCGAACGGATCAAGCTTTTCTTCATCATTAGTATGCCCCTTGAATAATTTTCTATATCGTATCACGTCATATTTGATATCGCAACATGCATTTATACAAATTTACATATAACGGTCACTCGTTATCCGCTTTCATATTCTCCAAAAAATAAAAAACGGTTATAATGGCCTTGTTCGCAATATTCGATTCCAAAGGAGCATTTGATGAGACGAAAAGCCTACTTCCCGAAAAAGGAAAAATCCGTTCTCGAGCATAGTTCCCGACGAAACGAACCCCGTACAAAAACGAAAGAAGCCGCCGCAATCCGAAGAACGCAAACGGCGGTTGCCATTGTGGTTATCTGCGTTCTTCTGATCGTTCTTTCCGGATTCATTTTTGCAAATTCCCTCGGTGCATTCTCCCCTGCGTCTTCATCACAGATAGTCACTGCGATTTTTGAACAGTCATCGTCGATATCGGAGCAGAACAAGAGTGAACCATCCGCTGCACTGCCGCTTTTCGGGAAAACCGTAATCCTGGATGCGGGGCACGGCGGATATGATAACGGTTGCGTATATCCCGAGGGGGATGAGAACCCGGAATATAAAGAGAAAGACTTTAACCTTCAGATCGCTTTTGAGGCAAAAACCGCATTGGAGAAGCTCGGGGCGGAAGTGGTTATGACCCGGACCGACGATTCCTTTTTATCCATTTACGCACGACCCGCTATGGTTCATCTGTATTGCCTGGACTATGCAAAGGATCACGGAATTCCATCGGTTCCCGAGGATTTCGAAACCCGAATCCGTGAAGAGCTCCGTGATACAATCCGGGTCAATTCCACGGATATCTCGGCCGGCTGCATGGGGCCGATGGTCGGGAGCGGATTCAGCGAGGATTTGATCCGTCTGTTGGAGCTTGAATATCGTCTTGATGACATAATATTTATATCCGTTCACAATAACTGGAACTCGAAAACCGGACTTCACGGAACACAGGTTTACTTTGTGACGGACGAATCCATTATCGAGAGCGAGAATCGGCTGATCAAAAATGATCCTTATTACTCAAACCCCGACTACATTGTTCGCGAAAACTATTACGGTCGCGACCCCGAAAACAACCGCGCGCTTGCGCGATTCCTGCATGACTCAATCACAGGAGCGGTACCGGAACTTGAGCCAAATCTTCGGGAATTGGTCGAAGATAATTTTGCCGTTCTTCGTGAGCAGGGACTCGCGTCCGTCATGCTTGAATTGTCCTTTGTGTCCAACGAAGAGGATCGCCGGCTTCTCTCGGACGAGGAAATTATCCGTCAAATGGCGGACGGAATCGCGCAGGGTTGCATAGATTACTATAATAATAGGTAAAAGGAACTGCTCATCACCCGCAGGAAAGATTTCAAACCATCTCTCTGGAGGAGAATCATATGATGATCGCAATCGTAACCGGAGCGTCATCCGGAATCGGAGAACAGATTCTGCGCCTACTCGTACGGGAGCAAACCTCGCAAGTAGCCGTTCATTATGATCAAATATGGGTCATTGCAAGAAACCGGGATCGGCTGGAGGGATTAAGAAGAGAACTGGGACCCGACCTTCTTACGGTTTTCGCTCTGGATCTGTCCGACCCGAACTCCTTCGATGTGATTTCTTCGGCGCTTTCCGGAGAGAACCCTTCGGTCGGCCTGCTTGTCAACTGCGCGGGGATCGGTCGAATCGGACGGTTTATCCATCAGTCCCCCGGGGATCAGCGAGCGATGGTTGCGTTGAATTGCTCCGCCGCCGCACAACTGTGCTCGCTTTGTCTTCCGTTTATGCGAATATCGAAAAGAAATCCCGATGCACCGGATGCCCCGAGAATCATAAATATCGCCTCAAGCGCCGGATTTCTGCCACAGCCCGGGTTTGCGACGTATGCGGCAAGCAAAGCCTTCCTGATTCATTTTTCACGGGCTCTCTCCGCGGAACTGATCCATACGGACATCCGTTGTACGGTGGTGTGTCCCGGTCCGGTTTCTACCGACTTTCTGGTTCATGCCACGGGAAAACCTTCCGCTTCCTTTTCGGGCATAAAACGTCTGTTTGTCGCCCGGGCGGATAAGCTGGCCGAAAAATCGATCCGAGCCGCACGAAAAGGGAAAGCGATGCTTGTTTACGGGTTTTCTCAAAAAGCACTTCATGTTGCGGCTAAAATTCTTCCGACTCGATGGATGATGTTTTTCGCAACGAGACTGAGCGGATCCGATTGAGTTTTCTCCATTCTTTTTTGAAGATCGGATGACATGATGAGCCGCTCGAAATCAATTTTTAAAAAAACCGCATGTTTCGTTATTAATTGTGACGTTTTTGGGACAATTCAATTTATTTTATCAATGATTTTCTTGCAGATTTATGGCAAAAATGATAGTATTACTCTGTTGGCTTTATCAGAAACAGTAATTAGGAGGTTTCATCCATGTACGATACATTGGTTACTCTGAAGAGAGGTTTAACTGAAATTCTCGCATTAAAACTGCTATTGGAAGGAGATCAGTACGGATATCAATTCGTTCGTCTGATTCGCAGTCGAAGCGACGGAGATATTTCTCTAACCGAAGGTGCGCTTTACACAACGTTATACCGGCTCGAAGCTGCGGGTCATGTCACTTCCGAGGATGTGCTCGTCGGGCTAAAGAGGAGACGTCGCTATTACCGGATTACCGAAAAGGGTCGCGACTATGCGGCTTCGGAAATCGAGAAGTATGAGCGTCTGGCATCCGGAGTAATGAAGGTTCTTCATTATAAAGGAAAATAAGGGCTCTTTCCGGTTTAACTCAAAAAGCCGGTCGTTTGACCGGCCTTTTCTTTGTCTTGCGGATTGATTTTATCAAACGACCGGGGTATACTGTTATATGAGACTAACACAAACAAAATGAATTGGACGGAGGTGTCTCATATGGGCGGTTTAATTTGGCTGGATTACTTGATATTGGCGGCTGTCGGCCTTCTGGTGGTCGCGGTGCTGTTTTTTTCGATACGCGACTCCAAAAAGAAGAAATCGACCGGATGCTCCGGCGGTTGCGGATCCTGCTCCTATTCCTGCAATGCGGGAATGGATGCTCAAAAAAACACCCGGCGGCAGGGCAGGTAATATCCGGATTTCTTCGAATGACCGGAATGCGAACGCAACCGAATCCGACCCGGTAAAGGCTTATTGACGATCCGATTCCGATATTTCGGCCGCATCTACTTCTGTTTCGTCGCTCTTCGTTTGGCAAACGGAGGGCGATTTATGTATAAACATAGATATCGGCTTATAAACAATGTATGTCAAAGCGGATATCACGGCTCCCTTAAACAGATTAAACGGAACAAATGCCCACAGAATCAGTGTTTCCCTGTCCGCTACCTTGGGATTCATCTCCGTCGCCATCCCGACAATCGTCTCCATGGGAATCCCCGCCCATAATCCGTACAGATACAAGAACACGAAATAATTCAGAAACGAGGTTCCGAACGTCATCACCAGCGTTCCGATGATTAACGATAACACCGCACCCTTTCTTGTTTTAATGAAGCGGTAAACCAAGCCCGCACTTCCCGCGAAAAGAACGCCGGCGGCAAAATTGGCCAATTGACCCACACCGGCCGTTGAGGAATTCGGAAGATGAATCAAATTTTTCACCAGCTCGATTGCGATAGCACTGACCGGCCCGTATGCGAACGCCCCGATCATGACCGGCAGCTCGCTCAAATCAAACTTCAAAAAAGCCGGCATCAGGGGCAAGGATACCTCCAGGTACATCAATAACGCCGACATTGCCGTAAGAATACCCAGAACGGCCAATTTTCGGGTCATCCGCGCATTTTTTGTTCTCTGATCTTCAAGTTTTTCCGGTCGCTGAGTCAAATCATTATTCATTCCATTCTCCTCCGATAAAAAAATCTCCCGTACCATTCGGGAGATAATGAAGAACGACGAGAACGGCTCGCATGCCGATCTTTATGTGTACTTCTATCATCCGGACTATACCGTCGGCACCGGATTCAAACCGGTTCTGCATTTGCTCGCGGGCTTATCGACACTGTCGCTTCACCGCCGGTGGGGAATCACGCCCCGCCCCGAAGTTGTCTTGATTATAGTCACGCCCCTGCCGGTATGTCAAGTAATCCGTTATTGGAAAAACGGCAGGAATACAGTATACTGATTCGTGACTTGAATAATAATGTATTTTGCGGAGATATTATGTGTAAACAAAAAACAGCATCCTTTGTCCTTCTCCTATTGTGTATCGGAGTTTTTCTCGCTTCCTGTTCCTTTGAAAAACCCCTGTTTTCTTCTTCGGTTTCCGCACCCCCGTCTCTGGGACAGGAAATTACGATTCCGAAAATTACTCCGACTCCGCTGCCGACGCCGACACCTACTCCGACACCCAGTCCGACACCGACACCGACACCCACTCCGTCTCCGACACCGATTCCGGATTATATTGAGCCGCAAACCGAAAATCCCGTTTGGTATGACGGTTATGCGGATCCGCGAACCGTTCGGGCGGAAATCGTTACGAATCCCGAAGATATTACCGTTCTGATTAACAAGTATTTTGCCATGCCCGAGGATTACGTGCCCGAGCTGGTTACGGCCAAGCACTCGGCAGGTCAACAGCTGCGGCCGGAAGCTTCGGATGCCTGGGATTTGATGCATGCCGCGTGTCTCGAGGAGTGCGGACAGAATTTGTATCTGATTTCCGGATATCGATCCTACCAGGCACAGGCATACAGTTTTTCAAACGGAATTGAAAGAAACGGGCTTGCGTTTGCGGTAAAAAAGAACGCTTATCCGGGCAGATCGGAGCACCCGCTCGGACTGGCATTGGATATCAACATTGCATCGGATCCCGAAATCAGAGATGGCTTTATGGAGACCACGGCCGGGAAATGGGTGGCAGAGCACGGACACGAATACGGCTTTATTTTGCGTTATCCCCGTGAAAAGGGTCATATAACCGGTTACGGATACGAAGCCTGGCATTTCCGTTACGTCGGAGCCGAGTTGGCAACGACGCTCTACGAAAACGGACAAACCCTGGAAGAATACTACGGAAAAGAACAGGTTTTGCCCGAGGACGATTAAGTCATCTTATTGACTCACATTCCGTCTTATAAAAAACAGCATGCACGATCCGCCGGATCGATTCTTTTCGAAAACAGTGAAACGCTAAGGCAGTACTTGCTCTTTTCCATAGTATTCTTCCAGAGTCTGCCCCGACTCATAAAGTGTTGTCGCGAGATCAACCCCGAGATATCGGAAATGCCAGGCTTCAAAATCATAGCCGGTAATGTGACCCTTCCCTTGCGGGTACCGGAGGATAAAACCGTATTCGTGCGCATGTTCGGCCATCCATTTTCCGGCGGGAGTATTCAGAAAATTACTACTGATCGCGGAATCGTTTTTTTCGCGGATATCCAAAGCCAGACCGACGTTGTGTTCCGAGCGTCCGGGATAGGCATACTTGGACACGACTCGTTTCATCGTAAACCCGGGTTCCCCGTCCCGAACATTTTTAAGCGCACCTTCAAAAAGAGCCAATCTTTGCTCGAACGTGCTGTATCCGGCGGTTAAGTATAGCGTTTTTCCCGTATCCTCATAACAAGCCGCGCGCATCAGATCCCAGGCTTCGTTGGCTTCCGGGCGGAGCTTCTGGTCTTTATATGAAGAGGCGGCCGTTACCAGTTCGGGCACATATTCTTCCGGAACCGCGTAGTATTTGTTAATCAGCACGGTCAGATCGCCCGGATTGGATATGATCTCATAATCCACGGTGCGGGGATCGACAAAACCGTCATACCAGACCGGACCGGTAGGCGCGGATGTCGGAGCTTTCGTCGGGGACGGGACAGGAGTGACGGTCAATACATTTTCGGTGGTTGTCGGGATCGATCCGCTTGCGGCGGATGTTTCATCGCTCCCGTTTGATTCGGTTTCCGTGGAATCGGACGAGGAATCGACGGTTTCGAGTGACTCCATATAACTTTCCGATTCCTCGTCCCGGGCGGATTCTGTTAACTGCCCGATTTCCGAGGCGGATTCCCTCGAAAAGGTGCTCTCCTTCAGCCGGATATCGGAACGATCGGAGAACACATAAACATACAGAAGAACGACGACCACCGAAACAAAAAGCGTCGCGGTGATGGCGCTCATGATGAGTAAAGGCAGACTGGTGGCCTTGTCGTTTTTTTTCGGATGGTCAGACATTTGATACCATTCCTCCGGGATACGTCTTTATTTTCCGGTCAAAACACAAGTAACCCTGCGTCTATGCCGTCTCGATGCTTGCGTCCGCTTGAAGTCCCAAAACTTTGATCGCTTCTTCACGCATTTTATACTTCATGATTTTCCCGGCGGCGTTCATCGGGAACTGATCGACGAAACGAATATATTTGGGTGTCTTGTGCTTGGCCATATGCGATCGGACGTATTCCTTCAATTCTTCTTCGGTCGCAGTTTCACCCTCCTTAAGAATAACACAGGCCATAATCTCTTCGCCGTAGGTGCGGTCCGGGACACCGATGACCTGCACGTCACGCACCTTCTTATGGGTATACAGAAATTCCTCGATTTCCTTCGGATAAATATTCTCACCGCCGCGAATGATCATATCCTTAATCCGGCCGGTTATTTTGTAGTTGCCCTCGGGCGTCCGGATGGCAAGATCTCCGGTATGAAGCCACCCCTCTTCGTCGATTGCGGCTTTGGTCGCCTCCGGCATCTTATAGTACCCCTTCATGATGTTATACCCCCGCGCGACAAACTCGCCGGGAACGTTGTCGGGAAGGTCCGTGTTGGTTGCGGGATCGACAATTTTACATTCGACGCCGGGAAGCGGACGGCCGACGGTTGCGACGCGCACTTCGATCGGATCTCCGACACGGCTCTGCGTACAACCCGGGGAGCTCTCCGTCTGCCCGAAAACAATCGTAATGTCGGTCATATTCATCTTCTCGAGCACCGCCTCCATTACAGGGATGGGACAGGGCGACCCGGCCATTATTCCGGTTCTCATATACGAAAAATCGGTTTTTACAAAATCCGCGTGCTCCAGCAGAGCGATAAACATCGTCGGAACGCCGTGCATCGCCGTTATTTTCCGAAGATTGATTGCCGCGAGTGTCTTGGCCGGCTGAAAATATTCGATCGGTACCATCGTTGTGCCGTGGGTCACCGAGGCGATCATCGCCAATACCATGCCGAAACAGTGAAACATCGGCACCTGGATCAACAGACGGTCCGCGGTCGTGAAGTCCATACAATCGCCGATACATTTCCCGTTATTGATCACGTTGTTGTGTGTAAGCATAACGCCCTTCGGAAAACCGGTGGTTCCCGAGGTATATTGCATGTTACAGACCTCGTCCGGCTTCGTATCGGCAGCCATCTGTGAAAGCAGCGACTCCGGAACGCTCTCGGCAAGACTCATCGCTTCGTCCCAAAGGAAACATCCCGCCTGCTTCGAATCGATGGTAATGATATTTCGAAGGACCGGCAGACGTTCGGATTGAAGTCGCCCGGGCTCGCAACTTTTCAATTCCGGACAAATCTCCTTGATGATCGAAATATAGTCCGAATCCTTATATCCGTCGATCATAACCAGCGTATGCGTATCCGACTGGCGAAGCAAATACTCCGCCTCGTGAATTTTATACGATGTGTTTACCGTTACCAACACCGCTCCGATGCGAACGGCCGCCCAGAAGGTCAGAAACCAGTGCGGATAATTGGTTGCCCAGATCGCAACATGGTCTCCCTTTCCGACACCCATCGCGATGAACATACGGGCAACCCGATCAACCTCTTCACGAAATTGTGCGTAATTTCGCGAATAATTTCTTGTTGTATACGCAAATGCGCATTGGTCCGGAAATCGGGACGCGACTTCGTCAAGAAGATCGCTGAATGTCATGTCGATCAGGATATCCTTTTCGAAAAGCCGTTCTCCGTACTCTCGTGGTACAAAACAACTGATTGCGGGAACCGATTCCGTTTCTTTTCCGGCGAGCCCGGTCGGAAGGATTGCGGAACTGCCTGCGGCAGCTTCGTCCGCCTGAGTCTCGATCATCGATTTTTCCCATTGACGAACAAAATGAACGAAAAACGGAAACACAATCGCCGGATCCTCGATCTCGGTCGACCAGCGCTTAACCCACTCCAGGGAAACAAACCCGTCGTACTGTTTATCGCGCAAAAGAGTAAATAACTCGCGTAACGGTACATCTCCGTATCCCGGAAGCCGGTAGGTTACCTTCCCTTGATCGTCGAGTACCGAATCCTTGACGTGAATATAGCGAACCTGATCTCCGATGTTCTTCCATGTTTCGATCGGGGTTTCGTCAAAAAAACGAAACGGGTGATGAACATCCCAAAGAGCCTTTACATAGGGGCTGTTCACAGCCTTGAGAAGTTTCGCGAGACGGAGGGTATCCGCATAGACACCGTTTGTCTCCACAAGCAGGATGATGCCCTTTTTTTCGGCAAGCCCGGCAAGTATCCGAAGAACGGAGACGACGGCATCATCATCGACCGGTCCTTCCGGAGCCGGATGAGCGTCCGCCAAAACCCTTATATATTGGGCACCGACGCGATCCGCCAAATCGATGTACTCGCCAATTTCCGCTTTCGCAGCCTCCGCGCCGCCCGGGGCGGAAAGAACGCAATCCGACGAAAAGCAGGGAATCGAAAGAGACAGTTTCTGAAGATCGGCTACCGTATTGTCGATTTCCTCCGGCAAAAAGGGGCGTGCGCGCGAAGCCATAATTTCATCGCCGAGACCTCTGATCTCAATGCCGGAATATTCGAGATCATGGGCCATCGAATAGATTTCGCTCCAGGTCCAGTCCGGACATCCGAGCGTGGAAAACGCCAGTTTCATCGACATAGAAAACACCTCCGGGATTTTTCCTAAAAAAAGAGACTTATCAACAGAATATAATAAAACAGCCTGCAAATAAAGAGTGCGTCACACGTAAAAGAGCCGCCTCAGGTCAAATCGTCCTTCAGTTTGTTCAGAAGAAGGATCGTATCCTCTTCGGACAACGGATGTCCCCAGATGAAGCCCTGAATATAATCACAGTCAAACTCATGAAGGAATTGAAGCTGGCTGATATGGTCGACTCCCTCGGCGACGACCTCCATATCCATACGGTGAACCAACGAGATAATCGAATCGACCATCATCCTTTGAACGCTTTCCTGAACCATGTTGTCCACGAAGGATTTATCGATTTTGAGCGTATCGATCGGAAGCATCTGAAGATAACTCAATGACGAGTATCCGGTACCGAAATCATCCAGAGCAATCCGGATTCCCATTTTATTGAGTTCATTGAGCACCTTGATTACCTGATCGACCGAAGAAATCATTACCGTTTCCGTAACTTCAAACTCCAAATTTCTCGGATTGCATTTCGTTTTGGATAAAATCTTTCGCACGGAGGACAAAAACGTTGGCGACATGATTTGAACCGCGGAAATATTTACGGACATGATCAGGTCGCGTCCGTAGATTTTAATCAGCCGGTTCAGTTTTTCGCATGCTTTTTCCAAAATCCACTCGCCCATCGGAAGGATAATCCCGGCTTGCTCCGCAATCGGAATAAACCTTGCGGGGCTTACGGATCCGAATTTTTCGTTATCCCATCGCGCAAGGGTTTCAAAGCCGCGAAGTACCCGGGAATGTGTATGATATTGAGGCTGAAAAACCAGATACAATTCATTGTTTTCGATGGACATCCGAAGTCCGGATTCATACTGTGCCTTCATAACAATGTCGTCCATCATCTCTTTTCGGAAGAATCGAATACCGTTTCTTCCCGTCTCTTTCGCTTTGTACATCGCGGCTTCTGCGCTTTTCATCAATTCTCCGGCATCGCTTCCGTCCGTCGGAAAAACCGCGATACCGAAACTGGAGGTGACGTTGTATGTTTCATCCCCGATCGGTAATGCTTCCGACAGGGATTTTTGGATACCTTGCGCATACACGAGGGTTTCCTGCTCTTGCATCTGTCGCTGAATGATGACCGCAAATTCGTCCCCTCCGAATCGTCCGACCAGATCGTCCGGATGCGTGATTCTTCTCAAGCGTTCGGAGACTACCTTCAGCAACTGATCCCCGACGAAATGACCCGCCGTATCATTGATTCTTTTAAAGTTATCCAGATCAATGTATATCAATGCAAATCCCAGATGCTTTTGCGAAAGAAGGCTGATCAGAAGATCGATTCGATCCTGAATCTTAATTCGGTTGGGCAGACCGGTCAGCGAGTCGTAATGAATGAGGTGGTACAGTTTTTCCTCGTTTTCTTTCATGGCCAGGTTGTACTCCGAGAGAATCTCGTTTTGCTTGGATGCATCCTGTTCCTTGGACAGCAATTCCCGATTCAGACGAAGAAGCTCCTCCTTTTGGTTTGAGACCCGGCGGAGTTCTTCGATCAGCCTTTGGCTGTAGATCAGAACGATAAAGAGAAGAAGAATCATGACGGCAGGAATGATTGCGCCGGATATCGAAACGGGATTTTTCGACCGGATGACGTAGGACGTTACCGCGACGATCTGAATCGATCCGGCAACAACAACGGCGTAAAAACCCCTTCTGCCTGCCGTCAATACAACAAGAATGGACCCCAGAGCCTGAAGTTGAGAAAGCAATCCGCTGAGCGCGGAAAAATCCCCATCACTGATACTGTAGTGTAAATAGGTTATCGACAGAAAAAACGCAAGATAGACCATCACCTTAAGAGGAACGTAATGTTCCTTGCCGTAATTTTCTATCGTATGTCCGGTCAATCGATCGACGAAACGTTCCTTGGGTTTACGCTCCATGACAAACCTCAAATCAAATCAGTACAACCGAGGGGACTCGTCTGTATCCGAAATCGTTTTCCGGATATGTGTAATACAAGATTATTATATTGTAATATCGCTTGATAATCAATCTTTATTAACTTTTTGCCTCAAATCGCTTGTGAGCGAATGATTTCCGTGTTACTATATAGACATCTCTCTATTTAGTTACGGAGGAATATCGATGACCGACCCTTATCAATCATGCGCGGACATATGCAGAGCGCTTTCCGACCGGACCCGGCTGGAGATTCTTCTGGTTCTTCGTGACGGGGAAAAATGCGCCTGTAAAATTCTCGAGCATTTTCATTTTTCGCAGCCGTCGCTTTCCTATCACATGAAAATACTTACCGGTGCCGGCCTCGTCACGAGTCGAAAAGAAGGACTTTGGGTCCACTATTCGCTTTGTTCCGACGGGATGGAACAGGTGATCGGGATTCTTTCCTCCTTGACCGAAAAAAGACCTTCCGTCGAATGCAACGTTACGGAGGAAAAGAGATGATGGAATTTTTTCGTTTCTTAAATGATCAGCTGTTAAAAATGAATTGGCTTGATGATTTGATTTCACTGTTGGTTGAAAATGTTTTCGGGCTTTCCGCGAAAGGGAGGATCGGCGGAAGTATACACTTTTTCCTCTATGACACAATCAAAATATTCATTCTTCTATCCGTCCTGATTTTCCTATCGTCGCTGATTCAAAGTTTTTTCCCTCCGGAGCGTACGCGAAGAATCCTCAGCAGGGTCAAAGGTCTTCCCGGAAATATTCTCGGAGCTTTGCTCGGAACCGTAACCCCCTTTTGCTCTTGTTCGTCCATCCCGATCTTTATCGGGTTCACATCGGCCGGTCTTCCGATCGGCGTCACCTTTTCATTTTTGATCTCGTCCCCGTTGGTCGATCTGGCATCCATTCTCCTTTTGGCAAGCGTCTTTAACTGGCGAATCGCTTTGGCATACGTCGTTGTCGGTCTGATTCTTTCTGTGATCGGCGGATCGACAATCGGCGCCCTGAAGCTCGAAAGTCAGATTGAATCCTTTGTGTTTCAGCCCTCGGGATCCCAACCGGAGGAAGGAAATCTGTCTTGCAATGAGCGCCTCCGATTCGCGTTCGATCAGGTCGTATTCATCGTAAAAAAAGTCTGGCTTTACATCCTGATCGGCGTTCTGATCGGATCCGTTATCCATAACATAATCCCCGAAGAATGGGTCGCAATGATTCTCGGAAAGGAAAACGCGTTTTCCGTCTTGATTGCGACCGTTCTCGGCGTACCGATGTACGCCGACATCTTCGGAACGCTGCCGATTGCCGAAGCCCTGGTCGGCAAAGGTGTCGGAATCGGTACCGTGCTTTCGTTCATGATGGCGGTCACCGCTCTTTCACTGCCCTCGCTCATTATGCTAAAGAAAGTCGTCCGTACCCGCCTGCTCGCCGTTTTCTTCGGAATCATCGTCATCGGGCTGATTCTTATAGGATACTTATTTAACGCCTTCTCGTTTTTATTGATTTGATTCCGCAATCATTCGAGTGTTTCAATCCGATGTCCCGAACCGAAAGGAGTGACCCGTATGAATTCTTCCAGCGAATCCTCTTCCGCCAAGAGAATCGTAATCATCGGTGCGGTCGCCGCCGGAACCTCCGCGGCGGCTAAGGCGCGCAGGAACGACGAAACCGCCGAAATCATTATTTATGACGCGGACCGATACATCTCGTATTCCGGTTGCGGACTCCCCTACTACATCGGCGGTATCGTCGACGATATCCGAAAATTGACGCCGCGGGATCCGGCGTTCTTCCGAAAAAAATATCGAATCGAGGTTAAGATCGCCCATCGGGTCGAATCCTTCGACCCGGAACGAAAAATCCTCACCGTCCGAAACCTTGAGAGCAATGAAATATTTACGGATAACTACGATATTTTAGTATTGGCAACCGGTGCGAATCCGATTCGTCTGCCCGTTCCGGGAGCGGACCTCCCGCATGTTTTCACGTTACGTAATCCTGCGGACGCGATTGCGATCCGTCGATTTATCGAGGAAAACAAACCGAAGACCGCCGCCATCATCGGATCGGGGTTCATCGGGTTGGAAGTCGCGGACAATCTGTCTCTTCGTGGAATCGGAATAACCGTGATAGAAAAGTTACCGGACATCTGTCCGATTCTGGATCCGGATATGGCCGTACATTTGGAAAAACATTTAAAAAGCGAGGGGGTTCGCATCAGAACGGGTATAACCGCGAAGAATATCGGCCGCTCGGAGGTCATTCTTTCCGACGGTGAATCGATTCCCGCCGATATGGTCATCCTGTCCGTCGGCGCAAGACCGAATGTCACGCTCGCTCAGAATGCCGGAGTAAAAATCGGACCGACCGGCGCAATCTCTGTTGACGATCGTCAAAGGACCAATATTCAAGATGTTTTCGCGTGCGGAGATTGCGCCGAAAATTTTTTCACGTTATCCGGAAAACCCTTTTACCGGCCACTGGGATCGACCGCAAATAAAACCGGTCGAATCACCGGAGATGTGATTACCGGCGGCGATTTCTATCACCGGGGAGTACTCGGAACGGGTATTTTCGAAACATTCGGGATGGCGGTCGCCGGGACGGGACTTACGGAAAAAGATGCAAGAAATCAGGGCTTTGATACGATCACCGTGCATAACATCAAGACCGACCGACCCGAATACATGGGCGGAAAGGAAATGATCATCAAAGCGATTGCGGACCGCAAGAGCCATACACTGCTCGGTGTTCAGATTGTCGGATTTGACGGAGTCGATAAGCGTATGGATGTCTTCGTGACAGCGATGACGGCACGGATGACGGCGGAAGATCTGGTTCATTTGGATCTTTCTTATGCTCCGCCGTTCTCAAATACAAAGGATCCGGTCATGTACACGGGTATGATTCTCGAAAACGAGTTGGATCGCGGCCGTGCACTGATCCGAAATGAAGAGCTTGCACAAAATATCGATAATTATACCGTCATCGATACACGCTCCCGGGAACAATATCAGACCGGACATGTTCCCGACGCATGCAACATCCCTCATGAAAATCTTCGCGACGAGATCTGTGTTCTGGATCCGGAAAAGCCCGTTGTCACTTACTGCAATAAGGGAGGAACCGGGAACGCGGCACAGAATATTCTGCTGAACCGCGGTTTTTCAAAGGTATACAATCTGTCCGGAGGGTATTCCCAATACCGGGCACAACAAAAAATAGATTCGGAGGAAATGAAAAATGACGATTAAGATTCTCGGCGGCGGCTGTAAAAACTGTCAAACACTCTATGCCAACACGGTCGAGGCACTTCAGAAAGAAGGTCTGTCGGCCGATATCGTGAAGGTGACCGATTTTGCGCAGATTGCGGCGATGGGTGTCATGCAGACACCCGCCCTTGTGATTAACGATCGGGTGGTCTCATCGGGAAGAACGCCCGGTGTTAAGGAGATTGCGGCGCTGATAAATAAAAACCGGGAATAATCCCGGAGTCCTTATTATCGGATTGGAGATACGACTTAACCCTTTCTGTCGCGAATAATCCGCACACGCACCGGGTCGGTCGGTAACCTGCCGCCGACCCGAGCCGGAAAAAACCGAAATCTACGATCGACGCAACGCACGAGTCCATAACGGCTTTCGGCGTTCTGCTCTATTCGCCCAAAAAACAACAAACACCTGTCTGATTCTTTCGAGAAGCATTTCGATCACCTCCGACTCCGATATCATTGTATCGGGGACGGATACAGGTTATAAAGCACCTGATTGTTAGTTTTATGTTCGAAGAATGTTTGAAGTCGATGACCCCGAAACAGGACACCCGTTCAGCGAAAAAAGTGATAAAATGGTTTAAATCATTTCCCGGAGGGAAAAATGAACGGAGCAAGGGGCTCGATTTTCGATCTGGACGGAACACTTTTGGATTCGATGTCGATGTGGATGGAAATCGATATCCGATTTCTCGGCGAGCACGGGATTACCGCAACCGAGGACTATTCACAAGCCGTAAAAACCATGGGGTATCGAAAAGCGGCGGAGTACACCGTCGCCCGTTACGGCCTTTCGATGTCACCCGACGAAGTCATCGCCCGTTGGAATGAGATGGCAGACGCTTCCTATGCCGAGGAAATTCGTCTGAAAGAGGGCGCAGAAGCGTATCTTCGGAAAATAAACCGCCTCGGACAGAAACTGGCAATTGCGACCGCGCTCGGCTTGTCCAGCGTTATGCATGTTCTCGAAAACAACGGTGTCCTTTCGCTCTTCGATTCCATCACCATGGTGCATGAGGTTTCCCGGGACAAATCGCATCCGGACATCTACCTGCTCGCGGCCGAACGCCTCGGTCTTCAGCCTCATGAATGCGTTGTTTTCGAAGACATTCTTCCGGGCGTAAGCGCCGCAAAATCAGCCGGTTTCAAAGTCTGCGGGGTTTACGACTTCTCCTCGCGGGACGACTGGAAGGAAATACGGGCTGTGTCGGATTATTCCATCGACAGCTGGCAAGAACTTCTGTAACCGGACGAATTCTTTACTCAATCCGACTCCCGTACCGCCGTAAAACCGCGTATCAGAAAAATCACAAATAAAAATACAAAGAATTCAAAAGATAATCTTCCCGATACGTCTCAGCCATTCGAAAGAGATGTTTTTTCACGGCGGAAAGGGATCCGGCTCCCTTTCGGTATGCGGCAAGCCGATTGAAAAACAAAGCTTTTTCCCTTTCGGTCGCTTTTCCCGAAAAATATCCCCAGACATGAAGTGCCGCGTTTTCCGCTTTTCCCGGATCAATCGTTCCGGAAAGCGCATCTTCCGTCCGGCGATAGAATGACTCCGCCGATATATTCCCTGTCGAGGAAAAAAGAGTCCGGATCTCCGAATAAATGGAAGGCGATCGTTCCATCACCGTGTATTTGTATCGACTCCATTCTTTTTCCAAAAGCTTTCTGTCCGGCTGCCCGGAAGTCAGCAATGCGCATTTTATCGCGGAAAGGTTCTTATCTTTGACCTCAAGCATGATATCCGGACTCCCATCCCGAATCCGGCGGAAAAATTCCATGAATTCATCGATGCGGACGGTTGCTGAATGCGCACCCGCCTTTTTATTCGGATCCTGAAGAGAATAATGGATTTTTTGACGCCCGTCCGTTTGTTGGAAGGTCCGGGCACAGCGCCGAATCATATCGGCATGATCGTCGAGCCTTCTTTTCTCAAAAACCTCCCGGTGCAGATTGTCATAAACGACCGGTGTTCCGATACTCTCGTAAAGAACGAGCGCGTCTTCGATCGAGAATATCCGCTCGTCGTTTTCGATGACGAGCCTGTCGCGAACATTTTTGGGAAGGGTACGGTATCGGTCGGAAAATCGGCGAAGCGCCGCAACTCGATCCCCATAGCCGCCGCCGATATGAAGTACAATTTTGCTTTCAAAAGACACCCCGAGCGCGTCCAAAAAGTCCGCGTGCCAGGAAAGGTCGCAAATTGACTTTTCAACGACAGACGAATCGGGCGAGTTCAGCACGGTATATTGACCGGGATGCATCGACACCCGTATTCCGCCCTCTCTGAAAACCCGTCCGATTCGAGCGAGCTCTTTTGCGTATTGCGTCTCCCAGCGGATCGGATTGATCGGAGTTCCGGCAAACGGAATAATATCCGAGCTGATCCGGAACATCCGAATGCCGTTTTCGATGTTGTATTTTGCCTGTTTTTCGAGCGCGTCGAGGTTCCCGTCGATAATCTCATGAAGTTTGTCCCCGCTCGCGAATCGCCGGGTCAACGTCCGCAAACGTGTCCCCGGAACGCCCACGGTCACGCAAGCATATCCGATACGAGGCCGGTCGTCCGACAACCGGGAATGATCACGGGTCTCCGAATAATCGCTCATGGCTACCTCTTTATTACGCCGAAAAAAACGGAATCCGTCTGCTATTTTTCATAGACAAAGCGACTCAGATTATGTATCAGCCCGAATCGCGAAGCGGATCTGTACCCACGCTTTCTCAGGCGTCGAAAGAGTGTCCGCATGAAAAATGCGTGCGAAACCAAATAACAATCCTCTCCGGTGCTTTCCATCAAATCAATCGCGCGATCCGCTCGCATATCGGTATCGGAACGGGTTTCCGGCTGGCCGCCGATTCGAAAGTTCCACAAAAAACGTCCGATCACATCCCAAAGAATCGACGGAAGCCGAATGTTCCGCCGCGTAAACGGAGCCAACGGTACTTCATCGAAAAGCTCGGATCGAATCAACGGCCGATCTTTGAACATGATAAGCGCCGTCGCTTCGCTTCTCGGAAGAGTGCTGACGAAAATCTTTGCATCTGTTTCAATCGTTTCGATCCCGCTTATGTCGATCGGACACTCATTATATGCCCGAGACGCTTCGATTTGCCCCTGAGGACCGTAGCTTCGGGGGAAAATAAAGTCCACTTTCGCGTGTCGGATTACCGTAATGATCAAGTTCGGTTTTTCTCCTTCGTGAAACACCGTTTGTTTGCGATTTTACTTATTCCGGTCCGTGCAGATAATCGACGTGTTTACATATTTCACCGACGATCGGAATCTTCCGCTCCTCGAATAATTTCCTGTTATGCTCGAAAAGATTGTTGCCGCGGATATCAATGGAAACAATAAGCGGCCCGAACCTTCGGACGCGCATGACCCACATCGCCTCGGGCATGCCCAAATCGAGCCATTTCACATCCTCCACCTCTTCGACACATCGGGCGGCCAGAACGGCACATCCTCCGGGAAAAACCGCATGGACCGCCCGACCGTTTACACACCCCTCCGTTGTCTTCGGCCCCATTCCGCCCTTTCCGATAATCAGTCGGACTCCGGTCTTTTCGATGAATTCCTTCTCGTATTTTTCCATACGCATGCTTGTTGTCGGCCCGATGGATATAACTTCGTATTTCCCGGGCTCATCCGTTCGTTGTTGCATAATCGGACCGGCATGAAAAATTGCGCCGCCGCTTAGATCGACCGGAAGTTCCAGTCCCTGCTTGATTACCCGCTGATGGACATCGTCTCTTCCGGTAATCAGGTGTCCGCTCAAATAGAAAATATCTCCGACCGAAAGGCTTTCAATCTCTTGATCCGAAATCGGTGTTGTCAGCGTTTTTCCGCTCATAATTCGGCCCCCTTGTGCGACAGCATTTCATACGATAAATCGCCGTGGAATCGGATCCACGCCCGACGGTGCGCCCAACAGCCGGTCGATAAACCGACCGCCAGCGTTGCCGGATGTCTTGCCGCCTGCTCGATATGAACGCCCATGACCGACATGTTGCCCGTCAGTCCGCCGGGGCCGATTCCGATCTTATTGAGCCCTTCCTCGATCCGTCTTTCCAGATCCGCTCCGGTCGGATTTTCGTTTCTCGATCCGAGCGGACGAAGAAGCGCCTTTTTGGAGAGCTTGGCCGCCACTTCAACCGATCCGGCAATTCCGATACCGACAAGAAGCGGCGGACAGGCATTGATTCCATACGTTGTGATTCGATCAAATACAAACCGAACCACCCCCTCATAACCCTCGAGCGGCATTAACACTTCCGCAATACCCGGAAGACTGCACCCGCCGCCGGCCATATACACACACAATTCCAGAATGTCACTTTCGGGAATCAGCTCCGTCTCAATCCAGGGGATTCGAAAACCGACGTTGTTTCCGGTGTTTTTTTCGTCGAAGACCTCGACGGCGTTATGGCGTAAGGGAGCGCGCCGCGTTGCAAGAAGAACCGCGTCGCGCAAAATTTCTTCCAAACGGTCAATCAAAGGAAACCGGGTACCGACCCGTGCAAAAAACTGGATGATGCCCGTGTCCTGACAAACCGGCCGGGACAGCTCATCCGCTTTCTCTATGTTATCGAACATGGCGTCGTAGATAATGCGCGCGAACTCCGTCGTCTCGGAAGCGCGAAGAGCACGCAGACGCTCCCTGACATCATCCGGAAGATGTTTTGCGGAGTATTCCGTAAACCGGGCAACCCGATCAACCAGCCATTCTTTTTGATCTTGCAGCTTCATAAGTGAACCTCCGCCCATCAGTATAACAAATCGGAGTTCTCTCCCGAAAGAACCTCCCGGAGCAATCGATTCAGGTTCTCGGAGTACTTTTCATCGTTCCACTCCTTTTCCCGCGGCAGTGTCATCAGGATCTCAAGATAAAAGGATTCCGGACCTTGTTGAATCCAATCCTCCCCGATTTTCGGGTCCGGTGCGGACCGCGTTCTTTTTCCCGCCTCAAAAAGCGTTTGAAAAGCCGAAATATTCGGGACCGCACGAATCAGGTATTTTCCGTTCTTTGCGCAAGAAATTCGCACGATACCGCCGCTTTTCTCCGGCTTAAAATAGAGTCGGTCTTTCCCGTTGTTCTCCGAAAAACTCATAATAACCTCTTTCTCCTGAATCCTTTGCCGATCCGATCATTTATTCAATCACGCGGTTAAAATAGACCAAATCCTCTCTGCGTGTCCAGCCCAGAAGCTCCCAGAACCGAGCACCTTCCTCGTTTTCGATATCGACCAGAAGTCCGACCTTTGTAATCCCGAGTTTTTTCATGGCGGACTCCATCGCGTCCAGCAATCCCCTTCCGATGCTTTTCGCACGACTGGTGTCCCGGATGGCCGTATGATAAATGTATCCGCGTCGGCCGTCATGACCGCACATCAAAACTCCGACGATTCTTTCGTCAATTTGCGCGATGAAACTGGTGTCGGGATTTCTTTTCAAAAAACGAACAATCCCGTCCCGCGAATCCTCAATCGCCCGAACACCGGATTTTCCCGCGCGCATCCACATTTCATAAGCTTCCTCATAGTCCTGCTCGAGCATAGTCCTGATGATCATTTTGACACCTCCGCGCTTCATCGGCTTTCTTCCAATTCAGTATACTCTGTTCGGACAGGCGTTCAAGCCGAAAGCAATCACCCGAATTCGGAATCAAGAAATTATCGCGCGTTTTTTCACGCTGCGAAAAACCATACTCTTCCGACTTTATGCAATTTTGCCCGTTCATTATTTCGTATTTTTTGGTTTCTCGTTTTTTATATCCTTCTTGAAGTCTTCCTGATCTGCTTTATACAGGGATTTCTTCGACGCATTCGAAGAAATCCCGTTATCTGTTTTTGCAACTTTACCTCACTATTGCTTCATTTATTTTAAAAAAGCTATTTCATTTTTTCCGAATGCGTTTTATAATAGGCGAAGAGACTCGGAGGGATAGCGAGGCGATTGGCCGTCCTTCGAGCGGAAAAATAATCCGAAGGTAGGGAATTGCCGATGAAAAACGCCTATTTACAGAAAGTCTTTGACAAAGTTCGGGAAAGAGACCCGAATCAACCTGAGTTTCTTCAAGCCGTTCAAGAGGTTTTGGAGTCGATTGAACCGGCGGTGGAAAAAAATCCCGATTTCGAAAAATTGGGCGTCGTGGAGCGGATGGTCGAGCCCGAGCGCGTGATTTCTTTCCGTGTTTCATGGGTTGACGATCAAGGCAAGGTTCAGGTCAACCGCGGCTTCCGCGTTCAGTTTAATTCCGCAATCGGTCCGTACAAAGGCGGACTGAGACTCCATCCGTCCGTCAATCTCTCCGTCATCAAGTTTCTCGGCTTTGAGCAATGCTTCAAAAACTCTCTGACCGGTCTTCCGATCGGCGGAGGAAAAGGCGGAAGCGATTTCGATCCGAAGGGAAAAAGTGATGCCGAGGTGATGCGTTTCTGCCAAAGCTTTATGACCGAGCTTTCCAAGCACATCGGTCCGTTTACCGATGTACCCGCCGGAGACATCGGCGTCGGAGCCCGGGAAATCGGTTATATGTATGGACAGTACAAACGATTAAACAACGACTTTACCGGTGTGTTGACCGGTAAAGGCCTTACATACGGCGGATCGCTCGCTCGCACGGAAGCGACGGGATACGGTCTTTTATACTTCGTAAATGAGATGGTCAAAGCAAGAGGAGAATCCATGAAAGGAAAAATCGTCGTCATCTCCGGAAGCGGAAATGTCGCGATTTACGCTACAGAAAAAGCAATGGCTCTCGGTGCGAAGGTCGTAACCGCATCCGACTCGAACGGCTACATCTATGATCCGAACGGAATTAACCTGGATGTGGTAAAAGAAATTAAAGAGGTTCGACGCGGACGCATTAAGGAATATGCTCAGGCGGTTCCGGGATCGGTATATACCGAGGGACCCGGCGTTTGGTCCGTGAAATGTGACATCGCTTTGCCCTGCAGCACACAAAACGAATTGAATGCGGAAAGCGCAAAGACGCTCATCGAAAACGGATGCAAATACGTCGGCGAGGGAGCAAACATGCCCTGTACGCCCGAAGCGGTCGATCTCTTTCGGGAGAATCGTGTTTATTTTGCTCCGGGGAAAGCCGCAAACGCCGGCGGCGTAGCAACCTCGGCACTTGAGATGTCACAGAATTCCATGCGCCTTTCCTGGACCTTCGAGGAAGTGGACGAGAAGCTTCGCAAGATCATGGAAAACATTTTCAAGAATGCAACCGAAGCGGCCACCGAATACAACGACCCGGAGAATTTGGTTCTCGGAGCCAATATTGCGGGAATGCTCAAAATTGCACAAGCAATGATTGCTCACGGAGTCGCTTACTGATCCGACATCCTACAGGAGTAAAAGTCCCCCGCCGGGAAAGGCGGGGGACTTTTTTTATACAACATTCAATATTCGTCCGCCGTTGACGGGGTTAAACATTCAGACAGAAATCCTCGACATTTACGCACTCCACCCCGCGAAAAGTGAAGCGAACGATCCACGGGCGAAGATTTCGAACCCTCATGAATTCCTTGATTCCGAAATCCTTCGTATAGTACTTGATTACCGTCCCCAAAGCATTCTCGTGGCTTCCGACAACAATGCTTTTGTTCATATGCTTTAAAAGCAACATATTCGTCGCCGCAATATTTCGGTCCTGAACGGTTTGAAGACACTCCCCGTTTCTTCTTCGATAAAGAAAGTCCGTCCATTGTCGTTCAATGAAATTCTCGTAATCATCAATCCATTCGTCATCGATCTTTCGCTCGCGAAAATCCTTCTCGAGATATATTGTTTTTCGATTTCGATCCGCAAGGGGTTGGATTGTCTCAATGGCCCGCTTATACGGACTGGAGTACACATAATCGATCGGTTCATTTCTGAAAAACTCGGATAAACGCAAACTGTCCTCTTTTCCTTTCGGAGTCAAAGGACGCTGAAGTTCATCTTTTTGCCGCAAATCAGGCTCCGCATGCCGTACAAAATAGATGGTGGTCATATGTCTCCCGTTCTCAAAAGCTTATTGCGTAACTTGAAGAATCGCAAGGTACAGGCGAATCCTCCGTTTCTTACAAGAATCCCCCGGCAAACCGGTCAAACGGAATGCAACAGATCGCGAAGGGATGTCAACCTATCTTTATATTATAATACGAAATCCCAGAAAATCAATGAAGTTTGCTTTTTGGAGGGCTTTTGCTCACGTCTTAGAAGAAAAAGTCCGGATTATGGAACCCCCGAGGCAACCACTTATCGTCTGCGAAAAGGATTATCCGGTCGAAACCAGATTTCTGCCGTCTTCCTTGCTCTTATACAACAGTTCATCCGCTCTCTTCATTACCGTTTCCGGCGTGTCATCCGGCCGAACCATCGTGGCCCCGATCGAAATGGTTACCTTAAGCTTTTCACCCTCGGATGAAATCCCGGTATTTTCAACGATACTGCGCATCGCGTCCGCGATTACATACATGTTCTGTTCATTGGTCCCCGGAAGTACGGCGACAAATTCCTCTCCGCCGAACCGGCCAAAAAGGTCGGAGGAGCGAATCATCAGCGAGCAGGCTTTACCGACCATGCAGATCACTTCGTCACCGAGCTCATGACCGTAGTTGTCGTTGAATTGCTTGAAATGGTCGATATCCAAAAACATCACGCAGAAGGGAACCCCCCGAATCAGATATTCGTCCATCCGTGCCTTGATAAACTCCTCGATATATCTGCGGTTGTAAAGTCCCGTAAGTTTGTCGGTAAAAGCGAGCTCCTTGTACTGCTCGGCCTCGTTTTTTATTTCCTGGCGGATGCTGACATCAATGAAAACTTCCATCACTCCGAGGATTTTCGTAAATTTCTTAATGGGAACGGTACGAAGAAGAACCGGAACACGATGCCCGTCCCGATGGCGAATATACACTTCCTGCTCTCTCTGCTTGCCGTCAAGCATGGACATTTTCAGCGCCGTTCGGTCGGATGTCAACCGCTCTCCGTTTTCGTCAACCGGTCTTAAAATACTCTCCGTAGAAATTTTACCGAGTATCTCCGATGCGGGAATTCCGGTGATACGCTCGGCACTATCATTCCAGTATGTAACATTGAACTTTCTGTCGATAAAATAGATTCCCTCATGAACATGATCCATCATCGCTCGAAAAAGCTCTCCGTCCGACATTTTTCCCGCATCCAGCGGATGTAAGATTGAGTTGTCCATTTTACCTTGCCCCCCGCAAGCGATGTGTACGGAAGCGTTTCGCAAAAAATCGCTGTCCGAACATAGCGATTCAATGCATCTCACTGTTTCGGACATGCATTGTTTCATGATAACGAAACGTTTATTGTTCAAAATACAACTTGTTCATAATTATATCACACTTCCTTCACTCGAGGCATCCCGTATTCCTTGTGTTCTTGTCACTAGTAATGACAGATGTTAGAATACTTCTACATCGTTGAAACGGAGAATTCCTCAGTGGAACAACTGATTGAGCAAATCCGGGCCATGAAACAGAAAAGGGATGCCGTCATCCTGGCGCATTACTACGTTGACGGAGCCATTCAGGATGTCGCCGATTATGTCGGAGACTCCTATTATCTGAGTCGTGTCGCGATGGAAGCCCCGAATAAGATTATCGCCTTTTGCGGCGTTCGATTCATGGCGGAAAGCGCAAAAATCCTCAGCCCCGACAAGACGGTTCTTATGCCGGATTCGTCTGCGGGTTGCCCGATGGCTCATATGATCGACGAAAGCGAGATCCTCCGGATCCGCGCGATGCACGATGATTTGTCGGTCGTCTGTTATATAAATTCGACGGCCCGGGTCAAGGCGGCATCCGATGTCTGTGTGACCTCATCCAATGCAAAAATGATCATTTCGAAAATCGATGCGCGATACATCCTTTTTGTTCCGGATCGCAATCTCGGCGGCTATTTATCCGATTTTTTCCCGGACAAAACGTTCATACTGCCGTCCGGATTTTGTCCGACCCACAATCAAATATCAGCGGCCTCTGTCCTTGATCTGATTCGAGAGAACCCCGGAGCAAAGGTTCTTTCCCACCCCGAATGCCCGCGTGAAGTGATTGAAGTATCCGATTTTGTCGGAAGCACTTCCGGAATCATTTACGAAGCAGCCGGCTCAAAATCCGACACCTTCATTATTTGCACGGAAGAGGGCGTCGGACATCAACTCCGAAAAGACAATCCCTCTAAAAAATTCCTTTTCCCTTCCGCAACGCCAATATGTCCGGATATGAAGAAAACGACACTTCAAAACCTGCTTGATTCATTAACCCACCTGCGCACAAAAATCGAAATGAGAGAGGATTTGCGAAAGCAAGCTCTGGTTCCTCTCCTCAAGATGCACGAATTGGCGGGATAACAGATGGAAGATAGTATTTCGAATAAGACGGATGTCATCATCGTCGGGACCGGTGCCGCGGGTATTTTCTGTGCGCTCAACCTGCCGGATACGCTCTCGGTCCGAATGATTACCAAGGATACGCTCGAAAACAGCGCCTCTTATCTTGCGCAGGGCGGAATTGCCGCAATGAAGGATGCGGACGATTACGACGATTATTTTGAAGATACCTTGCGTGCAGGTCATTATGAGAATTCCCGCAAGGCCGTTGATACGATGATTCGCCAGTCTCCGCTTATTATTCAGGAGCTTCTTGCGTACCATGTCAATTTCGACCGTGCGGGGGAAGAGCTCTCTCGAACCAAGGAAGGCGGACACTCACAATCCAGAATTCTTCATCATGATGACATCACCGGTAAGGAGATTACCTCAAAGCTATTGAACGGCCTCAGAAAAAAGAAGAATATAACCATCAGCGAGCACTCCCGCATGGTCGATTTGATCTCGGACAACAACATTTGCCGCGGAATCGTCGTACTGGATCGGGACGGCGTTCCTCAGGCAATCCACGGAAAAGTCGTCGTCCTTGCAACCGGAGGAATCGGAGGACTTTTCAAACACTCAACCGCCTTCGCACACATTACGGGGGATGCTTTGGCGATTGCCTCAAACCATCGCATCGCGCTCAAAGATGTGCATTACATCCAGATTCACCCGACCGCGCTGTATTCCACCAAGCCCGGTCGTCGATTCTTGATTTCCGAAGCGGTCCGCGGGGAGGGAGCATACCTTCTCAACGCCAATATGGAGCGTTTCACGGATGAGCTTCAGCCCCGGGATATCGTAACCGCGGCCATACGAGAGCAGATGCAAAAGGACGAAAAAGAATATGTCTACCTTTCCATGACCCATCTCGATCCGGACAAAATCCGGAGTCGTTTCCCGAATATATACAAACACTGCCTGAAGCAGGGTTACGACCTCGTCAAAGAGCCGATTCCGGTCACACCGGCTCAGCATTACTTTATGGGCGGAATCGAGGTGGATCTCAAGGGGCGAACCTCCATGGAAAAATTATACGCAATCGGCGAAACCAGTTGTACCGGCGTACACGGCAAAAACCGTCTGGGCAGTAATTCGCTTCTCGAAAGTCTGGTATTCGCAAAACGGGCAGCGGCGGAAATTGCGCAAAGCATCCCGTACACCCCGGTAGAAGAAACAACGGTCGATCTCTCCTTATATGAAAACCGTGTTTTCGATTCGGAATTCCGTAATATCGTTTTGGATGAGATCAGAAGAAGGGACAAAGATTTTTATGAGCAATGGATCGATACTGACCATCATAGCGGATGACCTCATCCGCCTGGCACTGCGGGAGGATATCTCCCACGAGGATATATCCACACAGGCAGTCATGCCCGATCCGGTCGCGGTTCATGCCGATTTGATCTGTAAACAGGACGGTGTGGTTTGCGGTCTTCCGGTTTTTGAGAGGGTCTTCCGGCTCCTGGATGAAAAAGTGATATTCACATCTCGTTTCAAGGACGGTGACCGCGTCCGAAACGGTGACAAGGTCGGCATCCTCGCGGGAGACGGACGGATTATCCTTTCCGGAGAGCGGACCGCGCTGAATTTCCTTCAGCGAATGAGCGGAATCGCAACGCAGACACGATCGATGGCCGACGAGCTTGCCGGTTTTTCAACCCGTCTGCTGGACACCCGAAAAACAATCCCAAACATGCGCATATTTGATAAGTATGCGGTTCGCGTCGGCGGAGGCAGTAACCACCGCTATAATCTGTCGGACGGTGTGTTGCTTAAGGATAACCACATCGGTGCTGCCGGATCGGTTTCCGATGCGGTTCGAATGGCTCGTGAATATGCACCGTTTGTACGAAAGATTGAAGTTGAGGTCGAGACTCTGGATATGGTCGCCGAAGCGATCGAAGCCGGAGCGGATATCATTATGCTCGACAATATGAGCGACGATACCATCGCACAGGCTATCCGGATGATCGCCGGTCGGGCAATGACCGAGGTGTCGGGCAACATCACGCAGGGCAGACTGCGGAAACTGGCCGAACTGAAAGTCGATTTCATCTCCGTCGGTGCGCTGACGCACTCTTCGCCGATCCTTGACTTTTCCGTAAAAAACCTCGAACCCATCCGATGACGATTCTTGGAAAAAAACCATAGAGGTTCTGTTCTCTGTTCTGCCGATCGTATTGATTGTCGTCATTTCGCGAATCGTCTTTGCGCCGTTATCCGTAGCTTGTTTCGCTCAATTCTGTTTATCGGTATTCCACCAAGGTTTATCGCTGATACCGGAATAGTATCGGTGAATCGGTATAATCGTCCGGTTCCTGATCTCAAAAACCTCCCAGATGACACCTTCGATGCCTGCCGGGACCGGAAAAGAATACATCAGTCCGTCTTCGGTGTAGATCTGAACCAAGGCGTCCGATCGGGACATTTCTTCGGAATCGGTTTCCGCCGAAATGCAGTGCGAAAAATCCGTCACGTAATATTAATACGACCCTTCACCGATGTTTCCGATGGTCACGGTTTCGGGACCGTAACCGTCCGTTGCATCCACATCCAGTCGATTTCCGTACTCGTCGGCACGGTTTCTGAACCATATATGGGAGTCCGGTCCGCTGTCTTGATCCGAAAACGGGGTAAACAGATGAGCGTCCAGATCCGCAGGGGAGTCAGACCATGTAAGAACGATACGCATCTGTGCTATTCCGAGCACCGGAGACAGGCTGAACCGGAACAGATTCGGCTCCGGATAGGCATATACGGAAAAAAGTGTGCTCTCATAACCGTTTACCGACACTTCCGCCGAATACGCACCGGGCGGAAGAGAGACTTCCGCGAAGCCGTTCAAATCCGTCTGAACCGTTTGAATAACGCTCCCTTTTATGTTCCCGATTCCTTCGCGGAATCGAATCTCGGCGCCCGCAATCCGCAGCATTTCGGTCGAAAACCCATCATCAAGAATAACATTGGCCTTCGTAACCGCATCGGTAATCAATATACCGATCGTGTAACTTTCTTCGCTCATCGGTACCAAAACTACGCTCTCGACAAAAGAATCCGCCTCTATACCGATAATATCGATATCGTGTACCGTAACCGGAGCAAAATCGTTTTTTTCGACAGTCAGGGAATAAGCATGAGTTCCGGGCGGTACGATGATTCGGTACATACCGTCCGTATTCGAAAACGTCTGATACAATTCCGCGTTATTTTCATCCGTACAAACCAAAGATATTTTTGCGTCACTGACGCTCATTCCCGATGCGTCCTTAACACAGCCTGAAATTCGAATCGTTCGTTTCTCCGCCAGAACCGTTTCGTATGTGATGTAGGCTTTGTTTAAAATCTCTTTTTCCAGCGAATCAAACCGATTCATCGTTTGATCGTCCTGATCCGAGTACAGAGAGACCGAGTACTGTGAAGCGGTGTTCTGACGCTCCCTTTCCCCGATTGCTATGTCTTGAACCCCGTCCGCGCCGTTGACCGTCCGCCATTTCACCATCACGTCATCTCTGAAATAATAGCGATCTCCGTAAATGTTCGGGGCAGCCGGACGGCTCGGAGTATACGAGGTGTCCTTATGGATAAACACAAAGTTGAGTTTCCCGTCATTTTCATAATAATATTCCGAAATTTCAACCTTATTCCCCGAAAGGTACTCGATGGAGGTGATTTTATTGACGATACCCAATGCCGGGCTTCTGTAGATTTCGTAGTCGATCGGGTTGCCGGATTGTGCGCTCTTAAGTTTCCTCTTTTCGACATGATAAGCGTTAATCCGTCCGTCATCCTCTTCTTCGGGAAAATCCTCCAATGCGTAAAAAAGTGTTTTATCCCAGAAATAATTCAGGTTACGTGCCGCCGGGAAATACGAGACGGTTCGGGTATCGATCTCTGCAAGCTCTTCCGATTGAACATTCAGCCTTTCCGTTTCATCAATCAGTTTTTCGGCTTCTTCGGAAAGACAAAGAACCCGTATGGTTTGCGGGAGAAAAATGCCGTTCGAATCCATAACCCGGACGACGGAGACGGACCCCGGATTGATCGCCGTTACCCGCCCGTTTTGATCTACTTGAATATCTTCCGCCCGCTCACTTTTCCAAATCAGCGAGGCTTCCGAAAATACTTCGGCCAGATCCGGCAGGTTGAAGCTCTCTCCGGCCGATAACTGGATTTGAGAATCAAGGAATCGCATGACCGGGCGAGCCGGAAGGACTTCCGTACTCTCGACCGACGGTTTTGTCGTTTGCGATGAGGCGGTCTCTTCAACGGATCCCCTTCTTTTTTCCAAGATGGGACGACCAAAAAGCAACAACAGAAAGGAGACCAGAAGCACGGAAGAAATCGCAATCAATGAAATCGTCAGCGGATCCGAAAACCGGCCTTTCTTTCCGTTACCGATAGAGGTCAAAAGCTCCGATTCTTTTTGTCCGGGTGCCAGATCGTCTCTTCGCCTTGTCGGAATACGATCACTTATGGCATCGTTTTCTTCCGGACCGAGCTCATTAAAATCCTGCTCGGTACCGCAGAACATACAAAAAACGCTTTCTTCACTGATTTCCCGTCCGCATTCTCTGCAAATCACAGTATACAATCCTCCGAAAATCTATCATATTTTATATTGCGCTCAAATGCAATTGAAGAAAAAAGAAGAGGCTGTCTCATTTGACTTTTTTTCAAGTCTTTTGAGACAGCCCATTCTTTCGAGAGAAGAGTATGTGTATTACTTCTTTTCTCTCTTAAAACACATAAACCAATCCAGACAATACTTGTCGTCCGAAGTATCCTCCATTCTTTCCTTTGCGGTTCCGCAGGAACCGGCGGTCGGAATGATGACATCGTCTCCGGGACGCCAGTTGGCCGGTGTCGCAACCTGATCCTTGTCTGCCTTCTGAAGAGCAATAATAATTCTTTTAATCTCGTCAAAATTTCTTCCCATCGAAAGCGGATAGTAAAGAATAGTGCGAATTTTACCGGTCGGATCAATAAAGAAAACGGCTCGAACCGCCTGAGTGTTTGATTGTCCGGGCTGAATCATCCCGTACTTGCGGGCAACATCCATCCGAATATCCTCGATGAGCGGAAACTTCACCTCAACACCCTTCATACCGTTCCATTCAATTTCCTGAATCTTACGAAGCCAGGCAATATGCGCGTACAAAGAGTCGACCGAAAGACCGACCAGTTCGGTGTTCAGTGCCTTAAACTCGTCCGCCATCGTGGCAAACGTCATAAACTCCGTAGTGCATACCGGAGTAAAGTCCGCCGGGTGGGAAAACAAAATTACCCAACTGCCCTTGTAATCCTCCGGAAAATTGATCATACCCTGAGTAGTGACCGCAGTAAAAGACGGGGCTGCCTCTCCGATTAACGGCATTGCATTACATTCATTTCCTTCCATATGACGCCTCCTTTTTTGTTTATAAACCAAATTAGTAACGATTACAATTATAGCAGTTTTTCTTGTTGTTTTCATCTTTTTTTCGGAGAAATATATAAACAACTTGTTAACGTTCAACAGGGTTTCTCTGTTTTTTCCGAAAGAAGTCGGAACAACGAAGGATTTTCCTTTTGAAGGGCAACCGGTTTTCCTGATTTTCCGAGAAAACAATGACGACTGAATCCCTCGGCACAAAGATCACCCGTCCTCGCGTTCAAAATCGAATAACCGACCGTCATGCGAACACCGGAGAATTCCTGAATTATCGTATGGATAAGCACTTCGTCCGGAAACCGAACCATATTTACATATCGGCATTGTACCTCCGTAACGGGACAAAGAATTCCGACGGCCTCCATTTTGTCATAACCGAATCCGGCCGTTTCCAAAAAAAATGTTCGCGCCTCCTCAAACCAACGTATATAATTAGAATGATGAGCAATTTGCATTTGGTCGGTTTCATAATATTGGACCTTGTGGATGTAGTGCGACATTTGTCCTCTTCCCTTCCCTTTACCGTTCCGGTCCCGTAACCCGCTTTCATTGGATGGTCGGGATCGACCCCTTGATAAGATTAGAGTATAGCAAAGAATATTATGAATAACCAAAAGAGGAATGTACATGTCAAATATGAAAGGACAGTCTGAAGCGATAAAATCGGGAAAGAACCATGTAATCGATCCGAAAACGCTGACAGAATCCGAAGCCGTTCCCGCGATACAACCGGACAGTGAGGCTTTCTATCGATATCTCCATCGGTACGCTCTCCGCGAAAAGGGTTATTCGATCTTTGTTCTGGCGGCATTCAACATATTATTGCTGATTCCCGACATGATTCTCATTAACAGCATCCCGGCAAAGATCTTTGTCGTACTGCTTCGTCTTCTCCTTTCGGCCGGTATGCTGGTTTTTTACTTTTTTCTGGATCGCTTCGGTACTTTTCGAATTTACTCCCGGGCACTTTCCGCGCTCGAGCTTTTCGGTATGCTGGTCTTTCTTTTTGTGCTGGCATGTTACCCGAATCCCGATTTTTTAATCCAGACCATGGGGATGATCCTTATTTTTATTATCTATTTCATGTTTCCGAATCACCGTTATTACGTCATCTCGGTTTCCTTTATATCCGCATGCTGTTTTATTCTGCTGTCCTCTTTCCGGATACAAGACTTGTCTCCGAGAGAACTTATCGCGGGGTCCTCCTATCTTCTGATCTCCGGAATCCTTTGTGCGTTCGGAGCCCGCGGAGCAGAAAAATATCGTTTACGGCATTTTTCTTCGCTGGAGGCCCTTCGCTCAATCAGCACAACGGATTTACTTACCCAAACCCATAACCGCGTTCGCCTCGAACACGACGGAAACCGATGGATTCGTCTTTGCAGAGAGCATGAAAAACCGCTTTCTCTTGCTTTTTTGGATTTGGATAACCTTAAGGAAATCAACGATATGTTCGGTCACCTTGTCGGTGATAAGGTATTGATCGAAACCGCCAATCGCATCGGTTCATCCCTGACGCCTCGCGACATTGTCTGCAGATGGGGCGGAGATGAATTTGTAATCCTTCTGCCCGGCCTTGATATCCGAAGCGCCGTACGCATGGTTGAAAAAATACGCGACGATTTGGTCAACAGACCCTTCCCCGGCGGAATTCGTGCTTCCTGTAGTATCGGGGTGACCCAGATGAAGGAAGAGTCTACGCTGGAAACCATGATCCATATTTCCGATCAACTGATGTATGCGGCAAAGAGAAAAGGAAAAAACCGCATCGAATTTCAGTTGTGACCGGTTTGATGATGAGGAGTCTGAGCCATGTTTTTTGAAAAGATGAGCGTACCTCCGCCTGTAATTCTGGCAAGCGCTTCCCCTCGAAGAGCTTCTCTTCTCGGTCGGCTTGGCATCCCTTTTCGCGTGGAAACGACGGACATTCCGGAGTCAGAGATCCTTATTCGGATGGTTCGGGATTATTCCGCGAAGAACGCCTACTATCATGCACGAAAAGCCTGCTCCTCCATTGCGCTCGAGAAAGCGCGTTTTGTTTCCTCTCGATTTCCGGATCACCTGATCATCTCTGCGGACACGGTCGTGAGCACCGAAAACCAAATCCTCGGCAAGCCTTCCGACCGCGAGAACGCCATCGAAATGCTACGAAGCCTGAGCGGTCGGGATCACTGCGTATATACTGCGGTTGCGCTCCGATTCGGATCTTTCGAAAAAACATTCCGCAGCAAATCCGTTGTTACGTTTTATCCTTCGGATGATTTTCAGGAAGAACTGATCCGGCGTTACGCGCTTTCGGGCGATCCGCTCGACAAGGCCGGTGCTTACGGTATACAGGAAACGGGCGGATTGCTGGTTTCCAAAATCAAAGGAAGTTACGACACCGTCGTCGGACTTCCGCTCGCGAAGCTCGCCCGCCAGCTCCATTCGCTCGGAT
The DNA here is from genome assembly GCA_012729635.1 of Clostridiaceae bacterium. Lineage (GTDB taxonomy): Bacteria > Bacillota > Clostridia > Saccharofermentanales > Saccharofermentanaceae > JAAYCT01. The sequence goes on along the minus strand of JAAYCT010000030.1, from coordinate 49,090 downwards.
ATCCGGTTCTCTCGATCAAGGAGGTGTCCGATGCCGGGATTGATTCTTGAAGGAGGTACGCTTCGTCCGATATTCAGCGCAGGAGCCCTGGATCATCTCCTTGAACAAAGGATCCGTTTCCCGTATTGTATCGGGGTCTCGGCCGGCATCAGCAACGGGGTATCCTACATCTCCCGACAACACGGCCGCAACCTTGAAATACTGAAACGTTATCGAAACGACAGCCGGTATTTCGGAAAGCGAAATCTCTTCACCGCCCGGAGCCTGTTCGGCATAGATTTTGTATTTGGAACCATCCCGAACGAGCTGATGCCTTTTGACCGAAACGCATTTTTGAACTACGACGGAACGATTCTGGCCGGAGTCACCAATGCGGTGACCGGAAAACCGGAATACCTCGACTGTAAGGAAATGGATGAAGAATATACCATTCTTCGGGCGACCTGCGCCATTCCGGGCGCCTTCCCCGCAGTCAACTGGAAAGGAAGAATCTATTATGACGGCGGGATCTCGGATTCAATCCCGGTACGGAAAGCGATATCGGACGGCCAGGAGAAAAATCTGATCATTCTGACTCAGCCCAGGCATTTTCGAAAAGAATACGCAAAAGAATACAATTTTGCCATTCGTCTGATCGGAAAAAAATACCCGCTGATGGTCGACCTGCTAAAAAACCGGCACAATCTATATAATGAAACGCTTCTCTTTTGCGAAAAGCTGGAGGAATCGGGTAAGGCGGTCATCCTGCGCCCGGATTACCCGCTGAACAGTCTGGAAAAAAATATGAATCAGATTGAAGCCAACTATCGACACGGATACAATCTGTGCCGTGAAAATATCGATCGCATTCGATCTCTGTTTTCCTGATTGATTATCGGATAACACCCAACCTCAGGGAGACGTAACACAACCTTTCGGATCCGATGACCCCTTTTCCGATTCGGTTTCAATGAAAAGCGGAGTGCTGAAATACCTTTCGGCGGTATCCGGCAGGACCGTGACAACGGTTTTCCCCTTTCCGAGCTTTCCGGCCATTACCATCGCCGCCGCAACGTTCGATCCGCTGGATATACCGCACAGCAACCCTTCTTTTCGCGCGAGATCCCGTGCGGTTCCGATTGCCTCATCATCCGATACGACGTGGATATGATCAAAAATATCGAGGTTCAGATTTCCGGGAATCAGTCCGTCCCCAATCCCCATCTGCAAATGCGTACCGATGTTTCCGCCGGCGAGTATTGCCGCGTGTTCCGGTTCGACCGCCCAAATCTCAAGTCCGGGATTCTGTGCTCTAAGGACTTCTCCGATTCCGGAAAGCGTCCCTCCGGTTCCGATTCCGGCGCAGTATCCGTGAATCGGTCCTGCGACCTGCTCCAGGATCTCAAGCGCGGTATGGTGTCGATGTACGGTCGGATTGGCCGGATTATTAAACTGCTGAGGAACGAATACGTTCGGATTCTCACGCGCCAATCGATTGGCTTCATCCAGACATCTTTGGATACATTCCCCGATATCTCCTTGGTCGTGAACGATAACGACTTCCGCCCCGTAATGCTCCACCAGTTTCCTCCGCTCCAGGCTGACGGAGTCCGGCATAACGATCACGGTTCGATACCCTTTGACCGCGCCGACCAGTGCCAGTCCGATTCCCTGATTCCCGCTGGTGGGCTCGACAATGATGCTGTCCGGACCGATGAGTCCTTTCTTTTCCGCATCCTCGATCATATTCAGAGCAGTCCGGGTCTTGATTGAACCGCCGACATTCAGTCCCTCGTACTTGACGAGAATTTCCGCGTCATTCGAGCCGGTCATATGCCGGAGTCGAATCATCGGTGTATGGCCGACCGCCATCAAAACGTTGTCATAAATCATTTCGGTCCGTCCCTTCGAAATCAATGCTCAAACAGAACGTATTATACGCCAAAACGAAGCATCCTTCCACGGGGACGACACAAATCGTACAAACAAGAAACACCGATTCACGGCGGGCGGTCCGACATCGGATTTACTCGACAAAATCGATTGCGTATGTTTTTAGAAGGTCGCGGATTGTCGGATCCAATTCGGCGAAGCAGAAATTCGTTGCCTCGGCTTTTTCGGTCGAAAGAGTGTTATGGGGATAACCGTTAAATTCCCCCGGAATTCCGTTTGAGCCCAGAATCGCTTTGCGGTCAAGAATCTCTTCAATCCGTTTAACAATCTGAGCAACGCTGATGTGCCCACGTGCTGCTGCGTTCATCGGTCCGGTATCCTTTCGGTCTGCCAGATACGCCAGAAAGGCCCCGGCTTGCAAAGACTCGATCATCGAAAAGCGCGCATCCGCATTATCGATATTCATTTTCTCGCCCCGAGCAATATGCTCGACATAGGAATACAATCTTCTCGTGTAGTCATCCTTCCCGATGACAATCGGGAATCGAACCGCGCAAGCATCGATCTTATAATTTTGGAACAGCACGCTCTCGCACAAGCGCTTCCCTTCTGCGTAATCAAAATCCGTTCTCCGACCCATGCGGATCAGGTAGTGATACGGATCGAAATCCTTTTCCGAAAGGTTGCGTCCTCCGCGATATACCGCGGAGGAGGAGGTAAAAATATATCTTTGGGTTTGAATGCACTCCAGTATGCTCTCCGTATCATACGGCGAATAATTGATGTTATCGTATGCCACGTCGAATTCTCGTCCCGATAATTCCGACCGTACACTTTCACGATCCGTTCGATTGAAACGTATTCGCTCGACTTCATTTCCGAAAACATCCGGAGTTAAACCCCTCGTCGCGATGGTAACCTCATGGCCTTGATCCAACAGTTCCCGAACCAAGTGCTTGCCGAAATAGCGCGTTCCGCCGATAACCAGAATCTTCATCCTTCACCCCCCCTTCTCCTTCTCACGTCAAAGCGCAAAACTTCCGATGTAGAATGTGTCTTGTTTACTCCCCCATCATACTATCTCTCATGTAAAAATGATATTCTACAGGAAAAGCGAAGTCAATGCGCTCGGAATTTTCTAAAAGAGACGCAACAATTCTTGATCGTTGCTCGTCTGATGTGTAGAGCCGAAAAGGCGAGTGGATTGTTTTCAATCCGAAAGGAGCAACATATGAAAAAAAGGTTTTCAATACTGGTTACGTACGCGCTCGTCGCGTCGATTTGCATTTCGCTTTCCGGATGCTTGGAAATATCCTTCCGAAACGACTCCGAACCGGACGAAAACTCGATCACCAAACTGGAGTCATACGAGGCCGTTTTGTCGCCCAGAGAGATCGAGCCCTTTTCGACGGAGTTTACTTCCGGGATGAACCGATTCGGCTTTCAGGTCCTCTTGGATCTTTACGAAGAGCAAAGCATCTCCGTTTCTCCCGCCAGTCTGGAGCTCGCCATGCTGATGACTTCCATGGGTGCGACCGGCAACACGAAGGAAGAAATGATGACCGCTCTTCAGATGAGTGAAATGTCCGACGAAGAGATTCGTTCCTTCGTCGGTCAGTTGATGTGGCGCGTAAACACCAACGGAATGGAGGCGGCCAACGCTCTTTTCCCGCAGAAGGACTACGGATTCGCCGATGCATTTTTGGACATCTGTACGACCGATTTTATGGCCGATATTTATACGCTCGACTATATCAACGAACCGGTCGACAGTACAAAACGGATTAACGACTGGGGCGACGAGAAAACGCACGGCAAAATACCGAAAATCCTCAACCAGCCGCTTGATTCCTCCACCCGGCTGGTCTTGGCGAACGCCCTGTATTTTCTCGGAGATTGGGTTACTCCTTTTGAAGCCAATAATACCTATGACGATACCTTTTTCGGAGCCGTCGGCGAATCGACGATACCGTTTATGCACGCAGAGCAGACGGTGCTTTACATGGAGGGTGAGACCTACCAAATGATTATCCTTCCGTTTCTCGGCGACGACGGAATGACGGGTCCGTTTGCGATGTCCTTTATGCTTCCGAAAAACAAAAATACCCCGGAAGACGTAGCCCGGGAATTGTCCGAAAGTGATTTTGCCGACGCAATTGCGAACGCTCGGGATACGTTGGTCCGGATCAGCCTTCCGAAATTCGAGTTTGAATACGAAACATCCATGGTGGAGACGATGAAACGCCTCGGAATGGAAGACGCATTTAATGATAGTGCCCGTTTTGACAAGATGACCGACGGACCGAACGGGCTTTTCATTTCCGATATCCTCCACAAGACCTATGTACGGATCGATGAGGAAGGTGCGGAGGCCGCGGCGATTACCACCGTAATCATGGCAGAGACGGCAATGCCGATTGATCCGGAGCAGCCCGTGATCTTTAACGCCGACAGTCCGTTTCTTTTCTCGATTTTTGACACCACGGACGGAACGATCCTGTTTACCGGGATTACCGCAACGATCGACTAAACCGATTGGAACAAACCCGAAAACAACGAAAGAAGGATACAACAATGAAAAGACTGACCAAACGACTGTTATCTGTGATTCTATCGACAACCCTACTGTTTTCTTTGGGTGGATGCTCAGATATTCGCGTCAAAGAGAAGGACAATCCTTTTCAGGGGATTGACAGTAATATCATAACATTTGAAGCCGCCCTCACGCCCAAAAAACTGACTCCGTTTTCGAGCGAGTTTGTTTCGGGATTAAACCGTTACGGTTTCGACGTGCTTCTTAAGATGTACGACGGGGAGAACATCGCGATCTCTCCCGCCAGTTTACAGCTGGCTCTGTTGATGACCGCGATCGGCGCCGAAGGCAACACCCGGGATGAAATGATGTCCGCGCTTCGGATGTCCGGCATTTCCGAAGAGGAGATTCTTTCTTCGGTTGCTCAACTGATGTGGCGTGCGAACCGAAACGGCATGGAAACATCCAATTCCTTGTGGCTTCAGGACGATTACAATTTTGCAAAAGAATACGTAAGCCACTGCAACGAGAATTTCATGGCGGATCTGTACAATGTCGACTTTGTAGATGATCCTTCCGGCGCGGAAGAATTGATGAACGCCTGGGTAAATCATAAGACGCACGGGAAAATCCCGGAAATTCTGAAAAATGACGTGTCTTCCTTGACTCGTTTGGTCTTGATAAACGCCCTCTATTTTCTGGGCGAATGGGAAACGAGCTTTGACAAGGATCAAACCTTTGACGAAGTCTTCCACGGAAGCAACGGAGATACGACGGTTCCTTTCATGCATGCTCGGTGGACTGTACGTTACACGGAGGGAAATACGTTCCAACTCATCCTCCTTCCGTTCCGCGGAGACGAGGGAGAGACCGGCCCGTACGCCATGACCTTCATCCTTCCGAAAAAGGGATACGCACCCGAGGATGTATCGGAAGAAATCTCCGAGACCGGAATCGAATCCCTGCTTTCAAGTGCATCCGAAAAAGAGGTGATCATCAGTCTTCCGAAATTTGAATTTGAATTTCAATCCTCTATGATTCAAACCATGCAGGCGCTCGGAATGAACGAAGCTTTTACGATGAATGCGCAATTTGCAAACATGCTGGAAAGCAACAAAAATGATCTTTATGTTTCGGAAATCATGCACAAAACATATATTCGCGTGAATGAGGAGGGTGCGGAAGCTGCGGCGGCCACCGCGGTGGTGATGGACATAAAAGCGGCCCCGAACGATGATCCGGAGCAGACGATTGTATTTAATGCAGATCGACCGTTCCTGTTCGCGATTTGTGATACCACCGACGGAACAATCTTGTTTACGGGCATTACCGCCAATTTGTAATCCAATCTTCGGCGCGCCGGATTCTTTATTCGTACCCGGTCATGCTATAATAACGCGTGACCCCTTACGAAAAAAGGAGACGGCGCGCCATGGATTATTCTTTCGCATATGGGAAAAAAACATTTCTTGTTCGATTGGATGCGTCCTCCGTTTTGGCGAATCTTCGGCCGAACGCGGTGGAAGTCGACCAAACCGGAGTCGAAGAAGTCATTCGCTCTCTTCAACATCCCATTGAAAGCGCACCTCTGCGCGAACTCGTCTTCCCGGGAGAAAAAATAGCGATTATCACCAGCGATATCACCCGCCCTCTGCCGAGTTATAAGATTCTCCCCGCGATTCTCGATGAGCTCTGTGGAGCCGGCATTCCCGACTGTGATATTATGATCGTTTTCGGACTCGGAAGCCACGAAGGGCACAGCGAGGAACGCAAACGGGCGCTCGTCGGAGACGCGGTGTATGATCGGATCCGATGTCTGGATTCGGATCCGGACGACTGTGTGCGCATCGGTATGACTTCACGGGGAACACCGGTTGATGTTTATCGCCCCGTTGCTCAAGCGGACCGCAGGATTTGTCTCGGCAACATTGAATTTCATTATTTTGCCGGGTACAGCGGCGGCGCCAAAGCCATCATGCCCGGAGTCTCGACAAGGGACGCCATCCAAAACAACCACAGCGCGATGGTTCGTCCCGAAGCCGCGGCGGGAAGACTAAAGGACAATCCGGTCCGCGAGGATATTGAGGAGGCCGGGCGGATTTGCGGCATAGACTTCATCCTCAACGTTGTCCTGGACGAAAAGAAAGAAATCATTCGCAGTTTTTCCGGTCACCCGGTCGCGGCACATCGCGCCGGATGCGCTTTTCTGGATTCTTTTTATAAAATCTGTATTTCGGAAAAAGCGGATATTGTCATCGTCTCTCCCGGCGGTTTCCCCAAGGACATCAATATGTATCAGGCACAAAAGGCGCTCGATAACGCACGTCACGCGGTCCGCGAGGGAGGAATTATCATTTGGCTCGCCGCATGCTCCGAAGGTCTCGGTGAAAAACATTTCGAGGAATGGATGACAGGGCACGAAAAAAGCTCGGATATGATCGATCATATCCGCCGCGAATTCGTTCTCGGAGGTCACAAAGCGGCGGCCATTGCAATGGTTCTTCGGAAGGCTCGTATTTTTCTGGTATCGGATCTGGAGCCGGACTTTGTTCGCTCCTTATTTCTCGAACCCTTTCCGGACGCGCAGTCCGCGGTGGATGCCGCGTTTTCCGATCTCGGTCGCGATGCGGGCGTTATCCTGATGCCGTTCGGAGGCTCAACGCTGCCGGAGTGTTCCTGAAGGACCGCCTGAACAGAATTAAGCTATTCGACCGATGATTGAATCAACCCGAGCTCCGTCTTCCACACCAGAATTCGGGTCACCGCTTCATCGATGATTTGCTCGTTGATTTCTCCGCTGAGCACGGCCCTGATCACCTCCGGGATCTGCTCCGCGTATGCCGATCCGATTAACATGTCGTTTCCGGCAAGAACCGCAAGAACGGCCGCTTCTTGATTCCCTGTGTATGGCTTGAGCGCTCCCATGGAAAGATCGTCGGTCATGATGACGCCTTCAAAGCCGAGTTCTTCCCGAAGAACGCGGTGTACAATCGGTGACAGCGATGCGGGAAGATTTGCGTCCATGCAATCAATGATATTGTGAGAAACCATCACCGACCCTGCTCCCTTTTCGATACCCGCCAGAAACGGGAGAAAATCACTCGTAATAAAGGTTTCGTAATCTCTTTTGTCCACTGCGATACCGAAGTGCGTATCCGTGTTATTACCGTATCCGGGAAAATGTTTCAACGAAATGCCGATTCCTTCCTTTTTCATCTCTTCCACAACGACCGCCACATAGTCCGAAGTCGCTTTTGCATCCTGACCGAAGCTTCGCTTATAAATAAAATCCGCTGCGTCCGTGCTGACGTCACAGACCGGAGCAAGATTGACATTAATCCCGCATGATAAAAGAAATTTCGACTTTTCGACCGTATCCGATCGGATCGCGTCCAGTCCTCCTTGCGCGAAAAGATCCTGCGGCGATAAAAACCGTTCGACCCGAAATTGCGTAAAGCGGCTGATTCGGACCACGGTGCCGCCTTCCTCATCAACGCCGATCAGCAGTGGAATCGCACTGGCTTTCTGGTAGGAGTCAATTTTGTTACGAATCGATACCGGGTCGGATTTTTCAAAATCCGGCGCAAATAAGACCAGACCGCCCAAATTCCAGTTTTCAATCTCTTCCGGGACGTTTCCGCTCACCCAGGTTGCAAAAAACATCTGTCCGACCTTTTCTTCGAGTGTCATTTGCGCGACCCGCTCCTCCGCAAATTCCACAGATGAAATTTCCGAATTCATCGTTTCCTCCGAAGAAGACAAAGTCGGTCCCTCCGTGACCGGTACCTCCCCGGTCGTCTCTTCCGATTCATCGGTTATCCTGGTTTGTACGGATCGGTCCGACGACGCCTCGGGCGGATCCGAAGCATTACAGGAACACACAATCCATCCCGCAAGAAGCACAATAAGAATCAGATTGCCCGGTCGGCGTGGTTTTTCGCTCATCGTCCGATACACCTATTTTGAGGATTTCTTGGACTCATTATAGCACGTCAGAAACGTTGAAAGGACAAGCATAATGCCTCCCCCAGGAGGAAAGGGAGGCATCATACTTTGGATATTTCATTCGCTAACTATTCTCTTCGATAAACGTCAATATGCTGTTCCCCTCGGAAAGGCGAATCAAATACGGATCGCTGAACACCACTGACAATTCACTGTTTTCGGATAGTAACCGGCGACTCTCATCACAGCCGAACCATTCGAAAAACCACCTTGTAGAGCTGTCTTCCGGCGCGTCCGCCCGAATCATGATGTAGGCTTGCGTTACATATTCATAGGAGCTGTCGGCCAACGTCTCGGTCTTCGGCTCGACCCCGTTTACGGAAAAAAGCATCAGATCGTCCGTTTCGAAGGACATGTCCACGTAGGACATAATGTTAAAGCCGATTGCGTACTTATCGATGATCACGTTGCTCGTGATTTCTCCCATATCGTCCACTTCGACCGCAAGCGTCAGGCCCGAAAAATCGGGAATCTTTTCATCTGCCCATACTAATTTTTCGAAAAATCTCTGACTTCCGGATTGAGGATCCCTATAGTATGCCTTGATCGGTGCGTCATCTCCTCCGAGTTCCTTCCAGTTTTTAATTTTTCCGCTGTAAATGCCCTTGATTTGTTCGCTCGTCAAGTTTTTCACCGGGTTGGCGGAGTTTCCGATAAACACCAGTCCGTCACATCCGTACAGCCTTGCTTCGATATCAACGTTTTTCTCGTCAAAGTACTCTATTTCTTCATCGGTCGGCAATACGGCAAAAACCAGGTCCACCGTTCCGTCCGCTAAATTGAGAAGCGCCTGATGCGTTTTTGAGCAGATCGGGGCGGGACCTTCTAACTTATAATATTCTGTAAAAAAATAGTACAGTGCATCGGTAATCGGGATTCTTGCCGTCGAACTGTCGATTTGCGGGATATCCGCGGGAAGCGGGATACCGTCTTCGGTACTCGTAATTCTCCCGGTGGTTTCCGAGGTTATGATTTGCGTCGGCTTTTTCGTCGTGCTCTCCGTAACAATCTCTGTTGCGGTTGGACTGGTTTCGCTTTCGCTGGATTCCGTTTTCACGTTTCCTGTGTGATTGCATGCCGTCAGCACGGCGAATACAAAAAGAAATAGTAGAAATGTTGAGATCATTACCGCCCAAACGTTTCGGCTGTCAATCTTAATCCTTTTTACATTCTTTTTCATGAGAATTCCCTCTCCGCGAAAGGCCGCTTTTCGACTATGAAACAACCGCGAGCAATACCGCGGTCAGGGCGGCAAACAAAAAAACGATAAATACAGACGGATCATTGTTCATTTTTCTCATTTCACACCTCCGACTTGCTTGCTACTGCATGTAATGATTAAACTATATTACGTCGTGTAGCGCTTGTCAATATGTTTTCCCTACCTTTTGTAATATTCTTTTCGTTCCGTCGTTTCCTTTCGGGTCAATCATCCATCTGTGAAACACAGGAAAAATGCCGACCCGGGAGCGGGGCAATGCGAAGGAACTACTATAAAGGGTGTCTGCACGATCCGGTCATCCCCGATCCCTGCCTCATGCGCGCCTTTTTCGTTCGGAAAACCCGAGTTAAGTAATCCTTTTCACGGTACAGATCCGAGACTTCTCATTCGCTCTGTAAATTGTGAAATGATGTCCCTATGGTTTGATACGGCCAAAAACACCGGCAAACGATATCGGGTGCACCATCGATTCCATTTCACGAAAAGAAAGGAAGGTCTCCTTTCGTCAACTGTTGGTTTTCGGTATGATTTGTTGCATAATAAAAGGATAAAAATAGAAGGTGTGTGAGCAATATCGGAAAGTCGATACCGGAAGCGAAATGGCACCGACTGGATAATACCGCCAATATTTTTCCGGTCGTCGCCAATCGAAACTATACAAGCATTTACCGAATCAGCGTGATCCTTAAGGAAGAAGTCAATCCGGATATCCTTCAACAGGCTCTGGACCAAACACTTCCGCGTTTTGGCAGTTTCAAGGTGCGATTACGTCACGGGTTTTTCTGGTATTATTTCGAGGCGAATGACCGGCCCTGCCTGGTCGCTCCCGAAATGCCGAACCCGTGCTCTTATTTCGTTCCCGCTCAGAACAATCATTATCTGTTTCGCGTAACTTATTTTAAGGAACGAATCAATCTTGAGGTTTTTCACGTGATTACGGACGGAACGGGGGCCGTCGATTTTTTGAAGGAGCTGGTTCGCCGGTACATTGATATCCAGCTTTTTATTAGAGACGGAGATCCACTTCCGGATCAACCCGTCGTCGATGTCTTCTCGGATATAGAAGACAGCTATCTGAAGAACTTTTCCAATAAAAATCCCAAAGCATACAGCACGGAGCGAGCTTTTGAAATCAAGGGGGAGAAATTCCCCATATATACTAAGGGTATTATCATCGGTTCGATTTCGATTAAAGAAATCGTTGCGTTATGCCGGGACAAAGGAGTGACCATCACCCAATACCTGACCGCTGTCATGATCTTTAGTATCTATCGGGAATATTATACCGGTCAACTGCATAAGCGTCCGATTACCGTTTCCGTTCCGGTGAATCTTCGCCCTTATTTCAACTCAACTTCGACGATGAATTTCTTCTCGGTCATCCCGATCGTATTTCGAGTCGAACGTGACGACCACACCTTCGAGGAAATCCTCGAATATACAAAAAATCAGTTTTCGGAGATGTTGACACAAGATTATTTTGCCTCCAAAATCGCATACAACGTTTCCTTCGTTAAAAAAATGTATATCCGGTTTATCCCTCTTTTCATCAAGAACATTTTTTTGAAAATCAGCTATATACGCTCCGCAAGAGCCAATACCATCACTTTAACCAATATCGGACGCTTCAAAGTTCCCGATCGCTACAAGCCTTTCATCTCGGGCATCGGCCTGCTTTTGGGGGCGAGCAGCTCGGAAGCCGTGAAATGCTCCGTCGCCTCCTATGAACGAACATTGAATGTCACATTCATCTCCGTCCTGAGCGATACCTATCTGCAACGTGCCTTTTTCCGAAAAATGTCGGAGGACGGCCTTACGATCACCATCGAAACCAACGGAGCATATTATGAAAACCTGCATTAAATGTCACGTCCGTGTTACGGACTCCACCGATGTCTGTCCGCTTTGCAAGTCCGTTCTGAGCGAACCGCGAGGTCCGGCATCGCAAAATGCTTTCCCGACTCCCGAAATTGACAGTAAACAGTACCATTTCTTAAAAAGACTTCTGATATTTCTCTCCGTCATTGTCGGCTCCGCCTCTCTTTTCATCAACTTTATTACCTATGACGGCTTTCTCTGGTCATTGATTACGGTAGCCGGAATTCTTTATCTGTGGGCCGTCATCTCCCACTCCGTCGCGAATCACATCAACGTCGCTTCAAAAATTCTGGTACAATCGTTTCTCGGTTCCATTTTTATCGTACTGATTGATTACCTGCTGGGTTATCGCGGCTGGTCCGTCGATTTCGTAATCCCGAGCATTTTTTCAACAGCCGACGTTGCGGTCGTTATCGTAATCCTTATTAACCGTATGAACTGGCGGAATTATATGCTGTATCAGTTTGTTATTGCTCTTCTGGGATTCGTTCCTTTACTTTTGTACCTGATTAACATCTCCGATAATCCGATCTTCGTCATTATTTCAACATCCCTGTCCGCCTTAAGCCTTTTGGGAACGTTTATCTTCGGTGACAAGGCCGTAAAGAGCGAGCTGCGTCGACGACTTCACTTCTGATCCATCGTCCGCCCGATATATCGAATGGATTGAATGGTTTGATTCGGAACCGGTCGGGTTTTTGACCATTCATCTTAAAAAGCCGCCGCGATAAATCGCGACGGCTCATTTTTAGGACACGGGAAAACGTTCCGCATGTCTTCGTTCGGTTATTCGATCTCGATCGTCTGTCCGGATGCCTCGGACTCTCTCTTGGGAACGGTCACAGACAGCACACCGTCCGTAAGTTTCGCCTTAATTCCTTCCGACGAAGCGTCCGCGAGAAAAATATTCCTTGACATCGAGCAGTAACGACGCTCTTTGTGAATATAGTTCTTCTTTTTCTCTTCGACCTCGTCCGATTTCTTCACCGAGATGGTTAATCGCTTTTCTTCCATTTGAATCGTGATGTCTTTCTTCTCCACGCCGGGAAGCTCGGCCTCAACCGAATATTCATTGCCTCGATCCTCCACATCAACTTTGAAGGTGTCTGCGGCAAGACTTCTGCGAATCGGCCAACCATCCGTGAAAAAGTCATCCAGCATGTTCTGAAAATCATCAAAACCCGTGCTCATTGCGCCCGTATTCTTACGGTTAAAAGGGACCAATCCTGCCATTTCAAACAACTCCTTTCTGTTTTTCGTTTTAGCACTCTTATGTTGTGACTGCTAATTCACTTTTATTATTGACATTTCCCGGGTCATTTTCATCATCTTTTTATGTCGTAATTGAAAAAAATATGTGAATCAAAATAGTGGTATTTCACCTTCGTTTCAAAAAAGAATCTTACGGCAAGGACGCTTGTACGCCCTTTTTTCTTCACAAGAAGAGCTGATTTGAATTTTTGCAAAACACTCTAAAATATAAAATTTATTGTATTTATTTGCGCTCACTGATAAAATAATGAGTAGAACTTACCCGACAGAAACAGGAAGGGACATTGGATGAATCTAACTTCCTCTCTTGTAAAAGAGATCATTGACACTACGGGACTTCGCAACATTGAGTCGACGTACTTCGCCGGGAGGAATAATGACTATTTCGTTTACGTCGAAGTCCAGACTCATCTTTCACGAGCTTTACTTCGGGTCCGTGTCCTGAAGCTGGATGAGGATACCCGCACCGGACTGGATACGAAGCTGGCGTCGAATTTTTCGCGGGTCAATTACAGTTTATTGTTCGAGGGCAATGAAATCATTGTCATCATTCCCTCAAACACAGGTTGGGTTCGCAGAATTCGAGAAATTACGGATCAGATTACGGAATACCTTTCGTCCGCGGATATTGCGACGGACTCCACCGACGAGAAAACCATCATTGAACAAATACCGGAATCACTTCCGCACATCATACCCGAACCACCAAAGCCGAGTGTCGGCATGGGAATTCTGGGTTCGTTTCTCGGGGCGATTCCGGGAGTCATCGCGTGGTTTATCTCATCCATCGCAAGCAATGATGGATTTCTGGTTCAGACGCCTGAGGTCCATGCCAATGTCTCCTCCCGCGTTTTTTTGGCTGTCATTATTTCCTGCGGGTCTTATTGGGGGTTTTTGTTGTTATCGGGCGCAACACGAAGAAGATCCGCCATTTTTTCCGCTCCGATTACCATTATCATGATCTATTTTGTCAATCATTTTTCTTACGCCTTTTTATTCTTTACGAATCTTCCGAATCTTACACTGACCAATGCGTTTCTTCAGACTCGAGACTTCCTGAGTTCATATCGTCTGACCCTCTATTATTGGGTAGCATTACTTTTTGCTTATCTTATTTCTTTCGGAACTTACTTTTTGCTGTACCGACTCAGAGAAAAATTTTGGAAGCAGCAACATTAGGAAATCGTTATATACTCGGTCTGAAACCATGTCCATTCAAAAATATCCTCAAAAAAAGAGCCGTCAGATTTGACGGCTCTTTGGAGATGATTCGTGATCCGTTACAGATCGGACAATCTGTGAAAGGATGCTTTCAGGTTCGGGTATAATTCGCGGTAAAGAGCGTAGTATTTCGCGTATTCTTCGTTTGCTCTTTTTCCCGGAGCATTCGTACTCCGTGTGTGAATTGCGACATCGCAGGCTTCACGAACATCCGAGTAAACTCCGGTCCCCGCTCCCGCCAAAAGAGCCACCCCGAGCGCCGGTCCCTGTGCGGAATCGGTCGTCTCCACATCGCATCCGTAAACATCCGCGAGCATCTGTCGCCAGAACGGTCCGGATCCACCGCCGCACGCGCGCATAATATTCACGGAAATGTCCATGCCCTTGATGACTTCAAGGCAATCCTTCAGCGAAAAGGAAACGCCTTCCATAATGGCCCGGATCATTTCTTTCTTGCCGTGAACTCCGGAGAGACCGAAGAAAACGCCTCGTGCAAAAGGATCGAGATGCGGCGTACGCTCTCCCATCAGGTATGGGAGAAATAGCAGACGGTTGGATCCGATCGGTATTTTTTCCGCCATCTGATCCATCAGATAGTACGGACTCACACCCATCAGTTCGGCCGTGGAAATCACCTCGCCCAGATACTGATCCCTGAACCATTTCAGGGAAAGACCGGCGCCCTGGGTAACACCCATGACGTGCCACTGTCCGGGAACCGCACAGCAGAATGTATGAACTCTGCCTGCCGGATCAATATGCATTTGAGAGGTATGAGCATACACGACTCCGGAACTACCGATTGTTGTAAACGACTGTCCGTCCGAAACGACGCCGGTTCCGACCGCGGCCGCGGCATTATCTCCCGCGCCGCCGACAACGGGAGTTCCCGCCCGAAGTCCGGTCAGTCCGGCCGCCGATTCCGATATACCGCCCGTAATCTCCGGCGACTCATACACCGGAGCAAGCAGTGCCCGGTCAATCGAAAGTTTCTCGAGCACCTCATCGGACCATGCTCGCTTCCCGATATCCAACAACTGCATTCCGGAAGCATCCGAAACCTCCGTCGCCCGCTCGCCGGTCAAACGAAGTCGTATATAATCCTTCGGAAGAAGGATGCTTTTGCACTTTTCGAAGTTTTCCGGTTCATTGTTGCGAACCCAAAGAATCTTCGATGCCGTAAACCCGGTAAGTGCGGGATTCGCCGTAATTTCTATCAGGCGCTTCGCACCGACCCGTTCCGTAATCTGCTCGCATTCCCTGGCGGTTCTCTGGTCACACCAAATGATGGAAGGGCGGATTACCCGATCCGATTCATCCAGCATCACCAAGCCGTGCATTTGTCCGGAAAGACCGATTCCTCGAATCTCCCCCGCATCCGCTCCGGAATCGGCAAGAACTCTCTGTACCGTGCCGACAACCGCATTCCACCAATCCTCGGGATCCTGTTCGGCCCAGCCGTTTTGCGGCTGAGCCATAGGATACTCGATGGTGGCTTGAGAAATGGTCTTGCCGGTCTCGTCGAACAAGACCGTTTTTGTCCCGGAAGTCCCGATATCAATGCCGATCAGAAAAGCCATCGTAATTCCCTCCGTGATTTTCTTGATTACTGTCCGAAAAGAATATCGTTCACGATGCTCTCAAGATACTCCTGACGACCGCTCAATGCTTGAACATCGCCCTTGGCGAGCGCGTACTCTTCAAGCTTGACCATATCCGCGTTTCCGGAGACAATCATCGCCCCGATTCCGGTTTTGAAACTGGAATAACGATCCTTAACGAATCCTTCGATTCTTCCGTCATCAATCATTTTATATGCCATCTTCAGGCCGAGGGCAAAAGCGTCCATTCCGGAAATGTAGCTGTAGAAAACATCTTCCGGCGCATTGGATGCACGTCTGGCCTTCGCGTCGAAGTTCAATCCGCCCTTGGTAAAACCGCCGGCCTTGATGATTTCGTACATTGCGAACGTACAATCATAAACATCCGTGGGAAATTGGTCCGTATCCCATCCGAGTAACAGGTCACCGCGGTTTGCGTCGACCGATCCGAACATACCGTTAACGGAAGCCACTCTGAGCTCGTGCTGGAAGGTGTGCATCGCCAATGTTGCGTGATTCGCCTCGACGTTCATCTTGAAGTCCTTATCCAGTCCGTATTTACGCAAAAAGGCAATTACGGTGGATACGTCAAAGTCGTATTGGTGCTTCATCGGCTCCTTGGGCTTGGGCTCAATGTAGAAATCTCCGGTAAATCCGATACTCCTCGCGTAATCCACGGCCATTCTCATCAGTTTGGCCATATTGTCCTGCTCCAAAGCCATGTCGGTGTTCAGGAGTGTTTCGTAGCCTTCGCGACCGCCCCAGAAAACATAGCCTTCGCCGCCGAGACGGACGGTGATTTCAAGCGCCTTCTTGACCTGTGCTGCCGCAAAAGCGAAAACATCCGCTTCACAGGAGGTTCCGGCACCGTTCATGTATCGCTTGTTCGAGAAAAGATTCGCCGTACCCCACAAAAGCTTCTTATTGTATTTCTTCATCAGTTCTTCGATCAGATTCGCGATTTCATCCAGTCTTTCATTGCTCTCTGCAAGCGTGTCGCCTTCCGGAGCGATATCCCGGTCATGAAAACAGAAATAATCGATATCAAGCTTATCCATAAGCTCAAAAGATGCTTTTGCCTTGTTCTTGGCAACCTCCATCACATCGACCGCTCCAAATTTCTTGTTGATGGTTCCGGATCCAAACATATCCGTCCCTTCGGCACACATCGTATGCCAGTAGGACATGGCAAACTTCAGATGATCTCGCATCGTTTTCCCGGCAATCACCTCTTCCGGATTATAAAAACGGAATGCGAGCGGGTTTTTGCTCTTGCTTCCCTCATATCGAATTTTCGGGATGGTCGGATAGAATTCACTCATATTGTTTCCTTCCTTTCTGTGGCATATTGCCTTGTCCGGTTATTTCGGTGCCCGTCGGTTCACGAATCTTTTCAAGTAGTAGCATTAAATTCGATTATGCAAAATTGGTTTTGCAAAAGAACTCACTTGGCGGGAACCCGTTTTTTCCTTGTCGTGCTCGAGCACGACATGTTACTTACAGATTACATTCCTTTAGCGCTTATGTCAATAAACAAAACGTCGATATAGAAATAATTCAGGAAAAATTCACTTTTCTATTCGAAGCTCAATCGGTCTTGTTCCGAGAAGCTCGCAGCTTCGTTCATCCGGTTGGGAGAATCCAACATATAAAATCCAGTCCGAATCGGGCCGAATGCGCATTCCGGACTCATCGACAACGGTTAGAGTATTCGTCGAAACAGTGATATCCTTCTCTTCGGTCGAGCGGTGCGCGATTTGCACTCTTCGAAAAGCGACCAGCACCGGGTTCGGTGGCGCGAATCGGCTCTCCGCCGGCTTGGCGTAGATTTGAAGCACCTCATTGATTTCCCGATCGAAATCATTTCTGATAGTCACCGAGACGGAAAAAGAACCGCTCTCGGGAATGCGATGATCCGTCTTCGCACGCACCGGAATCAGTTTCCCGTAAGTCAATCCGTAACCGAAAGGATAAAGGGGCTGATCGGTTATATATCGATAGGTTCTGCCGACCATGGAATAATCCGTAAAGTCCGGCAGGGTATTTTGGCCGGAATAAAAGGTAACGGGTAGTTTTCCGCTCGGATTCACACGTCCGAAAAGAATGTTTGCAATCGCCTCTCCTCCGCGGGCACCCGGATACCAGGCCTGCAATATCGCGTTGCATTCCCGATTCGGTTCAAGCAGATCAAGACAGCTGCCCGCCAGTACACAAAGGATTACCGGTTTCCCGGTTTGTGTAATCCTCTTGAGCAGATCCCGTTGCACGAAAGGGAGATTTATATCTGATTTATCGCCGGATCCTACGTTGTTTCCGGTATCCATTTCCTCGCCTTCCAAGGATTCGTCCAATCCCAAAAAAAGGATAACGATGTCACTTTTTTCCGCAACCGTACAGGCTTCGGCGATTCGATCGCCGGCCATGGCCAGATCCTCGGTACGATCCGCCGAAAGCGCGCAGCCGACAGAATACAACACGCGCACCTTTCCTTTCAGATAATCCTGAATTCCTTCCAGAGGAGTCACGTAACGGGATGATGTTCCGTAGTAATTACCGACCAATGCACGCCTGCTGTTCGCGTTCGGTCCGATGATACCGATTGTCCGGATCGTATCGGGGTCAAGAGGAAGAATTCCGTCGTTTTTCAGAAGAACCACGGACTCCTCGGCGGCGCGAACCGAAAGACTTATGTGTTCGTCACACTCTACTTTCTCATACGGAATCGAATCGAATTCGGTTTCCTCGAAAAGCCCCAACTTGAAACGCATGGTAAACAGGCGCACCGCCGACTCGGTGATTTGGTCGTCCGAAACCAGCCCTTGTAACCAAGCGCTTTTCAAATGAAGGTATGTGTTTCCGCAATTCAAGTCGCATCCGGCATCCATCGCCAACGCGGCGGATTCGACCGGGGTTTTGGTAACCCGATGATGTTCATGAAAATCCCGGAGTGCCCAACAATCGGAAACAACATGTCCCTGAAATCCCCATTCACCCCTTAAAATATTCCTCAACAGGCTTCGGCTGCCGCAACAGGGCTCTCCGTTCACCCGATTGTACGCACCCATCACGGACTCGACTTGCGCCTCGCAAACACACGACTCAAATGCCGGCAAATAGGTTTCCCTCATATCTTTTTCGGAAACGACGGCATCAAAAAAGTGGCGAATAACCTCCGGTCCGCTGTGAACGGCAAAGTGTTTTGCGCAAGCCGCTGCCTTCATTGTTTTGCCTTCACCTTGCAGTCCTCGAATGAAAGCAACACCCATACGTGAAGTCAGAAAAGGGTCTTCTCCGTACGTTTCGTGTCCTCTGCCCCAACGGGGATCCCGAAAAATATTGACATTCGGTGACCAGAAAGAAAGTCCTTTGTACATGTCCCGGTCTCCGCGCTTTGAAAACTCATTGAATCGAGCCCGTGCTTCGGTCGCGATCACGTCGGCAATTCTTTTTAGCAATTCATCATCAAAAGTAGCGGCCAGCCCGATGGCTTGCGGAAAAACCGTGGCGGTCCCGCCCCGTGCCACTCCGTGAAGGGCTTCATTCCAGTAATTGAAAGACGGTACACCCAATCGTTCGACGGAAGGGGCATGATATGTCAGTTGATCGATTCGTTCCTCTACGGTCATGAGTCCGACGAGGTCTTCCGCTTTCTTCCTGCAAGGCTCATGATCGTACATAAAACTCCTCCCGAACTACGGCCAGTAAACCTGATCGACCTTTGTGATCTCACCTCCGGAAACGGTTACATAGTAGAAAAACGATTCCAATACGGCGGAGCTATGGCCGGAATAAAGCGTAACAAATTGAGCATAGGTAAGCGAAACGGTTTCCGCGCCGGGCACCTGTGTCCCGTCCGAATGATACATCATGGTAATGTCCACTTCGCTCATGTCCGCGGTTCGGAGCTGGGGATTAATGTTCTTATAAACAAACTCACTGTCGGCAAAATCATTGACCAGCGCGGTAGCGTCGGCAACCGTATATCCTTCGTGTGCAACCAGCCAATCAATCGCGGCTTGTCCTTTCAGCATATCGAAATAATCAAACCGAGCCAGTCCGTTCACAGGATCAAAAGAGACCATGTGCGCATAACTCGAATACATGCTTTCCGGATTGGAGTACTCGGTTTCCGAAGCGCTTGTTTCCTCAGAGCTCTCTGAGGAAGCAGACGGATCCGCGGATCCATCCGATGCGGATGATGTATCCGAAGAACCCGTGTCTCCCGTCGTATCCGTTTCGGACAAAACCGTCGAAGCACTTACGGTACCGGATGTCGAATCCCCGGATGTATCGCTCGTTTCTTCTTGAAAAATCAAATTACATCCGCCCATCATCAAAAGAACCGCGGCACAAACACAAGCGGCCATCGCTTTCGCACCGACATGAAAATATCTTCTCACGGAAGTTCGAAACATAATAATCCCTCCCCTATGAAACCGAGAAAAAATCGGAGGATACTTGTGCTTTATCACAGTCGGGATTTCTCGGCTCAATCCCCAAACATCTCCGCATTATTTGTTTCGTTCTACTTTATTTTATCACGTCCGACAGAATTCGAACGCACAGATTTTGTTCAGAGAAACTCTTTTGAAACCTGAAGGAACAATTCGACGATTTGAGGATCGAACTGGGTCCCGGAGTTGCGGGTAATTTCCTTGATCGCTTCATCGGAGCTCATCGCTTTTCGGTATACCCGATCCTCGGTCATCGCGTCATAGGCATCCGCCAACGAAATGATCCGGGAAAGAAGCGGAATCTCTTTTCCCGAAAGTCCTCGGGGATAGCCCTTTCCGTCCCATCGCTCGTGGTGAGACAATATATAGCCCGCTACGTTTTCCAGATCGGGCGATGCTATCGCGATTCGGTATCCGATTTCGGGGTGACGTTTCATGATCACCCACTCCTCGTCCGTCAATTTTCCGGGCTTATTGAGAATTCGATCATCGATCCCGACCTTTCCGATATCGTGTAACATTGCAAAAACCTCGAGATCATCCATCTCTTTTTGACTCAAAGAGAGCTTGGATGCGATTTTTTTGGAAATATCAGCAAGGCGAATCGCGTGCTCCTCGGTTTCCTGACTTCTTTCGTACATGGTGGCAACAATGGCGGACAAAATCGAACTGTGAGAGCTGGATCTGCTCAGAAGCTTCCTGCTGTACATATAATCGGTCGCTTCTTTCACGATGTCCGGGAGACTTTGCTCCGTAGTCGTCTTGGTTCCGAAGCCGATGGCGAGGCTGATATCAAAACCCGAATTCTTTCGTTCTTTATTCAGCTTTTTGAGACTGTTCTCCATTCTCTGCAGAATATTATGCGCGCTTTCCGCGGATGTATTGGGCATTAATATACAAAACTCGTTTCCTCCCGTTCTTGCCAGCACATCGTTTTCGCCGCAAAAATTCTTCAGGTACCTCGATGTTTCAACAATCACCCGGTCTCCGTGGATCTGTCCGAACGCGTCATTGATCAGGCGTACGCCGTTGATATCGCAAATGAAAAATGATAACGGCATATTTTCCTTGATGTCCAGTCGATCCTTTTCGTTATCAAAATGGCGTCGATTGAAAAGGCCGGTCAGAAAATCATGCTCACTTAAATACTGGATATGCTCTTCTTGCTGTTTCCGCTCGGTCATGTCAATGATGATGCCTTCGAGCGCCTCGACTTCGCCGTACTCTCCAAAAACACCCTGTCCGAGCTCCATGACCCATTTTCTTGTTCCGTCACGCGTTTCTATTTCATATTCCGATTTAAACGGTTCATGAAGTTTAAGTACGCGATCCCACTCCTTTCGAAGCAAATCACGAAACTCGGGAATCACCAGGTCGGCAAACGATACGTTCCGGTTCCCGAGCAGGTCCTCCGTCTCATATCCGGTTAATGAACGACAGCCCTCCGATACAAATTCCATCGTCCACTCCTTATCGTTTCGGCATCGGTATGCCATCCCGGGAAGGTGCGACAGAAGGACGGATTTGCTTCGCTCCGATTCATGAAAAGCCGTTTCCGTCGCTTTGCGGGCACTGATGTCCTGGAGAATGCACAGGTGGGAAAAATTGCTTTTCCCTTGCGTGATGAACCGAATCACGATCATCAAGACCCACACGACGCTCCCGTCCGGGCGAATAAAGCGTTTCTCCATGGTGTAATCATTGATTTCGTCGTTTTGCAGTCGACGAAATTGAGCCATGTCCTCATCCAAATCCGACGGATGCGTGATATCCGCCCAGCTGATTTTTCTCAACTCCTCTTCGGTTCTTCCGAGAATCCGAAGGAAGGTTTGATTAACTGCGGACATCACGGTAAATTGGTTCATCATCGCGATACCGATCGGTGTTTGATCAAAGATCGTGCGAAACAGACTTTCTCGCTCCTGACTGGCTCGCGAGAGTGTTTTCAGGCGCTCGTTCTGAATAACAAACCAATACAGACAACCCATCAGTACCAGAACGCTTGCCGCGATGATAACGGCGTGAAACGTATGCTTGTCTACTTCATCATAATATGCTGATTTCGAAAAATGTATCACCAACACCGCCGTCGTTTCCCCGGAATCCGGATCGATAATCGGTGAAAGTGTTACGACACAAACCTGAGAACCATTGCTATCATGGCTGAGAATTTGCGATGCACCGGTCTGTCTGATTTGCCAAAAACCGTCCGATACCTCTTCCGATATACCCTCCCGGGCGGTACACTCCTCGACTCCGATCGGATCGGAAATGCATAGCATCGATAAATCTCCTTCACGGAGAGCAAGGATATAAGCGATTCGTGCCTTTCCGCTGATTTGTACCAACCGATTCGTCCGGTCTTTCAATTCCTCGGCAACATCAGCTCCCTGATCAGACTCCGAAACGATTCGCCCGATATCCTTCGCGGAGATAAAGGAGGCCGCAGCGTTCCCTTTATCAAACAGCGCTTCCTGTGTCTTCTCCTTGTATTCTTCGCGGACGGAAAAAACATATAAAATGCCGCCCAAAACCGCCCCAAAATAAACAACGACCATAAGGACGGTCATAAGAGCCTTCATCGCAGGTGGTTTCGCTCGAAGTTTGAGCATTGATCCATCCTCTGGTGCACAAACGGCGTGGCGGACGATTCATATTTCTTAGGTAATGATTATACAGGAAAAACCCTCTGATTTCTATTTTTTGTCCCGTTATCCGATTTTTTTGCCGTAGGATCTTCACGGAAAGCAATGAAAAAGACGGCACATTATGCGCCGTCTTTTTCATTCCGTTGATTCGTCGGAATACAAAACGATACCAAATCAGGCGTCCTCTTTCTCAACGGTCGCACCGGGCGCATTTTTCTTGACGCTCTCGATTCCACCCATGCAGGCACCCTTTGACTTATAGCCCTCCGAGGAAGCGACGATCTCACCGTTTCTTGCCTTAAGCCGGAACCGGAACTCGCCGGATTTGTCAGCGTACACTTCGTATTTCGGGTTTGTCAGTGTCTGCACGGTCTCCAGCGTCTGATCCTCGACCTTTGCCGATGCATTGGCACGAACACTCTCCACACCGTTCTTACAAGACGCAGCGCTCGCGTACGCCTCGGATGTCGCGATAACCTCGCCGTTGCTCGCTTTTAAATTGAATACATAACCGGTACGGGTCGCCTTAATAACAAATTTTCCCATTTCTTGGCTCCTTTCTGATGACAATTACATATATTATAACCCCTCTTGACCGAAGAACAATCATCTTCTCCGGGAAAATTTCACGTTTTTACCCGGAAATCTCTCCGATCGGTCCGATACTATTATACGCCCGATAGAAAATCCGTTTACGGCTGCATCGCTCCGAAAAGCACCAACCATGCCAGAATCGTTTTGGCAACAAGGCTCAGCACGATGTATACACGCTCTCCGTAAAGGTAGTTATTCCATTTCCCGACTCGTTTGTATTGTAGGATCATGTTGATCGGAAAGGTGTTAAATGCGACAAAATACGCGCCGACGATCGCCCATACGAACCACGGTACTTTATCGAAATTTCCGGAACCGAACATATACATCAGAATGGCGACCCACGGGGCGATTCCCACGATCGAACCCCAAACAAACGGACCCCAGCATACCGTATTTCTTTCGGAATTCATCTGTTCCATTACCAGTCCGAACAGATTCATGGCTGCATTTGCAAGAAAGATCAATGTCAGCGAAGCGATGTCATAGATTCCGAACAAAGTCGCGATCAGAACAATCATAACCGACGAGCTCAGCGCATACTCAAACCAACGGAAACGGTTGATCCGTTTCGTCAGATCGTTATTATAGACCTCATTGAGTTTTTGGGGCACGGATATCAATGCGTGTGCGATTGCCGAAATGAAAAGGAAAGATGCGACCATCACGCCGAACGGTAGCGAGAACAGTTCCCGGAAAGCGGGTTCGAGCGATTGCGTCGCAGGGTTAAACGTCAGATAATTCTGTGTGATGACCGGTGAAAATTCCGCAATTTTCTGAATGACGCTTCCGGCAAGAATCAGCATTACGATTCCCTGAATCAGATGAAGCGCACCCATAATCATATTGAAGCGACGAAGACCGGGCAGTGTGATTTCCTTCATAATCTTATCCTCCGATTGGCGAATTTCCGAGCTCCGGCTAAATGCCCGGAGCGACCGAAAGAAGGTTAGGACACAACGATACCTACGATATGATTGTATCCGAAAATGCGAGAATCCGATACCGTCAATTCATCCGCTTTTCTCGTTGATTTTCATAAAGGATCACCGGGGTCAGAGCTACTTCAAGCAGGTTTTCGATATCCGGTCCCGGAAAACTTCGCAACCAGTGTGTGATCCTCGTCACGAACTTCCACCTCGCAACAACAAATTTTCCTCCCGGAGGATATCTCCTTGGCTTCCGCGGATACAACCGGTCCGCGAGGCGGTTTGAAGAATGATATACCGGCGTTTATCGCCAGTGTCGGTACGCCCCCCGAATTGACCGCGACCGCAAACGCATAATCCGCAAGCGAAAAGATAACGCCGCCGTGAAGGGTTCCGACTCCGTTCAGATGATCCTCGCGAATCGTCATCTCTGCCAGGGCATAGCCGGTATCAACCTTTTTGAGACGGATTCCCAAAAGCTCGGCTACCCGATCATTTTCGGTCAGTTTCGTCATTTCGGATTTCATAATTCTCTCCTTCTGTGGTCACCTCGACGGAAACGGGGATGAATCCCGCTTTTAGAATGACGGGGCGGATATATTTTTGCACCGTCCGGACCGCGATGACCGCGGTTACGGAACCGAGTACGACGGATGCCAAAACATCGGTCGGAAAATGAACGAACAGATACAGACGGGAAAAAGCGATCATGATCGCCAGAACAATCGCCGCAAATCCAATTTTCCGATGGAACAGATACAATGTTACGGCCGCCGCAAACGAGGAAAACGTGTGACCGGACGGAAATGAAAATTCGGACGGCTCATCGATTTTTAAAATCACCGTCGGATCTATCCAAAACGGACGATCGCGTTGAACGATATTTTTCAGCGCCAAATTACAAATCAAAAGCGAAAGAAGAAGCGCGATGATCATCGCAAAAGCGCTTTCACGGTACTTTCGGACGAACAGCATAAAAATGGTCAGCACAATCCAAATCATTCCGCTGTTGCCCAGGGTGCTGACCCCAATCATAATCGGATCGAGAAACGGATGGTTCATGTCCTGAAGAAAATACAGAATGGAAAACTCCACCGTCGGTCCGCCTTTCACTCTTTTACGGCGTCGGAATCAACGCTCAATAGTCACTTTATCGGAATTTGCCGAACCGCGCAACATTATTGTATGCTGACCGGGCTGATTCGAAAAAATCGCGATAAGTGCGATATTCGACGCCCTATGCCAACGCTTTTAACACCAGTCGGATAACCGTTTCTCTCAAATGCTCGATTTTTTTATTCACTTCCTCGTCCGTGCCGGCTTTTCGCTGATCGATTATTCCGGGACCGTCAAACACCATCCTGTCCTTTCCGAGAAGAAAACGGACCTCGTTCGAAAAAGCCGAGAAAATACCGCCGAGCACCAGATAGCACTCTTCGGGCGTTACGGACGGACTGATCAGCTTTTCTTTCACTCCGACGTCAAGGATGATTTTCATCTGTCCGCGTATTCCTTGTTCGATAGCGGGAATCAGGCTTCCGTCCTCACAAGTCAATCTTCGAATGTCCGAAAAGTTCAGGCTCAGAGCCATGACCAAAAGACTTGAAAATCGATTGTTGATCATGTCAACGATATAATCCATCGACCTTTCGAGAATGGAAACCAGCCCTTCGCTTTGGGATACAAACTTCGAAAAAGCCCCGAATTCAAGACATATATGATAGCGTATCGCCTCACGAATGATTTCCTCTTTACTGGAAAAATACTCATACGCCGTCCCTTTTCCCATCCCGGCGGCCGAAGCGATATCCGCTACTTTCAGATCATGAACACTTCTTCCTTCGTTCAGAAGCTTAACAATCCCTTCGAACAGATCAATCTCCTTCGAAGCGTATTCTTTTGGCTGAAGCATCCCGTCCTCCTTTGCCCCGACTATGGCTCCTTTTCGCCTTCACCGTTTCCGGTTGCCACTCCGTCAGCGTCCGAAAAGCTTTCTTCCTGACCGTTCTTTGACGTTTCGGCTAAGTACGCGTCAATTTTACGAATATCTTTTCTGTGAAACACATCGTACAAGACCGGCACCACGAACAAGGTCATCAGCGTGGCATACATTAACCCTCCGACGGCGACGACCGCCATCGGCTGCATGATTTCGGCACCCTGTCCGATTCCGAGCGCAAGGGTGCTCATCGCCAAAATCGTCGTTAACGCGGTCATGACAATGGGACGGATCCGGGCGGTACCCGCTACAAGCAAGGCCTCCCTACGTTCCATTCCTCCTTCACGAAGCTGGTTCACGTAACTGACAAATACGATTCCGTTATTGACAACGACGCCGGCGAGTACCAAAAAGCCCAGCACGGCGATGACCGATAATTCCATCCCGGCCGTCCAGAGAAGCAGAAGGCCTCCGGTAAACGCAAGGGGCAGAGTAAACAGCACGATAAACGGAGAGGACAGATCCTGGAACTGAGCGACCATGATCAGGTAAATAAAGACTACCGCCAATGCGATCATAAGCACCAGGTCACGCAGAGAAGTACGAATCATCTCGTTTTCTCCCTCGACTTCAATTCCGTATCCGGAAGGAAGCGGGTAGTTCGCGAGTTTTTCTTCCACATCACGCCCCACCAATCCGATGTTATAGCCGTCGGCGATTTCCGTGGACACGGTCATATATCTGGACTGACTGTCCCTTTTTATCGCGCGCAGCGAATCCGCTTCGGTAATGGTTGCCACTTCCTTGAGACGCACTACCTTGGGCGTTCCATCCGGTGCCTTGATGAAAAATCGGTGATCCGGAAGATCGCTTAACTGCGGTGTATCATACGCACTTTTCACAATGACCACCGGGAAATTGTCTTTCCCTTCCGAAAGGATGGTCGCCTGTGTCTGGCTTTGTATCGCGGAACTGATTTCCGCATAGATTTGTGCGACGGTCAGACCCTCTCTCATCGCTTTGTCCTTATCGACAAGAATACGCGTCTCGCGATCCGACCCTTCCAGATCGGTCGTGATGTTCTTCGTTCCCTTAACCTCGGACAGCAGGTTTGCAATGTCTCCGGAAATCTCAGCAAGTTTATCCAGATTATATCCCTTGATGTTCACCTGGATACCGCTTCCGCCCAAAACGGAGATGTCCATATTGGAGGCCGTTACCGTGATTTCGGCTTCAAGGTCCGCGGTTCGCTCATAGATCTGTCGTTGGACATCGATATTGGACATTGAACGCTGTTCCTTTAGGAGCATGTAAAAGGTTGAGCTTCCGCCGGATCCGGAAAACGATCCACCCAGAAGAGCCATTCCGGATCCCCCGCCGCTCATCACGCCGACCGTTTCAACCGCTTCAATTTCAAGGACTCGCTTCATCACTTCATCGTTTAATCGATAGCTGTCCTCTTGCCCGAAGCCCTCCGGCATTTTCACGCTCATCGACATTTGCGGAGAATCAATCGGGGGCATGAACGCCGTTCCCATGACAAACACGCCGAAAATACTGACCGCAAGCAAGACAACGACCGGAACGAGAACCAGTGCTTTTCTCCGAATCGCGCCTTTCAGAAGGCTTCGGTAAAACCGAACCACGGCGTCAAACGCGTTGTGTTTCTTTTCCGCCACGGATCGAAGTAACGTCGAGCCCATCGCCGGGACCAGTGTCAACGCGACAATCAGGCTCGCCGTCAGACTGAAAGCAATCGTCAGTCCCATGTCGGTAAAAAGCTGTCGGGACAGTCCGTCGGTGAATACAATCGGAAGGAAAACACATATGGTGGTCAGTGTGGAGGCAAAAATCGCTCCGGAAACCTGTTTGGCTCCGACAACGGCCGCCTTCGCGGCGGACATGCCCTGATGACGGAGCCGGTATATGTTTTCGATAACAACGATACTGTTATCCACCAACATTCCGACACCCAATGCCAGGCCGGAAAGAGAAATGACATTCAGTGTTATATTCGAAAAATACATCAATGTCACAGAGAACATCAGACTGATGGGGATACTGAATGCAATCGCCAGGGTCGGACGAATATCACGGAGAAAAAGTAAAAGGAGGATAATCGCCAAAAGTCCGCCGATCAGAAGACCCTCGATCACGCTGCCCGTAATCATGTGAATATAATCCCCTTGGTTCATCAACGGTCGTATTCTCAGCCCGGGATACTCCTTTTCGAGCGTTTTTATCGACTCGGAAATCGCATCGGAAACCTCGGCGGTCGAGGACGTGCTCTGCTTTTGAAAAGTCAGCAATACACCATCGTTCCCGTTCACCTTTGAATACAAATCGGAAGAATTGTCGGTTTGCCGAAGTGTCGCAATGTCCGAAAGCCGGATATCTCCGATCGGTTCAATATTAATCAGAAGCATATTTTCGATTTCATCAAATGCTCCGAAAGCGTCGCCCACTTTGACGAGTCGGCGCTCGTCTCCGTCCATGATATAACCGGCCGGCATGGAAAAATTTTGGACAGAAAGAATGGTTTTCACCATTTCCGGTGACAGGATTTTATTCAAATCGGCATTTTTCAGGGCTTCTTCACGGGCCTTGTCAAATTCGGCCAACCCCTCTTCGATTTCTTTCTCTCCGGTTTCAATCTGAACGGACGCTTTTGCCAGTTCAACGGCAGCGGTAATCTTCCCGATCTCCAACGCCTGCAGACCCGCTTTTGCCTGTTCCAATGCGCTTTCCAACTGTGGTTTCATCGCAGCGGCCGCCGCCTCGCGAACAGCAAGATTTTGCAGTTCCGAATCGATTGCCATAATTCGGGAGGATGCACCGACCAACAATTGAGCGTACATGGACATTTCTTCGCCTGAAAGACCCGAAAGGATTTCCGCCTGTTCGGGGGTAATTCCAAGCATCTCCGCAATTTCTTCCGGCGTCATCGCGGACGGATCCTCGGGAAAATTCGATGCGATTTCGACAATAATCGCCACGATTTGCGAAGGGTCCGTCGTTCCGATCACGCCGGAGTCCGGTCCGAAAAGCTGTTCGGCCATACCGCCGATGTACTCCTCAATCGCCGCCTTCTCAGCCGTGTATGCGGCAATTTCCGTTTGAATGATCGTTTCTTCCTGCAAAAGCGCATTCAGGCTCGCAATCGCATCGCTCAACCGGGCGCTTGCGCGCGCTATTTTCTTGCTCTGATCCGCCGTCTGATCCTCGAGCGTCTGGCGACCCTCCGCCAACTGATCCTGAGCATCCGTCAACAGAGAGCGGCTTTCCTCCAACTTTTGATTCACTTCCTCACGAACGCGCTCGTTTAACTCCCGGATTCGTTGTTCATCCGGTTCGATTTCATATTGCTTTTCGATCAGGCCGTTCGCGCTTACGGATGCGACACCGTCAATCCGTTCAAAAGCGGGAATAACGGTTTCGGTTGTAAAGAAAGACAGTTCGTCAACCCCCATGCCCTCCATATCAACGCTGGCAACGACGATCGGCATCATATCCGGACTGATTTTTAACAAGGTGGGAACGCCGACTTCTTCCGGGAAATACGCTTTGACCCGGTCGATGGTCCCGGACAGTTCAATCATTGCGCTGTCCATATTCGTACTTTGGACAAACTCCATGATGATTATACTTGCGTTCTCATTGGATATGGAACTGATGTTATCCAGACCCCCGGAAGTTCCGAGCGCGGTCTCCAGCGGACGAGTTACGGTCATCTCGACTTTTTCCGGACTGGCTCCCGGATATGTGGTCATTACGATTACATAGGGAAGTTCCATCGTCGGCAGTAAATCCGTGGACATACCCAGAAAAGAAATGACACCCAGAACGATGACCAAAATAACCCCGACAAATACGGTATAAGGTTTACGTACACTGAAATCGGATAACATATTTATCTCCCCGCTGTATCATTAAGAAAAATCAGAAAAAATGATGGGTCGTACAATCCGACCGACCGGTCGGTCGGATTTGATTATATCATTTTACCAGTGAATAAACTATGAAATAACTGTGATATTTTCACTCGGGCGCCAAATGACTGCGGAGCGGCTCTTTCCGGATCCGTATCGCATGTACGCCAATGGTCTCCTTTATTTCAGACGTCCGACCGGCATTCCTTCCCGAATTTGCGCAATCGAGGAAAAAGGACCCGGCAGAGATTGGTCTTTGTTTCGCTTCGCGCCGAAAAAGTCCGTGTCAATCACAATATCCGTCGAGTCCGGATTTTCGAATCGCGCGCGCGGCTCAAAGGCCTCCCCCAACTTGGCGGAGTCGATGAATTGCGTTGTGACTTCCGTAAGATGTCCGCCGAAGTCAAGACTCAGGAACAC
The DNA here is from genome assembly GCA_012729635.1 of Clostridiaceae bacterium. Classification (GTDB taxonomy): domain Bacteria; phylum Bacillota; class Clostridia; order Saccharofermentanales; family Saccharofermentanaceae; genus JAAYCT01. Next base: position 18,573 of record JAAYCT010000030.1, on the reverse strand, counting down.
CCCGTCGTCCCCCTCTTTCAGGATGGCCTGCGGATTCTCTCCCGGGACACACACCGAGCCGGCTTCACCCTTGGCGTACATCGTCGCGTCGCCAAAATAGAGATTCGAACCGACAAATACAGGCAGCTTTGCGGCCGCAAAATCGAGCACGTCATGAAGCGAACGGCACCAGCCTGACCACTCCTCCGGCGTCGGGCATGAATCGTACGAAGCAAGACCCTTAGCCACCGTACCGTCCTCCTTCCAAATAATCCCGCCGTGATACCAGCCGGTCAGATCCATCCTCTTCTCCTTCGGCCGGTTCAGATCCTGGGTGCCGAGAAATATGTTATTGTAGAATCGATTGTCGCCGCACATAATGCGCACAACGCCCAAGACAGCGGTCTCGTGCGGGAAATGATAGGGCGTAAAGCGGTCCGGCACCGGAACGATGCTCAGGAAACCGCCAAACAGATTGTGTACGTATGCGCCGCCGTGTGACATGTCCTTGATTGATTTCATCGACAGGAGAATATTGTTGTCGATCAGATACGGGCCGTGACTGACCTCGATATAGATGTCCTCAATGTCGTTATCGTACATCAGGTTGCGCGTAATCCGCGTTCCCTGTGCCTGCCAGTCCATCCAGAAGCCGCGATCGCAGTTATGAACGTGATTATTGCGAATCACCGTGTCGATTGCCGCGTGTAGCTTGATTCCGCCGATCTCCGCGCCGCCGAACATCCGCCGCGTATGAATCGCGTAGATGTGATTGTCGTAAATCTCGCAGAAAATCGCTCCGAGGTGTCCGCAGATACCGGTCTGCTCACAATCGTGAATCACGTTGTTTCGGATGACATGCGATCCGATCGTCTCCTTGCTCCAACCGATATGAAGAGCCTTAAACACCGCGTCTCGCTGATACTGAGTCCCGTGCTTATCGCCGAAGCGCGTCCACTCGTTATGCCCGGTGGAAAGCTCCTTACCGAGGCTGATTCCCGAGTTCTTGGAGTTGCTGATTTCGTTGTTTTCAATCATCCAGCCCTTGCTCCAGTGCGGGCCCAGAAGGCCCTCCTGCATCGCGGTCGGAGGTGCCCAGTTGGTTGCCGCCATCGTAAGCGAAAAGCCGCGTACCGTGATGTAGTTGATGCCGGTCCGTTCAGGAAAGAAGCAATATTTCCGCGCATTGACCTCTATGTTTTCGCGCGTCGGGTCGAATTCCCCGAAATTGGCATAGACCGTCGTTACATCCTCGCCGACCTCGGCATACCAGACATGCACGGACCACTCGGGCTCGCGCGCCGGAGTATACGGGACGGGACGGCGAACCGCATCAAGAGAAGCGACCTCGAACATCGCTTTTCCATTGATGTAGACCTCGCCGACATGATCGACGCGATCGGTCTGAAACCAGTCGCCCCCGACCTCCTCGGAGAACGGGTTGAATCCTCCGAAAAGCCGATTATCGATTACGGCCTTATACATAGAGTCGTCCATCCGCTCCCAGTTCGTGACCGGCTCGCCGCCGGAGATCACAACCTTTTCCCCCGGGGCGGCTTCGTAGACGATTCGTTGGTCCGGACCGGTACCGCCTCGTCCGGGACGAACGTGTTCGCGATAAATCCCCTCATGAACAACCACGGTGTCTCCGGGCATCGCGCGGTTCGCGGCGGCCTGAATCGTGAGAAGCGGGCTCTGAAGCGAGCCTTCATTAATGTCTTTTCCGAACTTGGCTACATGAATAGAAAGACCCATATTGACCTCCGCTTTTTGATAAACATCGGATATCGCCGGCTCGGATTGAGCGGCCGTGATCCGATTCATCCGGAAAAACGACCGAATTTATCCTGCTACAATCATAGCATATTTTATGGACATTAATGGACGGACATCCTCGTGTACGTCGATATATCAGCACTGCCGCTCAGATTATCGTAATCGAGAAAACATTTATAATCTCCGATATTTTTGTTACAATTTCTAAATAGATAATAAAAATCTCTCCCGGTATTCGGTGAAGGCCGGAAAAGACAGAATAGTCGATCTAAAAAGATATTCAACCACTCAAAGGGGAGAAATGATTAAAAGCATCTACCGCTCCAGCCTGTGGCTCATCCTGCTGAAATCACTGCCGATTTTTATCTTGACCGAGGCTTTTTTGTTCCGAGTCAGCAGAGGCGACGTTTCAGAAACTCTTCGACTTGCAGTCTTTCTGTTCGGCTTAATGATCGTTCCCGCCTTATTGGTCCTGTACATCCTGTACAATTCCATCACCATTCAAATCACGGGCGAGGAGATTCGCTTCTCCCGACTCGGGAAAAACTACCTTGTTTTTCCGGTCGCGTCGCGTTCCTTTTCCGCCTATAAACAGACGGAAACGATTGAAAACATCATCCGTTTGACCGCTCGCTTTATCCGGGTGACGGACGCGAGCGGAAATACAGATAATTACCGTTGTTACGGATTTTCCAAAGAATCCTATGAACGTCTGATATCCGAGCTTCAGGCCATCGGTGAAGATATTTCGGGTCACGTCCGACCGGATTTGACTGCGGACGGTAACAGTGATCTCCAAAGATCACATCTGCCGTTCGGCGGAGTTCAATTCGTCTTTCCGAGGGATTTGTTTTCAAAAACGCTCCTCCATGGATTTCTGCGAAAATCAATAGGTTCCGCACTGATTTTCCTGACACTCGGAGCAGCCGGATTCGCTGCGGTTCTGATGCAAAGACAAATAAAATCAAGCGATCTGCCTTACATCTTGACGGGAGTCGGCGTTGTCTTTCTACCGATCGCCGTGATTGTGCTCTGTCTGTGGTTCTCACATCAGGGAAAACTAAAAAAGATTCCCGGTACAATCCGAGTAACGGACAGTGCTCTCCAGATCGACGATTTGGCATGGCGGCGTGATGAGATTTTCGAGATAAAAATGACCTCGGAAAACGCATATATCGAAAACGATACGCTCCATCGCTTCAGAAAAATCAAGATTCGAACGGCCGAGATGCAAAGGACTTATTTGCTCGGACACATTGACGGCAGAAAAAACTGCTTTTGTTATCCGGAATATAGTGACCTTTATAAGTCGATCAACGCCTTTCTCCGACCGGCGGGAAAAAACGTGATTATGATTACATACTGATGCCATTCTTTTGACTCAAAAAAGAGCATCTTAATGAGGGGGAAAGAGAAATGAGAACATACGAATCCGCATACCTTCGAATCGAGGTAACCGATCAAGAGATTCGCTTTTGTAAAAGCAGGCAAAATGTTCTTACCATTCCGTTTGAAAATCATATTTTTTCGTCTTATGTTTCTTCATACCGAATTCAATTCATTTTCGTTATTACAAACCGCTATCTTCGGGTTCAATATCCGGACGGGAAGATCAAAAGTCACCTGTGCTCCGGTTTTTCGGATGAATTGTTCAAAGCCTTCGTCGAGGACGTTCAGCAAGTCCATCAAAAAGACATTCTTAAAAAAAGGCAATCCGCTCCTTCCGTTCTCGATAAGAGCGATGTCGGTCTCGAATTGCCCTTCGGCGGAGTGCAATTTCAATTTCCTAAGGAGGAATTTCGCAAAAGACTATTCCTGAAAATGTGGGGTAAATTCTTTGTGTATGCTTTAATCTCAGCCATTTTGTCTACAGCAATCGTTGCTCCGACGGTCATCCAGGTTCTACATTCTGATTTGACGTCTGTTATTCGGTATGTATCGGTTGCTTTTTTTATCTTATTCGTACCGACCGGATTCATCCTTTGGTCCAATTATCGCTCAAATACCCGGAAGATTCCGGAAGTCATCCGTATCTCCGACAGTGCAATCCGTATTGACGAAACCATCTTTCACATCGAGCATATCCGTCAGATCGATATGACACCGGATACATTGATTCCCGTTCCCGGTGAATTGCTGAATCTTGTTCGAAAAATAAGAATTCAAACCACCGAGGGTAATCGGGAATACTTGCTCGGTCATGTTAAGGTAAAAAGAACGAACTATATATACGATCAATACAGCGCATTGTTTGATTCCGTCAATGCTTTTATTAGTCATGCCGATCGGTCCGGAAAAAGTTGATTGATCGAGAACGAAGAAGTATCTCTACTTGAAAAAACTCGGATACTCACTCCGAATCGCCTGCTCGTCGATCTTATAGCGGGACAAGTGCTTGGCGATAACCGCCTTGGCGTCCGTTGCGTTTCGATCGCGCAGCGCCTGTAGCAGTGCCGCGTGATCCCCGACAATCTTGATATCCCGAATGGCAGAAAGGCTCATCGTACGAACACGGTCAAAGTGTGCCGTCATGCTGTCCATCAAATGGTAGGTCTGCATCTTGCTCGTCAGGCGAAACAATTCTCTGTGAAATTCGTTATCGAGCTGAAGAAGCTTATCCATGCCTTCATTTTCGAGGTAAAATTGCTGAAGCTTCAAATTATGCTCCAAATTCGTCAGATCCATCGGAACTTCGCTTTCGCATATCAGCTCGACAACCGCGCTTTCCAAGACGCTGCGAAGGAACCGGCTTTCTTCCACAAAATTATAATCAATCAGAGAAATTCTGCTCCCTCGCTGCGGAAGTACGTCAACGATCTGGGTTTTGCTCAAATCAATCAGAGCCTCTCGAACCGGTGTGCGGGAGAGTCCCAGCTCCGACGAGAGTTCGTTTTCGCTGACCATAATGCCGGGTGCCAATTCTAAAGAAATAATGTTTTCCTTGAGAACTCGCAATGCATACTCGCGAGCCGTTTCCTTCGGAAGTCTCTCCGTAACGTGCATAAGCACCTCCGCATTTTTCTATCAGTATAATACACTGTAATCAAGGATACAATGCACTAGTATACCAGGAAACAAGATATTGTTGCACCTTGTTGCGCTGTTTTTCGAAAAACGGTACCCAAAGGAATCAGGGAAGCAAAACCTCCTGGATCGTTCCGTCATCGTTATAGTACAGAGGCGCGTACTTTATATTACGTTGCGCATCATACCCGGAAATTTTCGCGTCGTGATAAAACAGATACCATTCGCCTTCAAATTCCACAATGGAGTGATGCGTCGTCCATCCCTTGACCGGATCCAGAATCTTCCCGCGGTATGTGAACGGGCCGGTCGGGCTGTCCGAAGTCGCGTACACCAGATAATGGGTCGTTCCGGTCGAATAAGAAAGGTAATACGTATCGTTGTACTTATGGAGCCATGCTCCCTCAAAGAATCTTCGCATTTCGTCACCGGCGGTAATCGGTTCCCCGTTCTCGGAAAGAATCTGAATTTCCTCCGGATTATTTTCAAACGAAAGCATATCGTCATTCATTTTGGCTACTTTCGGTCCGAGCGCCGGCGTTGTTCCACCGGGGGCGGATGCGGTTGCAACGTACTCACCGGTCTGCCACTTTTCCAGCTGACCGCCCCAAATGCCGCCGAAAACCATATAGGCCTGGCCGTCATCGTCGATAAAAACACACGGATCCATGCTGTGACTTCCGGGAATATAGCTTTCTTCCGGAACGAAGGGTCCTTCCGGACGATCCGAAGTCGCAACGCCGATGTAAAAAATCCCTTCAGAATCCTTTGCGGGAAAATAGAAGTAGTAGGTCCCGTCTTTGTAGGCACAATCCGGAGCCCACAGCTGTTGCTCGGCCCACGGAATGTCATCGACGGAAAACGCCAATCCGTGATCAACCGGGTCGACGTCAAAACTCTCGATGGAGAGAACATGGTAATCAATCATCCGATAACTTCCGCCATCATTATCCGAAGGGAAGCGTTCATCCTGATCATGCGATCCGTAAATAAAGAGTTTGCCCTCAAAAACATGAGCGGAAGGATCCGCCGTATAGATATGCGTAACCAGCGCTTCATGCGGTAAAACCCCGGGAAGATCCGGCGCCTGTGTCGGTGTCGGTGTCGGTGTTTTTGCCGGAGCCCGCGTCGGTGTCGGTTTATCTGTCGAAACGAGCGTTGTCTCCGTGTTACTTGACCCGACCGTACCTGCATCTTGGCAGGCAACCGCCATAGGGATCATAAGGATCGACACGACGAGCAGCGCGATGACTCGATGAAAACGGTGATAAAAACCCAAATGGACTCCGGTATTCTTTTTGTCTGAATTCATGTACGATAACTCCTTGTAAATCTTGTGGTTTTTCAAGCGAATTCATACGCATCGATTGATTATTCTTTTCGCTTGGGTTCCCTGTTTTCCGGTGAATTTTGTCGGTTTTGGTTTGCCTTCTCGTTGGTATAAAGGAGAATGCCGGTTCCTACGGCCGTACAGATTACCGATATCAATAAATAGGTCAAGTCCGGCAACCAGTCCGTGACAAACTGGAGCGTCAGGAAAATAAACGAGCAAAGGATGATCCCCGATGCGAATCCGAAAAGCACCTTCATCGATCGTGTATATCCTTTTAGCATGGTTTTTTCCTTTCCAAAATACGGCAAAACAAATAAAACGCTATGAGTATAGCATTATTTCGCTCATTTGTGAGACAAAAATCAAAAAAAGAATATTTTTCCCCGAATGGCTTACGGGGTTTTCCGGGAAAAAATGCCTGTCGTCCCGGAAGGGGATACAATCGGACACGTGTCGCTAAACGGCTGTACGATCAGGAGAATAAGAAGAAGCAGGATGAAAAGAATCAACAGAATCCGGCGGACCCACGGGACCCACCGGCTTTGTTTTTTTGAAAAAACCGCAATCGCAATAAAAACCAGACCGTAAACGATCGCTCCGATGATGACTGTATACCCGAATGTCGCCGTGATCACTTCATTCTCCGATTCATTCCGTTCAAATCGGACACCGTCAAGCCTTCGACAATCCGATACGATACGTTACGACTTCAATAATCATTCCATATACGACGCCGGCCAGAAAACTGACGATATCGGTAAAACCCGTTGTTGCGAAAAACGCGAACGAAACGGCCAGACCGAGCAAGGCTCCGCGACCGATCGCCGAAATCAATTTATCGCAAGGGACACACATTCCGATCAGAAGTCCCATCAACAAACGGTTATACCAGAGTGAAAAAAGATTCATCCAGTCCGCCTGCCCTTCAAATCGGATCGAAGCGCCGATAATGCAGAAGACACCCAAAATTGCACCGCAAACCAAGGAAACAATCAGTCTTTTTTTCCACATACGTTCATCCTCCTTTTTTTATCCCAGAGAGAAACTTTTCAAAGCCAGGACCGACTCTCCCCGATAACACAGATAAAGAGCGTTCACACCGTCGGGTAAACGGATATTCGCCGAATAGGATTTCCACTCCGTGTTGCTGCCGAGAGGTATTTCTCCCAACTTCTCTTTGTTCCATAACGTCCGAATCTCAATAGCACCTCCCCAATTCCCGCGAACCGTAACCGAGATTTTTCGGACGTCCCGGCAGTCAAAATACTTAAATCCCGCCGTGGTACCGTCGCGAATGTTATCGATGTAGCCCTTAAATTCGTCGCCGTCGCTTCCCTCCTGAGTGATTTTCGGGAATCGACTGTCGAGCCAGGAACAAGGCTCTCCGGTATACGCATTTTCAGTCGGGCAATAAAGATTACACGCGATATACGCCGGATACTCGCCGCTTCCTTTCAGGGGCCCGCCGTTCAGACCGCAGGATGTCATCTCCACCTGACGAATGGAACCGTCCGGAAGGATCTCAATCGGCTCACAGCAGGCCTGCCGACTGAAGTTGGTGCCGTTGGTGTGTCGGTGATAAAAGACATACCATTTACCACGAATCCGAATGATGCTTCCGTGATTGTTGCCGCCGTAAAACATTGGCTTCATTGCGGGTTTATAGCTGTCGATATTGAAGTCGTTGTTGGCGATGATCACCCCGCCGAAAGAAAAATTCCCGGTCGGTGATTTTGATGTCGCGTAACAGAGTTCCGAATACAAAATGGACGAGTAGATAAAGTAATAGGTATCTCCGATTTTTCGAATGGAGGGCGCTTCATAAAAGCTGTGGCCATCAAAATCGGTTCCCGCCGCGTAAGGCGTACTCGGAACCACGGTAATCGGGTCCTCGAGAATCGACAGCATATCCGGACCGAGAACGCTCACGACCGGGCCCTTTCGACTCTCATCTCCCGGCATGCAGAACCCCGAATACAAATACGTTCTGTCTTCTTCGGTAAGCACTCCCGGGTCAAACTGAGGCATATCGCCCTCACGCTCGCCGAGCAGGGTTCCGTCCGCATAACGAACATATCCGTAAAACCGATATCTTCCGGCCGGCGAGTCGCTGACCGCAACCGAAACGATGCCAAGCCGACTGAGTACATAGTACAGGTAATACCGACCGTCCGGTCCGACCGTAACATCCGGAGCATAAAGACACATATCTCCGTCCCGATTTCGCGGATCGTCCGCCCGACCGTAAATCACGCCCTCATACCGCCAGTCGGACAAATCGTCTTCCGGAGCGGACCAACAGACATAATCGTTCAGGCAGTACGTGTAACCGTTAAACCGGTCATGAGATCCGTAAAGATAAACGCGACCGTCGAAAAGACGAGGCTCACCGTCGGGGATGTACTCCCAAGATGGCAGAAAAGGATTTACAGCTTGCTTCTTCATCGGTAACCGTCCCCAATGTATGAATGGAAATTGCACGAATTCATTGTCCGGGCATCCGGAAAGGAAAACACACTTTTCACCATTTCGACAACACCTGTAATCAAGATAATTGTACCTTTCTCCGGGGTTCGAACGCAATGCATCGATAAAATCTTGTTTTTTCTTTTTTTACTCCGCATAATCACCTTGTACGGGCGGCACACGTCCGGCATCCGGAAAAAGAGGGCAATGCGGATGAATCGTCGGATCATATCTTTGCTTTTGATCGTTGCTCTGCTCTGTATGTTGAGCGGGTGTTCTTCGAATATACCTTCGGATTCAATTCCAAACTCCGAATTAACGGTACGGGCAGAAGACTTAGCTATACCGACTGCCCCGGAGTCCTCTGTCAACAGGATCCTTCCGGCCCCGATTGCCGGACCGTTGCCTACAGAGTCCGATCCTCTGGCTCCGGAAATTCGCGTAACCCTGACCGCAGTCGGAGATATCATTATGCATAAACCGGTTACGGACGGAGGGCGAACCAATCCCGGGCAATCACCGGCAGAATACGATTATTCTTATGCTTTTCAATATATTCGACCGATTTTTCAAGAAAGTGATCTGGCGATCGGTAATTTTGAGGGAACCATGGCCGGTCCTCCGTACACCGGATTTCCTCATTTTTGCGGACCGGATGAAATCGCGGACGCATTGCACGAGGCAGGATTTCGTGTAATGTGTACCGCGAACAATCATTGTATCGACAAAGGCTTGGACGGACTTGTGCGCACCGCCTCGGTTTTCAAAGAGAAGGGCTTCACGGTGATCGGTACGAGACCGGACGAAAACAGCCCGATTGACGCGATTGTGGATATAAGCGGCATCCAGGTCGGCCTGATCAGCTACACCTTTGAAAGCATCGGGACGAAAACCCGAAAAGCGCTGAACGGAATCCCGCTCCCGGAAGGCTCGGATCCGTTAATCAACTCCTTTAATCCGAATCGCACATCATCTTTTGAAAACGATATGGAAGCGATTGTTGATGATATCGAACGCCTGCGTCGTGAGGGGGCTGAGTTTATCTGCTTTTTCGTGCACTGGGGCACCGAATACACCACAAGAAGCTCCGCGTGGCAGCAAGATATGGCCATGAGGCTTTGTGATGCCGGCGTCGGATTGATTATCGGACACCATCCGCACGTCCTTCAGGAAATCGACGTACTCGTTTCCGAAAAAAACGGCAATCAAACACTGGTCTACTATTCAACCGGTAATTTCTTCGGGAACTGGGCGTTTCAAACGCTCGGAACCTACGGAAAGACGCAAGACGGTATGATCGCCCGGGTAACCATTCTGAAGACAAAAGAGGGCGTCCGGATTGAAAAGGGCGAATACATCCCGACCTTTGTGGTTCGAACGCCAAGGGGACCGGGAATGAAGCACTATATCATACCTTCGATCCCCGCCTCAAAGGATCCCGAGCATTACAGGACCACGGAAACAGACATGCTCGCCTCCGTAAAGCGCGTCGGGAAAATCCTGTCCGAGTGCGTCGGAACGCAAGAAATCCCGATTTTCATGTCGGAGCGCTGATCGGTGTTACGACGGCCCGGAGGTTGTCGACGAATCATCAAGAACGGCGCGTTCTTTTTTGCTCAGCGAGGCTCGAACCAACGAATACGACTGAACGATCATATCACGGAAAACCTCATCCGGAACGTCGCCTTCCAGATACAGTGAGTTCCAGTGCTCCTTATTCATATAGTAACCGGGTACGATATCTGTATATTGCTCCCTGAGAAACTGTCCGAACGCCGGCTCGAGCTTGACGGTCGCAATGGGCTTTCCGAATTTGTCCCCACCCGCCATTACGAACATTTTTCCGCCGATCATATAACGTGTCGCCTGCCATTCCTCTTTGTAATCCTTCGTTACACCCGCAAATGAAAGGCAATAATCATCCAGCCACTCGTACGCCATTTTATATTCCTCCTGCTCCGTCTGCCCGAAATCATTCCATTATGTGTGAAATCCGTTATATTCGCCGATCTGACGGTTCCGATATATAAGATCCGGTCGTATCGAAAATCCGTGCTTTTCCCAGAAAAAATTTCCCTTCCCGTTCCTTTCAAGCACCACAAGCGCGACCTTCAGGATTCCTTCCCGACGAAGCGCCCGGAGGGCTTCGTCCAAAAGCGCTCCGCCGATTCCGCGGCGTTGGCATTCCTCCCGCACCGCCAAATGGTAGATCAAGGCGCGGCGTCCGTCATGGCCGGAAAGGATCGCACCGACCAAGCGGCCGTCCTCCTCGTCGACAAAGCACGTTTCGGGATTCCTCCGGAGATATTTCCCGATGCCCTCCCGGGAATCATCGACATCATTGAGGCCCATGCCGGGTGTTGAAGCCCAGAGCGAAAAAACCGCATCATAATCGTCGGTCGTCATTTTTCGAATCATAATCATACACCCCCTCTCAAATAATATTTATTCATGGTACTGTATCTTTATTCATTTTTCAATACCGTGTCTACACTTCGATGGTCCGGGTCGCGATATTTCTGCGAAACGCCTCGTCGTGCTCGACGAAAAGCAATGTCGGCCGGTACGTAAGGATCATTTTTTCGATCTGGATTCTCGAAAAGACGTCGATAAAATTCAGCGGCTCGTCCCACACGTACAGGTGAGCTTTTTCGCAAAGGCTTCGGGCAATGAGGATTTTTTTCTTCTGTCCGCCGCTCAATTCCTCGAGATTTTTGTCAAAATCATCCTGCGAGAAATCGAGTTTATTGAGTATCGCCCGAAAAAGAGCACCGTCCGGACCGAATCGAGGCACGAAATCGTCCATACTGCCCCGAAGATGCGACGTGTCCTGCGGCAAAAAAGAGATCACAAGCCCGCTTTCGACCTTGAAGGAGCCCTCATGGGTAATGTTCTGCCCGCAAATCAACTTCAGAATGCTCGATTTTCCGCTCCCGTTTCTTCCGGCAATCGCGATCCGATCCCCGGAACGCACGGAAAAAGAAATGCCGTCGACCACTTTTCGATCCCCGTAGAAAAGCGACAAGTGTGACGCATCGACCATTCGTTCTCTGTGAAAGTCAACCGGGGATATCTTGATGTCATCACTTCGTTCGATGTTGTGCAAAAGCTTGGATTTTTCTTCCGCGGCGGCCTCCTGCCTTGCAGCAATGCTCTTGGCGCGCTTCATCGCCTTGGCCGACATGTGTCCGATGAATCCCTTGTCTAAGGGCCTGTCGCCATCCTTGTTGGGCTTATACTTGCTCTTTTCGACCGCTTCCGCCCACGAGACGTTTCTCCGGGCTGATTCACCGAGACGATCGATCTCGCGTTTGAGCTTTCTGTTCTCGTCCCGCTCGAAATCGTCGCGATTATTCTTATTGGCCCACCAGGAGCTGAAGTTGCCCTTCTGCACCTCAATATCCGTCTTGTTGATCGAGAGGATATGATCGACGCAGGCGTCGAGGAGGTCGCGGTCGTGGGAAACCAGGATAAATCCTTTCTTGGAAGCCAGGTAGGCAGTAACCGATTTTCGCGCGTCAATGTCGAGGTGATTGGTCGGTTCATCCAGAAGAAGGAATCGATGCGACGCCAAAAACAACGCGGCGAGAAGGATCTTCGTCCGCTCCCCCTCGGAAAGCGTCTCGAACGGCCGTCCCAATGCCTCCTCGGAGACGTCAAGCAAAGCGATCTCCCGTTTGATCTCCCACTCCATACACTCCGGGCAAATATCCGTCATCACATCAAAAGTCCGTCGACTCATATCCGGGACCTCGTACGGAAAATACTCGAATTTTTCGGTCGCCCGGATGCTTCCGGCATACGCGAAATCGCCGAGCAGAAGTCGCAGAAACGTCGTCTTGCCCCGCCCGTTTCGACCGATGAAGCCGAGCTTCCAGTCGCTGTCGATCTGGAAACTGACATTGTCAAAAATATTACCGTAGCTCCCGTCATAGGAGAAGGTCAGATGGTGGACGCTGATGACCGACATGATGTGTTTGCCTTTCCTAAAAAATAACCGTTCCCCGTTTATTATAATCCGAAAGGAAGAATCCATGACAAAAAACCGTTTTCACAAAGGAAGCTTCAAGCCCCAAAATATGGAATTGTATGTTGCCGAAAGATATAATGGAAACAGACAGTTTTTGATATGCGGCGCCGGTGTCACTTTTAGTCCGACCCCGATGCCTCGAACCATCGGAAAACAGATAAAGGAGGCAAATTATGTCCAAACGCATCCTCTCGTTTTTGTTTGTCTTCATCTTTTCCTTTTCCGTTTTGATTGCCGGATGCACACCCGAGGAAGCACAGGAAGCGGCGAAAAAAATCGCCGGGGATCTGGAGGACTATGTCCCCCCGATGGAAGAAGAAACGACCGTTTCCGTGACGGATACGGCCGCCACAACAACAGCACAACAGGTTTTCTGTTGCGTTTCCGTTCATGGCCGACCGCTCGATAATTTGGGAACCGAGGGCGGAGGGCATGTCTCCTTTGAGCCGTATGCGGACGACGGCATGATTGCGGCCGGGACCCCGGTCACATTCTTTCAGGAAGCGGCCGAGGGATATGTTTTCGATTCCTGGCAGGTTTGGCAGGTCACAGACGGAACTCAATGGGGCGTTATACTGGAAAGCACCGATCCGACGATTACGGTTGAAGTCAACACCGACACATCGGTCGACGCACTATTCAGAAAAGACTGATTCGTTGACCGCCGGCGGGTAGAGCGTACTGAACGACAGATCTGTTTTTCATTACGCTCCGATTCGATCCGTCAACGCTCGTAATCCGTTACCGCTCTGCTTTCGGTAACCGCTCCGACGAGCGCCGCAACCTTTTGATGCTCCGGATGAATCTGATACGCGGCCAACCCCTCTTTATCGGAAAATTCGGAGTAAAGAACCACATCGTACGCAGCCGGCGAGTTGTTGAAATTACGGCCGGCCTCGATATGCTTGATTTCCGGGATAGAATTCTTGAGTTCCTCCAACCTTTTCTGCAAAAGAACCGCGTTTTCTTCCTTGGTGCGGCCTTCCGCGAAATCCTTTAACGTCCACATGACAATATGAACCACCATCGCTATTTCCTCCCCGGTTTTCTGTCATCATAGCCGTGTGTATCCCTTCGGTCAATATTCAGTTCGAAACCCTTATTCAAACGGGTGCTCCGATCTGTTACAATTCGAGTGTAACCTTTCACCTTTTCATGAATCCAATCATTGAGCGGTGTGAATAAAGGAAGCCGGGGGAAATCGGCTTTTTTCAGAGTAAAGAAAAACTCCGAAATCGACGGGAGAAGGATGATGATTCATTGTGAGATTATTCGGGATTTGCTGCCGGTTTACGCAGCGGGCGATTGCTCGGAAATAACGAAAACAAAAGTCGACGAACACATCGCAAACTGTGAATCGTGCGCTAAATCACTGGCAGCAATGAGCGGGCCGCTCGTACTGACCGAGTCATCCGACGAACCGGAGGAAACGGAAGAAATCGAACGGGAAATAACGCTCGCAAAAGGAATGAAAAAAATCCGCCGCAGATGGATCATATCCATCCTCTGCGTACTGTTGATCCTGTCGATTGCCGTCCTTATCAAAATCGCTTATAACGATTCAAAAGGCGAGAGCCTCTCCTTTTCAAATGCAGAAGACGTTCGTTTGGTCAACGATTTCGCTAAAAGTCTGAGCGAAGGCGATTTCGCCGCGGCCTTCGAATATTTTGAAACCGATTGGATTTACGAGTCGCTCATTCAGGATTCGTTCGGGTCGTCGATCAGCCGATGGGATTATATAAAAGTAATCATAGATGGAGTTGAATACTATACGCTCGCCGGAAACGAAAAAATTCAAGCCATTCCGGACGACCTTGCACCCGCCGATTTCTGGGCTCAAATCATTGTCATGAATTCGACCGGCACGGAACGATTCACTCCGATTCCCGAGGAGGTTTTTGACGAAGCGGTTCGGCTTGCGCAACCCCTACTCACCGACGACATTCTTGTCGTTGACATTATGAGCGAAATTCCGGACAGCTCGCTGACCTACATCCGGTTTGCGGCAGAGGACGGCAATCGTTATTATCGTCCGACCGTCGGGGGGCGACTCAATAACCAACCGGATTGGATGAATCAATCGGAACTGATTCCCCAAACGATGTTCGATATTCTGATTTTCGAAAATACCCGTTTGCACCGGGAAGCCCGTGAGCGGACGGAAAAGGTGCGCGCAATCGGCGCGTTAAATTATCACAATCAATTGCGCAATGAATATGTCGAAAAACTTCAGGCGCTTTCCGATCAAGGAATAAGGATAACCTCCTATTCGGTCGGAAGCCCCTATCGATTCGACGAATCGTTCCCGGAGCTTGACGGCTCCTCTTCTTCGGCATTCCAAGACCCTTGGTTTGTTACAATTTCCTTCGGCACATCAGCCTCCGACACGGAAGTAATCTCCATGACGGTTCAGGTCATCGGAAACAAGGTAAACGTAATCGATTTTTACACATCCGGTGATTCCGAGGAGCTCGTTTACATGCTCACACCGTTCCATTATCTTTCCGACACGGGCACCGATTATTTCTTCTGCCCAATCGGGATGCTCAACAATCCATATCCGGTAATCCAATCGGTAATCCAATACGACGAATCAATCTCCGAAGAGCCATGAATACTGCCGATCAACCGAATTCTCTATAAAAACAGGAGCAGGCTGATTGCCATCAATACCATCCCGCCGACCATCCCGTAAATCGAAAGATGGTGTTCTCCGTATTCCCGGGCGGAAGGAAGCAGTTCATCCAGCGAAATAAAAACCATAATACCGGCAACCATCGCGAAAACGACGCCCATCAGCGCATCGCTCATGAACGGCATCAGGATCAGGTAGCCGACGAGCGCGCCGACCGGCTCGGCCAAACCGGACAGGAAGGAATAGAAAAAGGCCTTTTTCCGGCTCCCGGTCGCGAAATAAATCGGCACGGAAACGGCAATGCCCTCCGGAACATTGTGGATCCCGATTGCGACAGCGATCGGGATCGCGATTTCCGGCTCGTGTAAAGCGGCAATGAAGGTCGCAAGACCTTCGGGAAAATTGTGGATCGCCAACGCCAGAGCGGTAAAAAGACCCATTCGGAGAAGCTTATGATTCTTCTTCGCCTCTTCACGCATTTTGATCTGAACGGCGTGGTGACCTTCCTCCGGATGCTTCTCGTTCATTTCCTCGATCGAGTGAAGCTCATGGGGGTTCTCCGAGGACGGAACCAATTGATCGATCACCCCGATCAGGAGCATGCCGCCGAAAAACGCGACGACCGTGATCCACGATCCCCGAACGGTACCGAGTTCCTCGATCAGACTGCCCCGCGCCTTGAAGAAGATCTCAACCATCGAAACATAGATCATTACGCCCGCCGAGAATCCGAGACTGATCGACAGGAACTTCGTATTGCTTTTCTTCGTGAAAAAGGCAAGGATACTTCCGACGCCCGTGCTCAAGCCGGCAAATAAAGTCAGACCGAACGCAAACCAAACATTATTCACGATGTCCTCCCGAAGGTGTACTCTGCTTCGGATTATAACGCATTACCGGCAACCGGAACAATCGGCGGCCACTCTGTTTTGAGCTCGCAACGCCGATTTTCGGGCGAAAAATCATCAAAAATCCACGGTAACCCCGTCGCTCTCCGACATCGGATCCACCCGGTTCAGGAGCGAATCAAGGGATCCTGGCTTTTCCCACAGTTGCGCCGACAAAGCCTCGATCTTGATCAGAACGATATTCGGATCGTTGTAACCGGTCTCAAAATACTTTTCGAGCATCTTGCCCCAATACATTTTCTTTTTCAGATCATTCTCGACGATTTCCGCCCTTCCGGAAAGGGATACGAATTCCTTTTCGGTGAAAAGCACATTGACGCGAGAGTCCCGGCGAATATCCTCGACCTTCGGGCTGTCGCTTTTGGCGAAAAACCAAAGCGTCCCGTCAAACTCCCTCTTCTGCATGTACATCGGACGGGAGAGCAGTTGTTTTCCGCTGACTGTAGTCAAAAATGCGACACGCGCCTTATCCAGGATCTTCTTGATGGACTCAATGGCGATCATTTTCTCCTGTTGAAGCGCCTTCGCCTGCTCCGGCGAAAGGGTGACTTCCGGAACCGCGGGCTTGGCCTCCGGCTTTTTGATCTCTGTTACCGTCCCGGCAATCTCTTCCTCCGGCAACTGTGCCGGAGTCTGCACTTGCGTGTCAACGGGCTCTTGTTGCAAAACGGCTTGTTGAGCGGCATCCGCTTCGGGTATCGAACCCTCAAGGGCCGGTTCGATGTTCTCCCCCTCGTCGATCACTTTTGGTTCTTCATTCATCTTAACATCCTCTGCCATGATAAGCCCCTTTCCGACCGTTCCGGTTCGTAATGCTTATTGTATTTTTCGGCCGATCCAAAATGTGACGAAGAGATCGGGTCCGAATTCTGTGTTTTCTTTCTTAATCATAACTGTGCACAGCAAAAAATGGAACGGGGTTCATATGCACATGACGGAAATTTCATCACGCGCTCCACGACGATTTGTCCGTCGACCGTCTTAGATTCCAGCGCTTTCAGGGCTTCAAGAAATCGTTTGTCGGTCCGCGTCGGATTAGCAGCACTTTTCGAGTCGGCGGAAGGGGCACTCAGCCAATATGGAGCAGTGCGGATGGTTCTCCCGAATGTAGGCGGGCGGAAGGATATTTTATTTGCATTTCCGACAGCCGTCTGTTTGGATAGAAAAAGGCTGCCTCATTTGACTTTCTTACAAGTCTTTTGAGACAGCCCCTTCTTTGTTGATGCCAAGTCCGCTCCGCAATGCCGGCGCTTTTCGCGAAAAAATCTCTAATCGGCCTTCTTCCCCTGTTTCCCGCCGACGATCGCCCCGACCGCACACAGGAATATCGCCGCCGGAAAAGCGATCCATCCGGGATGCCACATCTGCCAGCCCAGTCCGAGGACCAGAAACACGGCAATCGCGATCATGAAAACCGCGCCGCACCATTTCCCGACCGGCGAGTTCTCATCGTTTTCCTTCTCTGCCTGACGCGCCTCGGGCGTGTTGCTCTGATTATATTTGTCGATGTCGTACTTGTCCTTCTGCATTCCGGAATAGGACATGATCGCAACGGCGATCCCGAAGATCAGGATCGCGATCGCCACATACACCTGCCGTCCTATATCGACGGGGATCGGAAGCGCGAAGCTTCCGACGAGCCAAAGAACGCCGAGGAACAGAAGTCCGATCCCTAACGTGATCTGCAGGCGGAATTTTCGA
Source organism: Clostridiaceae bacterium (assembly GCA_012729635.1). Taxonomy (GTDB): domain Bacteria; phylum Bacillota; class Clostridia; order Saccharofermentanales; family Saccharofermentanaceae; genus JAAYCT01. The sequence continues at coordinate 721 of JAAYCT010000030.1, read as the reverse complement.
TCGGCGGCTTCGATGTCTTCCCCGGAATAAAACGGCTTAACTTGCGGGTGCTTTCTCATATACGCGTCGTGTCCCAGCCCGGCGTATGTCATCGTCATGATCGCCGAGACCACGAAGGCCAGCATCGCCACGACCGAAAGCGGTACCGACACCTCGAACCCGAGGAGCATGAGCAGAACCGCGACGCCTAAAAACAGAAGCGCGATCCCGACGGTGATCGCCCTTGCGAATCCGTTCATGTGCTGATCGTATTTCCCGGTATCCTCGAAACTGACGCTTTCCGCGTCGCCCCTGAGGAGCGTATCGAGCGAGCACGAAAACATCCCGCACATCTGAAGGAGTTTGTCCATCTCCGGGTAGGTCGTGTTGGACTCCCATTTCGAAACGGACTGCCGCGAAACATCCAAACGCTCCGCGAATTGCTCCTGTGTAATGCCGGCCTTATTTCTGTAAAACTGAATATTTTCTCCCAAACTCATGTTCATTTCCTCATCCCTGGTCCTTTCACTATTTTACCACTGAAGCATCATCGATCGATGATTCTATTTTGCGGTAGCGGACATGTCAACTCCAGATAATTGGTGTTGCTTTTGAGGAAATTCGTGTACAGTTTGAGTTGCGATTGCCGTTATGGCGGCTTTGCAACGAGGCGTGACTTCTTGCATCACATCTTTACGCATCGTCCGATCATTTCAACTCACACGCCCACGCGGGGCGTGAC
>JAAYCT010000003.1 GCA_012729635.1 Clostridiaceae bacterium | reverse complement strand
TCAAACTCTCAAATCCATTTTGAGAGCCTTTTGGCTCTTTGTTTACTTTTCTTTTTCAACTCTTTTGAATTGATTTAGGCTCGTCTTTTGTTCTGCTCTTCTATTCAATTTTCAAGGTCCGTTGCGCTGCTTTCGTGAAGCGCTTGATTATATTATCATTGGACCTAAGAACTGTCAACACATTTTTTGGCAATTTTTGCCCGTTTTTCGGTGCTTTCGGGGAATAATCACTCTCGGGCTAAACGACCGACAAAATAACCGCCGGATGCCCGAATCATTAACCGTTCGAACCGTACGATTCGGACGCACTATAAATATAGGTAGAAATAATAAATCACTCTTTACTTTGATCCGATCCCTATTGCGTTCAATCAATCATCACTTCGCACGCACCGTCCGACACGACGGCAGGATAAAATGCCGCGTTGTACCCCGTTTTTTCGTTATAGATTCGGGCAACATTGCGAATAAAATCCCCGCAAGCCTCGTTGCGAACGAGAGCAATCGCACAACCGCCGAAGCCCGCTCCGGTCATCCGCGCTCCGAGCACACCCTTCTGAGCGCGGGCAGCTTCGACCATCGCGTCGAGTTCTTTTCCCGTTACCTCAAATAAATCCCTCAGAGAGTTGTGCGAATCGTCCATCAGCTTTCCGAACGCATCGAAATTACGCTCTTCGAGCAACGTACACGCTTGAATCGTACGGTAGTTTTCATAGACAACGTGTTCGGCTCTTTTTCGCGCGACAGGATCTTCGATATTATACTTGAACCGATGAAATGCTTCCGGGGTCAATTGAGCCAGGTATTCGATCCTCGCCTCTTCTTTTACCGCCCGAAAAGCAATATCGCATTCTGCCCTGCGTTCGTTATACGCGCTTTCAATTAATGCTCTGGGCTTATTTGTATTGCAAATCATCAGTGTAATGCCGGATGAACGAAAATCGGCCGTAATATAACGATATGAAAGATCCGCGCACCGAAGGAAAATCGCGTGATCCTTCTTTCCCATTGCGGACGCAAACTGATCCATGATTCCGCAATTCATTCCGACATAATCATTTTCCGCTGATTGGGCAATGACTGAAAGTTCCGGGAAATCAATCGGGGTTCCCGCTGTCTCGGAGCTGAGCGTCGCGATAACCGTCGCCGTCACGACCTCGATTGCGGCGGATGATGACAGCCCGCTTCCGTGCGGTACGGTCTCATCGAAAAGCATATCCATACCCGTGACCCGATATCCTTTTTCTTGCATGATGTGTGCGACACCGATTTGGTATGCGCCCCAAGGAATAAGGGCGTATCCCGACAAATCGCGAATATCGGCTTCCACGATCCCGGGAAGATCACTGGCGGCCATTCGCAGCAAATGGTCCTCTCGCGGGCGCACGACACAAGCGGATCGAAGATGAACCGCACAAGGTAAAACATAACCGCCTTGATGATCGGTATGCTCCCCAATCAGATTAACGCGCGCCGGGGCGATAAACAACCGCGCCGGGCCTGTGCCGAACATGGAGTTGAAACGCTCGATTAACGGACCTTTTTCCATCTCTGTCTCCCGCTCACCGTTTCCCCTTTTGGAAAAGCGATATTTATTGTCAGATTCTCCGTATCCCCTGAAAGCCGGAGGAACGCTTCTTTCTGCGCTTTCTGCGAACGATGGAAGGAATAATTACAAGAAGGATAATCGCAACGATAAATACAAGCACCAACACGGCAAGAATGGCAACCACCATATTTTCCCGCAGATATTCAACCCAGTTAAAACTTCCTTCTTCCGAAGGTTTCTGCACACTCGAACCCTGAGTGGTTTCTGCGGTCGCCGAAGTTTCGGAGGCAACCGCGGATTCGGTCGGCTCCGGAGTATCGGTCGGAACCGGCGATTCGGGCCCCTGTCCTACGGGCGCGTTATAGGGTCGATTATTCATTACGTTCCCCTCGACCCGAACAACGGGATCTGCATCAAAACAGATTTTTGCTCCCGCGTTAAGAATCGTGGCAACATATGTTGTCTGTCGGTTTGCCGAATCATACGGGATTCCGCAAACGACCGTAATCAATTCGTCCCCGTTTTTCGTTACCGACAATAGTGTCATGCCCGTTCCGGCGGGGATTGTCGTTCCGGTCTTACCGCCGACGATCTGCGCAACTTTACTTTCCGGCCCGACGATCCAAGGGTCGGCAAGAAGATAGTTTGTATTTCGCGAAATGCTCCAACCGTCAAACGGGTGAATGTTGGTTGCTTTGAAAGCGTGAGAAGGAGAGTTGATGATGGTTCTGAAATCCTCAAACGAAAGCGCATAACGGAAAATAACCGAAAGATCGCTTGCGGTTGTATAGTGCTCATCATGGTGCAGTCCGTTGGTATTCATGAAGTGTGTATTCACAAGACCCAGTTCGGTCACCTTTTCATTCATGATATCCACGAACACCTCGATCAGGGATTTCGAATTTCCGCCATCTGCCGGCGAAGCGACGGGTTTCTCTTCCAAAACCTTAGACGCAACCGCTTCTCCGAGAACATTTGCGGCGTCATTCCCCGAGGGAAGCATCGCACCGAAGAGAAGCTCGCTGACGAGCACCTGTTCATCCACCTTGAGTCCCATCATCGTTGAGTTCGGAGTCGTCGCGTCCATGGCAGTTTTACTGACAGTAACGATTGTATCCGTATCCAGATGTTCGAGCGCAAGGGCAACTGTCATGATTTTCGTCATGCTCGCCGGGAATATTCTCTTGTCCGGCTCCATCTCAAGAACCACTTCATCCTTCGTTATGTCATAAACAAAATATGAAGCGCAGACCACCTGATCAATGGGCGGAAGTTCAACCGGGTACTGTCCGACATCCGCGGACACCGGAAAAGAAAGCAAAAGGCACGCGATCGCGGTCGCAATCACAGACACAATCGGTCGGGATATCCTCCCGTTTTCGGCGCGTCTGCCCCCGCTTCCATTATTCCTTCTCAATTGTTCCCTCATTTTTTCCTCCCGTTTCCCGGGCGGAAACGACCGGTTCCGCCGGATTATTCTCCTGTACCCATTCCTCCGTCATGAGCTCCTCGTCCCATTCCTCTTCTTCCTCATGGTCCACGACGGCAATATCCACGATTTTACAGTCTCTCGTACGCATCAGTGTGACGCCCTGCGTTACCCGTGACAAAACCGGGATTTCCGAAACGCTGAGTCGGATCACAATGCCGTTATCATTAATTAACAGCAAATCCTTCGTATCGTCAACCAATGAAATTCGAACGAGCGGTCCGGTTTTCTCCGCGATTCGGTAAGTCATCATTCCCTTTCCTCCGCGGGATTGCGTACGATATTCCGAAAGAAGAGTACGCTTTCCGAATCCCCGTTCGGAAACAACCAAAAGGTCCTGTCCCTCCGTAATCGGAGCCATTCCGACGACCGAATCGCCGATTCCCAGGCGTATACCGATCACACCCATCGTATTTCGCCCGGTATTGCGAACATCACCTTCGGAGAAACGGATGGACATTCCTTTTCGGGTCACCAAAACGATTTCCTGTTCGCCGTCGGTCAGACGCGCATCAATCAATTCGTCGTTGTCACGAATATTTATCGCAATCAGTCCGCCCTTATGGATTCTTGAATAGTCCGTTAATTCGGTCTTTTTAATGATTCCCTCGCGCGTAGCCATCGTCAGGTATCCGCCCTCTTCAAACGAATTCACCGGGATGACGGTTCGAACCTTTTCTTCGCCTTCGAGCTGGAGAAGATTAACGATTGCGTTCCCCTTCGCCTGACGGCCGGCTTCGGGGATCTGATATCCCTTCAAACGGAAAACTCGTCCTCGATTTGTAAAGCACAACAGCGTTGCGTGCGTCGAGGTGGTAATGATTTGTTCAACAAAATCCTCCTCACGCGTCGCCAGACCGGTGACTCCCCGTCCCCCGCGATGCTGACTGCGATATGTATCGACGGGCAGGCGTTTGACATATCCGAAATGCGTTAACGTAATTACGACTTCTTCTTCCCGAATTAAAGACTCATCGTCGATATCATCGTCTTCTCCGGGAATAATTTCGGATCTTCTTTTATCCGCAAACTTATTTTTGATTGCAAGTATTTCCGTCTTGATGATTTCGTGGAGCAAGTTGTCGTCACCGAGAACCCTGCGGAAATATGCGATTTTCTCCTCGAGATCCTTGTATTCCGATTCAAGCTTCTCCCGCTCCAGTCCGGTCAGACGTCCGAGTCTCATGTCAACGATGTGCTGCGCCTGTTTGTCCGAAAAACCGAATCGTTCACACAGCCGGGTTTTCGCCTCATCCTCGGTCCTTGATGACCGGATCAGCGCGATCACTTCATCAATGTGATCGATTGCCTTCAATAGTCCCTCGACGATATGCTGTCTTGCTTCGGCTTTTTCGAGATCAAATTGTGTCCGTCTGCGAATAACCTGCTCCTGATGCCGGATATAATGGGTGAGCGCATCCAGAAGGGTTATGGTGCGCGGCTCGAGTCGTCCCTGTTCATCCGGAATCAATGCGAGCATATTTGCGTTGAACGCCTCCTGAAGGGACGAGTGTTTGTAAAGCTGATTCAGGACGACGTTCGCGTTGGCATCCTTTTTCAGCTCGATGACAATGCGAACGGACTCGTTCCGGTCCGATTCATCACGGATATCCGAAATGCCGTCGATTTTTTTATCCTTAACCAAATCCGCGATTCGCTCAATCAATCGCGCCTTGTTGACCATATAGGGAAGATCGCGGACCAGGATTCTCTGCCGGTTGTTTTTCATGACTTCAATATCCGCGTGTGCCCGAACGACAATCCGACCCCGGCCGGTCCGGTATGCGTCCCGGATTCCTCTCTGACCGAGAATCGAACCGCCCGTCGGAAAATCCGGTCCGTGAATCACTTCCATCAGATCTTCTATATCCGATTCGGGCCGATCCAGGAGCATAACGACTCCGTCGATCACCTCTCCGAGGTTATGCGGCGGTATGCTTGTCGCCATTCCGACCGCGATTCCGACCGATCCATTGACCAGAAGATTCGGAAATCGAGCCGGCAAAGCGATCGGCTCCATCTCGTGCTCGTCGAAGTTCGGTCGAAAATCGACCGTGTTCTTGTTTATGTCGCTCATCATTTCAAGCGCGAGCTTCTGAAGTCTGGCCTCGGTATAACGGTAAGCGGCCGGCGGATCACCGTCCAGCGATCCGAAGTTTCCGTGACCGTCAACCAGGGGATGCCGCATCGAAAAGTCCTGCGCCAGACGAACGAGTGCGTCATAAACCGACATATCTCCGTGAGGGTGAAAACGACCCAACACGTCTCCGATCGTCGTCGCGCATTTGCGGAACGGTTTATCCGGAGTAAAGCCCTGTGTAAACATGGAATACAGGATTCGACGATGAACCGGCTTCATTCCGTCCCGAATATCCGGAAGAGCACGATCGGAAATAACGCTCATCGCATAATCGATGAACGATTTTTTCATTTCCTGTTCGAGGTCTATGGGGATAATCGAATTTTGTTGCGATCGAAAAACCGCGTCTATTTGTTCTTCCTGAAGCTTTCTGCGGTCCTTTTCGTCCATTTTATCGGGATTGACCGTACCCGTTTGATCGACCATTATCGATTCCTCCAGCCTTCTTCAAATTATGCTCCCGACCATTATATCAAACTTCCCCCGTTCGCGCGCGCGTGCGTATATACTTATTTTAACAATTGGTTCTCGGTACTTATCCGATACTTTTACAGAAAATCATCCTTTTTTCAACATACGTTTTTTCGCAATCGATTCCCGGCTGTTGGCGATGTATCGAAAATGAATTAAAATGGCTCTGTGTGATTGGATCGGACGATGCAACGGGAGCTTGTCGTTAATCGTCTATATTGCAGGAGATACTGATGAGTATTCCTTCTTCTTCCGGATCGAAACCGGCAAAAGTAACTGCCGTTCCGGACATCGAAGAAATGATTCGCCTCTACGGAGACGATATTTTGAGGGTGTGCTGTGTCTATCTTGGGAAATACTCTCTTGCGGAGGATGCCTTTCAGGATGTTTTCGTAAGAGCAATCACCCGGGCGAAAAGTTTTCGCGGGGAATCGGATGTGAAATACTGGCTGCTCGCCATCGCCCGCAACGTATGTAAAGATTACCTGAAATCGGCTTGGCACAAGCGTGTCGGATCCTATGAGGATTGGATCGATTCACAAGCCGGCGAGGAGGACGGACGAAATCGAAGAGGAAAAGGAGCCCCCGGATTGCGGGAAGACCGGATCATCGACGACATGATCGAAGACTCGGAACTGATGCGGGCGGTTCGGACCCTCCCCGCGAAGTACAAGGATGTCATTCTTCTTCGCTTTTATTATGACCTCGACACGCACGAGATTGCCCGCCAACTCGGAATAACCGAAAGCTCTGTACGAAGCAGGCTGTTTCGGGCCCGAGGCAAACTGGCCTCATTCGAAGCCACGGAGGATGCATGAATAAACTTGGCGATCAATTGAAAAAGGATTTGAACGGGATTAAGGTCAGCCCGGATCTGATCGCGCGCACAATGGATCGGATCCGAAATGAATCCGATCTTCCCGATGCTTTTCCGTCAAAGAATTCGCATAACCGCGTCTTTTTCCTCCGGACGGTCGCCGTAATTGCCGCCGTTGCTCTGGCCGCTTTCGGCGCGGTTTATCTTTTTTCCCGGTCCATGAAATCCAACCAATCGGCCGGGGATGCTTTCGCTCTGAAGTGTGATACGGACTCCGAAGAAATCATTCGATACACCACGGTGGTTTGCGATACTCAAGATGAAACGCTCCAAGAAAAAAGCAATCCGGAACCCGACACGCCGGGTCAAACCAATCTTTCAATCCATCCATTTTCGGGGAACTACGACACACTCCTTGAGCAGATGAGAAAATACAATCTTGATGATAACAGCCTTCCGACGGGAAGCGACGGAGACTGCGCAGATGACCTGTTTGTGCTGTACGGAGGATCGTCTGCCTTTTCTCAGACCGGAAATTTCGCACAAAGAGCCGACGTGATTCAGTATGATCCATCCCGAATATATGTCCTTGAAGAGGGAATAATCCGGATTTTGGATGTTCGTGATCCCTCGGAGATCCGATTCGTTTCCGAAATCACCCTGCCGCTTGAGCCGAATCAGTCACTGATTGAGTTTCTTTTCGACTCCGAACGCAACCAAATCACGACAATCAGCATCTTTACCGACATGACCTCCGGCGATGCCTCCGTAAAGGACCAATCCGAACGGTCATCCTTTGTGACCGAGCGGGTCATGCTGGACGTTTATGACATTCAAGATCCCGATGTTCCGAAACGGATCCGTTCCTTTTCTCAGGAGGGCAGATATATCACCTCTTTTTCCGTCGAAGACCGTGTGTTTTTGATCACGACAAAAAGCACGCAGGGCTACTCGTACGAAAATACAAGCGTAATCCCTTCCACGCGCGAAGATTTTGCGGAGTGGAGTCCGATTCCCATACAAAATATTTACCGGACCGGAATGGAACGGATTGATTTCTTCACCGTCCTTTCATCCATGAACCCGGACGGGTCAACCGGGACGGTGTCTACGATTGCATTCACCGGTTTGGGCAATCAGATCCATTATGCCGACGGTTATTTATTCTTTTCCGGTCTTTTCCTCTCCTCCCCGTCCGAAACGGGGACGCCCGATCCTCTGGAGATTTTCATGACACGAATCCTATCCGTATCCATTCAAAACGGAACGATGGAGGGTGTGACTTCGGGATATGCGGCGAGGGTTCTTTCCGACCGAATCTACCTGATCGACGGCAGTAATCTCACCTTATCGGTTGTGGATGCCCCGGATCCGGCTTTTCCCGAGATAACCGGAAGCACGCGAATCCCCGGCTTCAAGTGTCATTGGGAACCGATCAACGATGACCATCTGTTGTTCATCGGACAGGTATTTGACCATCCCGATTCCGAGCATGCCATCAGTGAAAATCGATCCGAGCTGATTTTTTCTGTTTTTGATGTAGAGGATCCGAAAAACCCTTTCGAAAAATCATCTCTTTCTTACGGTGACCGATTTGGTTCTTCAAGCGTTATCAGCGATTCGAAAATGTTGCTTTTCGATTGGGAAAGAGGTCTGATCGGAGCACCGGTACAATTCAATGATTCCGACTCCAGGGAGGATATCATCAGCGGATATCTGATCCTCCGGGTCAATAACGACGGAACCCTCACACAGGAGTATTTTATCAGAAGTTCTCCGCCCGGTTTGCATGATGACCGGGGGATCCTACTCGGAGATATGCTGATAATAATCAACAATCAGTCCGTCCGCTCCTTTGAAATGAACACCTACCGAATGGTAGACGAGTTGATTCTTCCTAGAAAATGATACGATCAAGAATGAACACCCACCCCGGTAAGGTAATAACGGAAAGAACCGTCGTTACCAAAACACATTGGGCGGCGCTCTGTGCGTCTGCCCGCGCTTTCATTGCAATAATCGTCGATGACGCGGCCGCAGGAAGCGCACAATAAAGAATTGCCACCTTGGCCGCAACGGGATCCATCGGAATATACCCGCCGATCAGGCAGTAAATCCCCAATATCAGAGCCGGAGCAATGAGAAGCCGAAGCAACGCAATGAGAAAAATACGTTTTTCTGCCCAGAAACCGGCCAGCGGAATCTCCGCCAGAGTCATTCCGCATAATGCCATGCCCATCGGAGTCGCGACGTCAGCCAGCGAATCGACGGACAGAAGAATCGGTGCCCAAACGGGCACTTTCAGGAAAAATACAAGAAGACCGACGGGAACCGCGAGGACGGGCGGTGAAAGCAACGCTTTCCATGTGCCTTTGGAAATATTGCTTTCTCCGGCCTTCCCGTTTCCGGCACGCCTCAGTGAAAAAATCAGCGGGGTAATTGCGTAAAAAAGCACACGTACCGGTGTGGTATATGCCGTGATATAGATGATTCCGTCCTGTCCGTACAGTGCTTCCATCACGGGAAAAGCCATGAAGGTGAAGTTTGTGAACATCAGGTTCATGATGAGGATTCTCGCTAAATCATCGCTTTTTCGCAACACTGCATTGACCAGAACTCCGAGTCCGAGCATGATTGCCATCGTGATTATACTGATAATGATCAGAACGCTCATGTCCGCAATTTTTTCGGGGCTGAAATCCTCGACGACCGATCGAAAAACAACACACGGAAATACAATATAGAAAACAAACTCCGCCAGATGCCCGGCAAATCTCGGGCCGACCATTTTAACCTTTCGCGCAAAAAAACCGACAAGAATCAAAATCGCCATCTGGACCGCAAGATAGACCGCCGTCATAGTATCGGCTCCTTTTCCGGCTTTCCCGCCGTTCTCGGATATTTCCCCGGCGTCGGACGGATCTTTCGAATGACGATAATCGTTCGATTCATGTCGGTACCCGGTAATGTGAACGAGATCTGCGACTCAACGGTGCCGCCCAAAGTAATGATGGCCTTCTCCGCCTCCTTTACTTCGTCTCCGACGTTTCCCTTCATCGAAAGAAAGATTCCTCCGACCCGGACAAACGGAAGACAATATTCACACAACACCCGAAGCGGGGCTACGGCACGGGCGGTCGCGACATCAAATTTCTCGCGATACTGCCTGGACCTTCCGGCATCCTCCGCCCGAAAGTGGACTGCTTCGATATCGGTCAGACCGAGCTGTTCGCATACGGTCAACAGAAATGAAATCCGTTTCCGGAGCGAATCCAGAAGGGTCACATGAAGCGAAGGCATCGCTACCTTCAGAGGAATACCCGGAAACCCGGCACCCGTCCCCACATCAATCACCGAAAGCGAATCGGTTTTTAAGGCCTCCCGTTCTTTTCTCAACTGCGGGATCAACGTAAGCGAATCCACAAAATGCTTCAGCGCGATTCCGGAATCATCGACGATGCCGGTCAGATTCATCTTCTCGTTCCATTCCTTGAGTAATGCGGCATAGGTCTTTAACGCATGGATACTCTCACCGGAAAGCGGGACTTCGATTTCCGTGGCTCCGTCGGTCAATATGGGTTCAAATCGATCGGAATCGATACCTGCACCATCTCCGGCGGCTGCCGGAATTGAATTGCCATCCTTTTTTTTTGCCGTCTTACCGTTCTTTATCTTATCCGGGCGGACGGAGCCGGTTTTATTCGCAGAGCCGATTTTTTCATGATCGGGGCGTACTCGTTTCACCTCATCCGTCATAATGTCCTCCCCCCTTTCCGGACCGTAAATAAACCAGAAGAACGGCAATATCGGCAGGCGATACTCCGGATATCCGGGAAGCCTGACCGATAGAAACCGGACGGATGACGGAAAGCTTTTGCCGGGCCTCAATACGAAGTCCCTCGATCTTCTCATAGGGAATGTTTTGAGACAGCGCTTTGTGCTCCAGTGCCTTAAATTTTTCGATGCGATCCTTTTCGAGCTTCAGATACCCCTCATACTTGATACGGACCTCGACGGCAAACGCCACGGCCGGTTCGGGACGGGGGCATGCGACGTCAACTTCGGCAAGATCCGAATAATGAATCTGCGGACGTCTCAACAAATCGGCCAGAGAAACGCCCGATGAAGGCGGTGTACTTCCCAGACGCAGTACTAATGCGTTCAACGTTTCCGACGGAGAAAGATATGTTTCGTTGAGTCGTTTGATTTCTCTTCGTATCGCATCGCTTTTATTAAGAAACTGCTGATATCGTTCCCCGTTGATCAATCCGAGCTCGTATCCGTATAACGTAAGACGCTCGTCGGCATTATCCTGTCGGAGAAAAAGGCGATACTCCGCCCGCGACGTCATCATCCGATAGGGTTCTCCCGTTCCTTTCGTCACCAAATCGTCAATGAGAACTCCGATATACGCCTCGGATCGGTCCGGCACAAAGGGAGCCAGTCCTTCGACGTAACGCGCCGCGTTGATGCCGGCAATCAGCCCCTGAGCCGCAGCTTCCTCGTAACCGGAGGATCCGTTGATCTGGCCGGCGGTAAAAAGGCCGGAAACATGCCGGGATTCCAGAGAGGGAAAAAGTGATGTCGGATCAATACAGTCATATTCAATCGCGTATGCAGACCTCTGAATATGAGCGTTTTCTAGGCCGGGAAGGGAGCGAACCATACGCACCTGAACATCTTCGGGCATACTGGTACTCATCCCCTGAAGATAAAGCTCACATGTATCCTCTCCCATCGGCTCCACAAAAACCTGGTGGCGCTCCTTTTCCTTAAATTTAACGAATTTGTCTTCTATGGACGGACAATAGCGCGGTCCGGTACCCTCGATCGTCCCGCCGAAAAGAGGCGACCGATGAAGATTTTCCTCAATGATCTCCCTGGTTTCGGGCGTCGTCCACAGGTTCCAGCACGGCATCTGCGGACGAATCGGCCGCTCTCGGTTCATTTCATATTCAAAAGAAAACGGGGGCATGTCATCCTCGCCGTCCTGTCGGTCCATCTTCGAAAAATCAACGCCCCGCGCATTCAGTCGGACCGGTGTCCCGGTCTTGAATCTCCGGATCGGGATACCGAGACAAACAAGGCTCTCCGACAGTCCGACGGAAGGAAAAGACGCATCCGGACCGCTCGGAATGATCACTTCCCCCATAACAATCCGCGCGTCCATATACGTTCCGGAACAAACGATGACCGCCGACGCTCCGTACACCGCCTTGCTTCGCGTAATCGCGCCGCATACGGCAGATCGGCCGTCTTCGATATCCACGAGAAGCTCCGTGATTTCCGCCTGACGAATATGAAGATTTTCAACATGTTCCAGGTATTCCTTCATTTTTCGGCTGTATCGGGTGCGGTCGATCTGCGCCCGCGGCGAAAAAACCGCAGGACCCTTAGAACGATTGAGCATGCGGGTCTGTATCGAGCACATGTCCGCCATTTTTCCCATCAGCCCGCCGAGCGCGTCAATCTCTCTTACCAATTGACCCTTGGCGGTTCCTCCGATGCTCGGATTACAGGGCAGATTGGCAACGGAATCAAGATGAAGATTAAACAACACACAGGACAGACCGAGCCCGGCGACGGCACAGGCTGCCTCGCATCCGGCGTGTCCGGCTCCGACGATTAAAACGTCGAAATCCCCTGCCTTGTAGGCTCCTTCACGACTGAGCGCTTCTGACAAAGTGGTCACTTTTAACCTCCGCCCGTATTTTTCGCCCGGGTATCACGTCGCCCGGAACGTTACTTCCCAATACAAAATCGCGAGAATATCTCCGCGACCAAGGATTCGTTGACACTGTCTCCGGTGATTTCTCCGAGCTCATCCATCGCCAATCGAAGGAGCGAGCAAGCAATCTCTGTCGGCTGGTCCTCATTGATTACGCCGACCGCCTGCTCAATCCGCTCAACCGCGCGATGGATACGATCATAGTGGCGCCCGTTCGTAATCAGCAATTCCCGGCATGCTCCGTACCCGAGCTCATCGAAAAGCGAACGGATCCGAGCACCGATTTCCGCAATTCCTTCTCCCGTTTCCGATGATATCGATAATCCGAACCTTATTTTCCGGGAAAGACCGAGTTGATCGATTTGATTCGTAATTCTCTTTAAAAAACCGTTTGCATCTCCTCTGGGAAACAGATCGGATTTGCTGACCAGTATTCCAACACGAGCATCACCCAAAGGCTCGACGGCGCGTCTGAAAAATTCCAGATCTCCGTCTTCCGTGTCCTCGGCGGGCGAAATAAGCCAGAGCAGGAGGTCGGCGTTTGTGATTGCGTCAAACGCTCTCGAGACTCCGATTTTCTCGACCGTATCCATCGTATCCCGGAGTCCGGCGGTATCCATCAGGCGCACCGGGATTCCCTCAATCGAAGTGTCGACCTCAAGCGTGTCCCGCGTGGTTCCCGCGACCGGTGTGACGATTGCACGGTCATACCCCGCAAGGCGGTTGAGTAGTGAGGATTTTCCGCTGTTGGGAACGCCGCACAAGACCACATTCATTTTTTCTTTCAATATTCTTCCCTGTGTGTATGAGCGCGCCAGCTCCCGAAGAGAATCTGTCGATTCGGACAGCCGGGCCGCGACCTCTTTGGCTCCTTCCGTCGTATCCTCGTGCTCCGGGAACTCGATAATCATTTCCAACTTTGCGAATCCCTCGTATATCCTTTCCGAAGCCCTCCGAATCTCTTTTTTTAGTGCACCGAGAAGATGCGTTTCGGCAGCCCGTAAAGCAAGTGTCGATTCGGCTGATATCACGTCCATTACGGACTCGGCCTGAGATAGATCGATTTTCCCGGAAAGAAAAGCGTTTTTCGTGAACTCGCCCGGCTCCGCCGCGCGGGCTCCGTTCTCAATCAGAACACGAAGAATCTCCTGTCGCACGGCAGTTCCTCCGTGGCAGGAGATTTCGATTACATCCTCGCCGGTATAGGAATGCGGCTTCCGAAAAAGAGAAAGGATACATTCATCGATGACCGATTGATTCTTCGGATCCGTCAGCCGGCCGAACGCTGCGGAATACCCGGGCATCGCTTGTACGGAATCCACTTCGGGGGAAGACGCACGAATTACTTGAAAAACCCGATCGGCAACCTCTACTGCATTTTTCCCGGACATCCGAATAACGGCGATCCCCCCGATTCCGGGCGGTGTCGCGCATGCGCAATAGGGGGCTTCCGGAAACATTCTTTATACCTCGGTCTGCTCTTCTCCCGCAGGAGAGACAATCACCCTGCGCTCCGGCTCCTCACCTTCACTGTGCGTGCTGACACCTCCGAACGACTGAAGCGCAAAGTGAACAATTCTGCGTTCGGAAGGACTCATTGCTTCCATCGTGACGGGGTTTCCGGAACGAAGCGCGCGCGCGGCCGCTTTGTTCGCAAGAGAAATAATAATCGCTTCTCTGCGCTTCTTGTATCCGCCGATATCCAATGAAACGCGCAGGCGCTCCTCGCTGTTTTTATTCGCAACCAGGTTGGTCAGGTAGGCAATGGCTTCCAGTGTTTCGCCGTGTCTGCCGATTGCCGCACCGCAATCCTGTCCGTTTACGGATATATAGATGGTATCTTCTTCGCGATAGGAGTCGAGTTTCCCGTGGATTCCTATGCCGGAAAGAATATCCGCCACAAAATTCACGGCTTCTTCCTCGGCGACGCTTACGGCATCGCCCTCGAATGACTCGTCATCCCCGTAATAGGTGTGATCTTCCTCTTCTTCCGTATCGGCTCTTTCGGGAACATCGGCGGTAACCCGTACCGTTGCGGATTTTCTTCCCATTCCCAGAAATCCTTTGCCGGAAGAACCGTCATCGACCACTTCAATGACCGCATCCTCTTCCGATACCCCCAACTCTTCGATTGCCACACGAATCGCCTCTTCGACGGTTCTTGCCGTCTTGCTGACTGTCTTTTCCATTGATATCCTCCGGGTGCCGATTAACCGATCAGAATCGGTTGCCTTTTTTCTTTTTGTTTGAAGAAGTCGCGGGAACGTGTTCTTCCGAACCCGCGCTTTTTGCGAACGCCATCGCCTTCCGCAGCTCCATTTCGGCCTTTTTGGCCTCTAACGGTTTGGTGAAAAGGAAAAATATGATTACCTGCTGAAGGATCGACATCACATTTCCGACGATCCAGTAAAAAGCCATCGCCGAAGGCAACATGAATGTCGTAACCAACATAATGATCGGCATCATGTACATCATGGCGTTCATTGTCGACTGCATCGAGTTTTCCTGCGCCTGATCTTTTCTCGCGGGATTTACACGTGCGCGCGCCTTCGCCTCTTTGGCTGCCTGCTCTTCCTTCCGGTTCGGCTTCAGCATATTGGTCACACGCGTCTGAAGCAAAGTGGTCGCCAAAACCAGCAGCGGAATGATCATGAGCGGAACGTATAATTTCCAGTCCGGCCCGAAAAGAATATCGGGGCGCCATTGCGGCGTTAAGGATAAGTCAAGTCCGAGAAAGTGCATATCCACCATCTGGCTGATTCCCATAAGTCCTTTTTCAACGGCTTGTCTTAACATTTCCGGACTGTTTTGAAGGGCAGAAACGATGGCAATGCTGTTTTGCGAAGCTCCCTTGATTCCGAGAAGTTCACCGAGCGCTTCCAGATTCTCGACGGATACCTGTGTGATGTAGCGCAGAGGAGAACGAACCACGGAGTAAATCGGAAAGATAAATATGATTTGAATAAAAGGAAGTATACATCCGCCGAGTGATGCGGCACCGTTCTCCTGAAAGAGTTTTGAAATTTCCTCTTGCTGTTTTTGTTTGTCGTCGGGGTATTTCCTGCGAATTTCGGCTTGCTGTGCAGAAAGAGCCTGCTGCTTCACCATGGATCTCTGGGATCGAACATTCAGCGGAATCAACAGACCGCGAACCAGGATCGTCAACGCAATAATTGCCAAGCCGTAACTGTTGAAAAACTCGAAAAATATTCTTGTCAACCATCCGAACAACGAATTCAGAGGATTGAAGCCCGCCGAGCTAAGCAAAAATAAAGTTGGCTCCATGTTTTTATCTCCCTTATGCACTGCAAATTTCTCGCAGTGCGATTAGTATATCATAACAAAGACAAAGCTTTGTACGCAACTATTTTACCGGGTCGTAACCGCCCTTGCTGAACGGGTTACATCGGAGTATTCTCCATACGGCCATCCAAAAGCCTTTAAACGCACCGTACCGTTCGATCGCCTCAATTGCGTATTGCGAACATGTCGGAGAATACTTGCACGCAGGTGCCGTATGCGGAGAAATCCTCCTCTGATAGAATTTAATGAATCGAACCATCAGGGATCGAACCATCTTCGTTACTCACCTTCCGAATAAAACGGCCGAATAAACGGGTCATGTCTTCTTTCACTTCAGAAAAGCCCGGAAGAGGGTCGGCGTATCTCATCATAATAATCAGGTCATATCCGAGCGGCAATTCACTTTCGAGCGATCGGTAACTTTCCCGAAGAAGTCTTTTTGCGCGATTTCTTTTCACGGCACCCTTGATTTTTCGGTTTCCCGTAAAACCTACGCGAATAATATCGGGGGATATCATCGTCATGAAATGTCGGATACCCTTCGGCCGCTTGAAAAAATGGATCACTACATATTTTCCGGGCAAGACATTCCCGCGTTTGTACACGCGTGAGAATTCATAATTATAGCGAAGCGGCCTTGAGCTTTTCATGTGAGCATTTCCATGTAACGGGTACCAAAAAATAAGGACCCCGAGAAGGCGGTCCTTAAGCCGACAGACGTTTTCTCCCCTTAAGTCTTCTTCTCTTGAGGACGGTCCTTCCGCCGGCCGTACTCATTCTCTTGAGAAAGCCGTGCTCCTTGGATCTGTGTCTTTTCTTGGGCTGATATGTCATCTTCATTTGGCAAATTCCTCCGAAAGCGGTCCGTCATTGATTAAATCGGCGACAGCCGAACAGCGTTAAGATTATACAGGGCAACCCGCCCTGCTGTCAACTGTGACGATTACCGAAGTCTTCACGGGTAATGCGTGTCGGATCCGACCGCCTTTCCCGCCTCGGGTATGGTTCTGAAAACATGACTCCGAACAAAAAAACGTTCATCGTTTACTCTTTTGTTTCACCGGAAAAAACGAAAAATCCGTTTCCGAATCGCGTGCCGATATCCTTTCGGGCGCAATCCCGTCGAACGGGATCGTTGTATAAAGCAAAAACGGCACTCCCGGATCCGGTCACGGCCGAATATATACAACCGCTTTCCCGAAACGCTTCTAAAATCCGGAATAAAATCGGAACTGCCTCGATTGCCGCACCCTGCAAATCATTCGACAGAAAAGGGGTTGTTCGGATCAATCTCTCGGACGGCTCCGGAAAGTCCGAAAAAAACAGGCTCGTGAGCTCCGGATTATCCCGAACACCGATCGAGAAATGCTTCGATTCCCGGTCATATGTCGCATATGCCTGCGGGGTCGATATCCCCTGCTCCGGCTTTATGATCAGAACGGGCAACCCGCCGAAAGAAGGGATCTGCGTTATGATTTCGCCGATCCCCTCACAGAGCGCGGCGCCGCCATCCAGAAAAAAGGGTACGTCCGCCCCGATTTTCATTGCAATGCTACCGAGTTTGCTCCGGTCAAAAGGTCTCGAAAAGCCCTCGTTCAGCAATCGGAGCACAGCGGCGGCATCGGAACTCCCGCCACCCAGTCCGGCCATCTTCGGAATACGCTTTTTCGCCGAGATAAAGACCCGTGCGCGAGGCAGTCGGATTTCTCTTAAAAACTCCGAGGCCGCCCGAAACATGGTGTTCTTCTCATCAGACGGAAGATCCCTATCGTCTTGCTCCAGCGAAACAGCCGGCTTCGCGTGCTCCGAGCGCTCCGAAAAATCAATCGAAACCGTCACATCGTCATGTAAAGATACGGATTGCATCACCGTGGAAAGCAGATGATATCCGTCCGACCTGCGTCCGACGATTCTCAAAACCAGGTTGATTTTTGCGTATGCCGCGGAAGATCCGGTAAAAGAAATCATATACGGCTCCCCGAATAAAAAAGCCGCCTCCTAAATAACGAGGCGGCTGTCGATTGCGTCTTCATTACCGATTGTGCAAAAGCGCAAGGTCGCTCCATCAACCTGCGCTGACGGAGACTCCGGCGACCATCGCAATTTCCACCGCCTTCGTCAAAACGTCCACATAACTGTACGAAACAACCGCGGGAGTCGTGTTGTTGTTCTGACGGGTACACCGTACCGTAAAAACATTCGGGTAACAATGATCGAGGATTCCTTCGTGAACAATGATGCGTTTTCTTCCTCCGTTAGAGGTCAACCGGATGCGACTGCCGATGAAATTCTGAAGATCCTTCCTGCACGCTTCCAAATCTGATTTGATGATCACGTTCTCTACCTCCGAAATATCTTTATCACACCGCGAGATCCTTTTCACGCGGAGAACCGCTTCGATCATTCAATGAAAACGTGAAGGGTAACACTGTCCCGAATGATCCCGACGTCATCTCTTGCCTGACATCTTCACATGTCCTATACTGAAATTTATCCGGCGGTTCTTACCAATCCTACTGATTTCGGATTATAACAATATTTTGATGATTTGTCAATGTTTAACACAAGTTGTTGTGGTTTTTTTGGTCAGATTGCTCCAAATATTGTGGTTTCTCGAATTCGCTCTTTTGTAAACAATGCAAGACCGAACGACCGGATTGATCGAACAAAAACTGCCTGTGCAAGGGAAAGGATACCGAAAAACCATGCAAAGTGATATCGAAATCGCAAGAAATACGAATCTTCTGCCCATATCGGAAATCGCGGAACGGCTGGGCATCGACCCGAATGATCTCGAATATTACGGTAAATACAAAGCCAAGCTTCCTCTGAGTCAGTGCGAACGGTATAAGGATCGGCCGGACGGAAAACTGATACTGGTGACCGCGATGAACCCGACCCCGGCGGGCGAAGGAAAAACCACGGTAAGCATCGGATTGGCACAGGCACTTTCTTTACTGGACAGAAAAGTCATGCTCGCTCTTCGCGAACCTTCCCTCGGACCGGTTTTCGGAGTGAAAGGCGGTGCGGCCGGAGGAGGCTTTTCTCAGGTCCTTCCGATGGATGATATTAATTTACATTTTACCGGAGATCTTCATGCGATTACATCGGCAAATAACCTTTTGGCCGCAATGGTGGATAATCACCTGTTTCAGGGCAACGCACTGCGTATCGACCCCAAACGCATCTTATGGAAGCGTTGTATGGACATGAACGACCGTGCGCTCAGAAACACCATCATCGGCGTCGGCGGAGGAACTTCCGGCGTCGAACGAAAGGAAGTCTTTTCGATTACCGCAGCCTCCGAAGTGATGGCCGTACTTTGTCTTTCTTCCGACATGGCGGATCTCAAAAAACGCCTGGCATCCATCTCCGTCGCGTACGATATCGACGGTAATCTCATCACCGCGGGGGACATAAACGCGCAGGGCGCGATGGCGGTTTTGCTCAAGGATGCAATATGTCCGAATCTGGTCCAGACGGTCGAACACGTCCCCGCGTTTGTCCACGGCGGTCCCTTTGCCAACATTTCGCACGGATGCAACAGCATCATCGCCACAAAAACAGGATTGAAGCTCGCGGACATCCTCGTCACCGAAGCAGGGTTCGGCGCGGATTTGGGTGCGGAGAAGTTTTTGGACATCAAGTGCCGTACAGCCGGCATTCGACCGGATGTTGTCGTTTTGGTCGCTACCGTTCGGTCTCTTAAATACAATGCGGGCGTTCCGAAGGCGGAGCTTTCCCTCCCCGATCCCGAAGCGGTACGCAAGGGATTTGCCAATCTCGAAAAGCATATCGAGAATATGAGCCTGTTTAAAATCCCCTGTGTTGTCGCCAGCAATCAATTTCTCACGGACACTCCCGAGGAGTTGGATTGCCTTCGTGAATTGTGCGAGGCCAAGGGTGCCCTGTTTTCACCGACGAACGTTTTCGTCGAGGGCGGAAAGGGCGGCATCGATCTTGCCCGTAAGGTTTTGTCTGTGTTGAATCGTCCGGATCCTTGCAAAGAAAGCGTCTACATGTACGACCTTTCTCAGCGCGTCGAGGAAAAAATCAAAGCGCTTGCGACAAGCATTTACGGTGCTTCCGGAATTTCCATTCTCCCGGAAGCGCTTGAAAAAATTCGCGCATTCGAAGAACTGGGCTTCGGCTCCTTGCCGATTTGTGTCGCCAAGACGCAGTACTCTCTCTCGGATGACGCGAAATCCCTCGGAAGACCGACAGGTTTCACGCTCACCGTTCGCGATGTGTACCTTTCCTCCGGAGCGGGTTATTTGGTCGTTCTGACCGGTTCGATCGTAACGATGCCCGGGTTACCCCCGAAGCCGGCAGCCGAAAACATCGACATCCAAAAAAACGGCGTGATTGAGGGCCTCTTCTGATCCTCTTTTCGATTGAAAAGCGAGAAATCCAAAATGAAAAACCCGAAATCTCTCTATGTATCCTCTGTAAGTCGCCTGAAGAAAACCCGTCAGGTCCGGAATATCTTTTTGCTTTCTCTCCTGATTACGGTCATCGTCTCCCTGCTGGTGGTTTTGTATGTTTTGGGGATGAATCGAGAAATCGACGAGCGTTTTCCTTCCGGCTCGACAACCTCGTTCTCCCCTTCGGTCCCTTCGACCGAATCCTCACCGGTAATCACGGAACCCACCGAAAGTACGACGGAAAGCTCAACCGAATCCGATTCGACCCCTTCATCCGAGACCACCGGTAATGAAACGACCGGCACGAGTGATCAAGCAAAAAAACCGGAGCCTCCGCCTCCGGAAAATGACGTTTTCTTTGAGTATTCGGGTCTTCTCCAGTCGGTCACGCACAGAGAACGCGACATCGCCTTTGCTAAGCTCAAGCAATCCGTCCGGGCTTACATACAAAATTCTTCGGAAACGCGGATCGGTTTTTTCTATTCAAATCTGAAAAACAAGGAAGAATTCGGCATCAACGATCTGTCTCCGTTTGTCGTCGGAGGAGCGATTAACCTTCCGATCAATCTGATTTTGTACGAAGAATCCCGAACCGGTGTTCTTTCCTTTATTGAGGTGCTCGAGTATACCAAAGCGGATAAGGTTGACGGCAGCGGCATAATCATCGGTGATGAATTGGAATCCCAATACTTTTTGCGTACGCTGAGCCGTTATTCCTTATCCGAATCGGATAATATTGCGACCGCAATGATCCTGCGGCGTTTAGGCGGGATCGAAGAAGTCAGTGAGCGCTTCGCAGAAATCAGCTCCATCGTAGACTTTATGTCGACATACAATTACATCGATTTTTCCGGGAAACAACAGTCCGGACCGCATCGCTCCGGTGCTCAGGATTTGGCCCGATACGCGCGGGAGTTGTATTTTTTGTATCGGACCTATCCGGATCACTATCAGACGATGATCAACGATCTGTCCTTCGTAAAAGAAGAATCGGGATTTCGAAATGCTTTTTCGGGCACAAGCCAGATTTTTGGAAAAACCGGTGTAAATTCTTCGATGAAAAGCACGGCAGAGGTTTCGATTATCATCTGTCAGGAGCCGATCGTCCTGAGCATCATCGTCGAATCCGATTCTGCGGCGAAATCCGCTGTGGTTCAGGAAGAACTGGCGAAGATGGTCGCCGATTATATAACGTTTTGCTATTCCTGATACAAACGGATGACCGCTGCTTACCGTTTGAAAGCAAATCACAAAGCTTCGTTTCCACGCCCGCCTGATTTGTGCTATAATTTTCTCACGCTTTTCGTCCCGTCCGGTCTGCGGTCGGCTGCGGGTCTCGTGCGATGTGACCCGTGAACCCTGTCAGGTCCGGAAGGAAGCAGCAGTAAGCGGTCAATCACAGGTGCCGCGAGGGTGCCTGTATCCGATCGCAGACCGGACGGGACGATTCTTCTTTTTCCCCGGAGGTTTTGGATGGAACATCAAGCGCTGTACAGGCAATTTCGACCGATGACCTTTACTGAGGTCGTCGAGCAGGAGCATGTGGTTCACACACTCCGTCAAGCGGTTCTCTCCGGCCAAATCGCCCACGCTTATCTTTTCAGCGGAACCCGGGGTACCGGGAAAACCTCTGTTGCAAAAATCCTGGCCCGAGCCGTAAATTGCTTGGACCCCCGTGAAGGCAACCCGTGCAACTCTTGCGAGATCTGCAAAGGTATTCTCGACGGATCGATTCTGGACGTTATCGAGATGGATGCGGCGTCCAATAACAGTGTCGACAATATAAGGCGGATCTGCGACGAGGTTTTGTTCATGCCCTCCCGGGCAAAATACAAGGTGTATATCGTTGACGAGGTGCACATGCTCTCCACCGGCGCTTTCAATGCATTATTGAAAACATTGGAGGAGCCACCGAAACACGCCGTTTTCATTCTGGCAACCACGGAACCGCACCGGATTCCGGCAACCATCCTTTCCCGGTGTCAGAGATATGATTTTCGAAGGATTCCGTTCGAATCCATCGTCCTTCAACTGCGAAACATTTCCGAAGCCAACGGAATAATTATTCAGTCCGAGGCTCTGGAGGCGATCGCCGGGTTGTCGGACGGCGCTCTTCGGGATGCTATTTCTCTTTTGGATCAGATTCGATCGGACAATAAAACGCTCATTACGCGCGAAGACGTTCTGAACATGACCGGAGTGGTCGACGACCGTTTTCTCCATTTTATGGCCCGAGCCATCATCAACGGAAACTATGAGGAAATTTTAGACCGATGTAACCGTTTGATCATGGAGGGTCGGGATGTTCTTCGCTTTACTCTGGATCTTTCAAGACACTTCCGCGATCTTCTCGTAATCTCGATTTCCGATCATCCGGAGAAGCTGGTTCGCGCGACCTCCGAAGCTCTGACGGAGATGAAAGAAACGATACTCGGCACACACAACGACACCTTTCTTCGTGTGATTACCCGTCTTTCCGAGCTGGCTTCGGAATTGAAATGGTCTCCGGATGCAAGAACTTCATTTGAGATCGCCCTCTTGGCACTCGGATCCGAAACCCGATCCGATTCGGAAAAAAGGCCGTTTCATACCGATAGCAAAACTATTTCCGAATCCGTCCGTCCGGTCACCGCCGAGCGATTCGAGTCAGAAAAACCGAAAACGCCCGATCCGATTGAGGAACCTTTACGCAATAATCAGGAATCTCTTCCGAAACCGACGGAGCATATCATCGTTCCCGAACCGATCCCGGAGCCCGAACCGGCGAGATCCGTCCCGATTCCTCCGCCCATTCCCGCTCCGCCCGTCATCCCCGACAACGATATGTTTGTTCCTCCCGGTGAGGCTCCCGTTCCGTCGGAAAAAGTGAAGACCGAAACCGAAGCATGCGCTCCCGAAGCGCCATTGGAACCCGATGCGATTCATCCGGTCCCGAAATTGCCGACACCCAATCTGACTCGCGCGGGACAGCCGGTCACCCCGGTCGACCGGCCGGTAACCAATCTTTCCAAGGTCACATCGGTCCCTCCGGTCCGCGAGGCACACATACCCGCATCCGTTCCTTCATCGGACGAGCACGCTGCTTCCCACGAGGATCGCTCCGCGGTTCATTTATGGGAGATATTAATCAAGCGTTGGGAAGAAACGATGGTAGCGGATTCTCTCCAGATGAGACATGCCCGGATATCCGTTCGGGATTCGGATCTTTGGGTGGTATTTCCGGACATCATGCGTGCCTATATCGACGAATTGACAGGAAGAAACGAATATAAGAGAATCAGGGAAGACGCGCTGGCCTTATTCGGAGGCGTAACGGAGCTTCGGATGATTACGGACAGTGATAACGCCGAAAACTACTCATCCGAGCTTCTCAAAGAAGATTCGGACGGGGTTAAGCCCGATCCGCCGGACTGGGTTCGGAGACTTCGGATGTATTCCGAGCAAAATGGGATTGAATTCGATACCATCGACGGTATGGATTAACAGGCGGATCATTTTACCGAGGAGGAAAAGAACATGGCAAAAGGCGGATTTCGAGGTATGCCCGGCGGAAGCGGAGCAAATATGGGACAGTTATTGCAGCAGGCACAAAAGATGCAACAGGCGGCGATGAAGGCCCAGGAAGAAATATTGGCCTCAAATTTCGAGGCAACATCCGGTGGCGGTGTCGTCAAGGCCGTAATCGGCGGGGATCACCAGCTTAAAGAATTGACGATCGATCCTTCCGCGGTGAGCCCGGACGACGTTGAAATGCTGCAGGACATGATTATTGCCGCATGCAACGAAGCCCAGAGAAAGCTTGCGGAGGTATCCGAGTCCAAAATGGGCGGATTCACCGGCGGCATGAAAATGCCCTTCTGAGAGGTGACCGATGAGATATGCTCCTACCATCGCCCGACTGATCTCCGAGCTCGGGAAACTGCCCGGAATCGGCGGAAAATCCGCACAGAGGCTGGCGTTTCATATTCTTTCGATGCCCGAAGAAAAGGTTCGGGATTTATCGGATTCGATCGTTTTGGCCCGCGAGTCCGTACGGCTTTGTTCTGTGTGTCAGAACTATACGGATACCGATCCCTGCTCCGTGTGCGATGATCCGAGTCGGGATCGAAAAACGATATGTGTGGTTGAGAATCCCCGCGATGTCTCAACCATGGAGCGAATGCGGGAATACCGCGGCTTGTATCATGTTTTACACGGAGTATACTCCCCACTACAAAATGTGGGGCTGGATTCCTTAAAACTAAAGGAGTTGATCACTCGACTTCAGAAGGATAATGAAATCAGGGAAGTGATCCTGGCAACAAATCAAACGGCCGAGGGCGAAGCGACGGCCATGTATATTGCCAGACTGATTAAGCCGTCCGGAATTCGTGTCACACGAATCGCTTCCGGTCTTCCCATGGGCTCGGACCTTGAGTTTGCAGACGATATCACTTTGTCCAAAGCGATGCGCGCCCGCCATGAGTTCTAATTTCTGCTTATCGGATTAATCACCGGTCTGATAGATGGTTTCGCCGGGTTTAACCAAACCGAGCTGATCGCGAGCAATCTGCTCAATATGATCGTCGGACCCGACCTTTTTCTTTAAATCCTTAGCCGATTCGTTCTCTGCGATTGCCTCACGCTCCGATCGCTCCAACTCAACCGAACGATCGGCGACGCGCTGATACATGTCGTTTTGTCGAATGAGCATCGAACCGACAACCGCAAAAAGAATCAAAAAGAACACGACGACGATTACACGAGCCAGCGGATATCCGCCACTCCGAAAGCCTCCGGAAATCGTTTGTGTTTTGCTCGTCGGGGACATAATTCGATCCTTCCCGTATTATTGACTGACCGTCTTCTACCCATATTGTATTGATTTGAGATACCCGGCGCAATCTTTTATTCGTCGCACAAATGCCTTGAACGGCCGAAAAGCGAACATGTTACACGTGCGTAACCGTTGAGTAATCCGAATCGACCTCGTGCTTAGGCTGCGGGAGAATTTCGTACATTTCAGCCGCTTCATTTTTCCGAACCGTTTCGGCGACGGACACCACGCGCACCGATGTTACTCCGTTACCGAAAGCAATATCGATCCGGTCATTGACCGATACTTCCGTCGAAGGCTTGGCTGCTTTTCCGTTTATGCTGACACGCCCCGCGGCGCATACATCGTTAGCAATCGTCCTTCTCTTTATGATTCTGGACACCTTCAAAAACTTATCTATTCTCATCTTTTTTCTCTCTCTGCTTTACTTCTTCCCATAATCGATCCATCTTCTCCGGATTTAGCGAGTTCAGCGTCATACCGTCTTGCTTCGCCTGATCTTCCATTACGGAAAAACGGCGGATAAAACGATCGTTCGCCCGATTGAGCGCAACCTCCGAATCAACGCCCAGAAGCCGCGAAAAATTCACCGCCGCGAAAAAAAGATCTCCGATTTCCGACTCCAAGCGAGAAAAGCGATCGGGCTCCTTGCCCGGGTCAACGCCGGCATACGAGATCTTTT
>JAAYCT010000029.1 GCA_012729635.1 Clostridiaceae bacterium | reverse complement strand
TTTTACGCCGGCGGACGGGCTGAGAACGAGAAAATACCGCCTAGAACGGTTAAAATGCGAATCCAGGCGGTAATTCCGGCCCGGCGGACTATCAGCGAGCGAGATAATACCGCATCGACATTTCTTACATTGGTCTGCGTTCCGAATGAGTCATCGCGATGTTCTGATCACTGTATTCTCGCCTCACCCGTACAGCTCCATCGACTTCAGAAGCCGCTCCCGCATCGCCTCGATCGCTTCCGGCGGGCCCGCGATCCGCGCGTGCGTGCCGAAAGACGACGCATACATGCAGACGGTCTCGAGATCCGGGAGCGTCACGCGACAGAGGAAGTCGCCGTTTTCGAGCGGGATGAAGTCGCTGAATTCGTCATATACGCGAAAAGCCATGCACGCGTCGACCTGAAACTCGGCGTTTACGTTCATGCTCGAGTACGCGACCGGCTCTGCGACGACCCGCGTCGGCGCCTCCATCTCGAAGTGTGTCGGCAGAAGCTCGATCTCCGTCATCCGCCGGAGCTTGAAAAATCGCGTGTCGTTTCGGAGCGTGCAGTGGGCGTACAGGTACCACGCCGCCCCCTTGAACAAGAGTTTTAAAGGCCACACCTCGCGCCGGAGTGTCTCCGCCCGTCCGCTCGAGTACGAGAAGCGCAGGACGTGCTTTTCGAGGATCGCGGTCTTGACCGTCTCGAAAATCGCCGCCTCGTCGCCGTAGTAGCCCCAGGAGGACCAGTCGACCTCGATCCAATCCGCATTCTTACTGCCGAAAAGGCTCCGGAGCTTTCGGACCGCCGAGTCGTCGCCCGTCCCGCTCAGCGCGCCGACCGCCTGTAACGACGCGAGGATGTCGCTCTTTTCATGCTCGGTAAGGACCGCTTTATTGAGGACGAAGTCCTGCATCAGCGAGATCCCGCCGCCCCTGCCCTTACTCATATAGACCGGGATCCCGGCCTGCGCGAGCAGTTCGACGTCGCGGTAGATCGTCCGCGTCGAGACCTCGAAGCGCCCGGCGAGCTCCCGGGCGGTCACGGTCGGCCGCTCCAGAAGCACGTATACGATTGCAAAAAGGCGGTGGATCTGCATGTTTTTTACTCCTCGAGAAGCCATGTGACGAGATTTTTTTGTCGGATCCCCTCGTGATCGGATTCATATTCATCAAGTGTCAATAAATATTTGGGATAATGATCCTCGACTTGACCGAATGGGTGTATCTCCCGTTGAAGTGTCGTCTCATCCAATACGGAAGCGGAAACCTGAAAGTACTCCGTATTCTTATCCCGGACAGCGACAAAATCGATCTCCGCACTGCGCCCGGCTTTTCCGATCGAAACGATGTATCCGCGACGAATCAACTCTTTCTCTCGCCACTGAGTCAGCTGATCCAGATAGGCTTTTCGATTGATTCGTAATTCCATGATGTCTCTCCGAATACAGTGCATCCTTTTATTCACACTATCAAAAACTTGCATATTTTGCATGTTTTTATCGTATCGGATAATCACTTGCACGATTTGCTTCTATCATCAAATCGGTCTGTATGCTAAATTATCATCAGAAAGATCAAGTAGAAACAGACCGACCTGAACGATACATCATGAAAGGAGCTCCCCATGAAAGCAAAACTTGCCCCGTCGTCCAAGCTCGGTTTAGCCGCGGTCGTCGTCTCCGGCATACTCGTTCTTCTCGGCGCGATCCGACTCCTGGGCACGCGCCTTCGTTTCGGACTGCCGCTCAGCATGCAGCACCTCGCGGTCGTCGGTCTCCTCGGGTCTCTTCTCGGATTGATCGCGCTTCTGAAATTCAAGGATAAGAGCATCCTGACGATCGCCACGATCGTCATCGGCGTACTGATCGCCGTGTGGCTCGTACTCGAGTATATTGTTTTCAAAGCATAGCCCGGGGTCGACCGTCGCGCCGGGCGCAGTCCGGCACAAACCGATTTTCGCTCGAAAAGCACTACGCCTTCACTTTGTCCTCGCTTCTTTCCTCATTCAACCCGTACCGCAGAGTCCGGTATGCGGTGATGCCCACTTCGACCATGGTAGCGATGATAATAATCGTAAGAATGACGTTCGAGAACCAGACCGGGTCAAAGTAGTTCGCAAATTCCGTTGCGCCGAACTCGTTATCCAAAAACCTTCTCAGTTCGTTACCGAAGTGCGGATTCCAGATCGGCAGGATCTTGAATAAGGTGACCGAGCAAACGATCTGAATCAAACCGGATACAATACTGCTGACCATCACCTTGAGGTTATATCGTCCGATGATCACTCTCAGGATCGCATCCGTCAATCCCGCCAGAAGACTGATCAGGAATACAGGAAGGATCAGGTTCCACTTGTCCAGATTAAAGATCGGGATGGTCATAACGCCTTTTCCGATCACGTTGTCTTCAATGACCCAAACCACACCGAGTATGTGCGGAGCGAAAATCAGGATCGCTCCGAAGATGACCGAGAAGACGATGTCCGCAATGCTGTCGCCCCTCGGAAGCATGGCCTTCTTACCCGGAACGGGAGCCAGACGCTCCGGAGTCCATATTGCGCGCTCATCGACTCCGTCTTTCTCGGAAGACGGCTTCTTCGGAAGATCGTCGACAGTCCACGCCTTATCTTTACCTTCTTCGAGATCGACCTTATAGTGTTCCATAATCATAAATACGATCGTGACGATGCCGAAGATCCCGATGGCCGAGTTCATCGTATTGGAAAGTGTCGTCGAGAACAGGTACGTCACGAATCCGATGATCGATCCGAGGTCCGTAACGAGACCCGGATCATATCTTTCGACGATTCCCTGTCCCAGTGTAATCGAAAAGATGGCGATCACCGTGCACGTCAGCGCGATCTTTAAAACGTTCCAATACGTGTCAATGTACAACGGCCCGATCAGATAGCGCGACTCGCCGGCGTACTTTTTGGCGAATTCCGCCGGATCCCCGAGCGCGACCAACGCCTCCCGGACCGATTCTTTTTCCTCGGCCATATCGCCGATCAACTCCCGGAGTTCCATGGAGACGTCGTCCCGCTGCTCCTTCGGCAGGCGGCGGACCACTTGATATATATATCTTTCCATTAATTCAAAATCCTTATCGTCCATTATGACTCCTCCTTCATCAGAAGTTCCATCGCTCCCGCCATTTGATTCCATTCATTCCGGAGCTCCTTGTAGATCTCCGTGCCGAGCTCGGTTCTTCGGTAATATTTCCTCGGTTTCGGTCCGCTCGTCTCCCACTCGCTGATGAGCAATCCCTGGGTCTCGAGACGGCGAAGCAGCGGATAAAGCGTATTCGGATCAATGGGAACCCCCTTTTCCAGGAGGCTTTGCACCAGTGCATACCCATACTTCGGCTCATCCGTCCGGCTGAGGACGCTAAGAACGAGCGTCCCCCTTCTCAGTTCCAACCGCAGACTGTCAATGATTGCCTTGTCCGTGCCCACGTGCATCACCTCCGAATTCAATATACTGTACGTCACACATTATTGTCAATACTCTGTTATTTTCTTTTCATAAAAGATTATAAACGGATGGTCCGGTGGAGCTCTTTTTTTCTCCCGGCCACTCCCCACAGTCCATGACCCGGAATCCTTCAAAGATTTGACGGCATATTTTCGGGACAGCATCGATGACAGATCCGTTGCCGCTTGACGGACGGAATGGAAGGGACAAATCATCCGGAGCAATCACTCATGAGGAACTGGATATAATTGTCGGCAACCTTTCTGACCCACGACAATCATTGTTCCCGGGATCGTCGCACAATATGCAGAGATTGCTTTGACGGAACGCGGATACCGGCAAAATCGACGAAAAGTGCTCCGTTTGCCGGTATTTTTAGCTTTTCGAGAGGTGCGCGTACCGGCAAAAATGCCGAAAGGTACGTCGTTTGCCGGTATTTTTATCGGAAAAGGCATTCATGAGGTTGCGTAAGTAGATGTGGGAATCGCTCAAACATCCACGAATAACTTGTGCGTTCCACGTCCTTCTCATCCACCTGCTCCCGGGCTGTCGCTTTTTACGTGTTTCGCGAAAACAGATATGGAGCCGTGTTTCTTTTACTCTTAGGCCGGCCCCTAGCGCTAAAACATGAATTTTTATCGGATTTGTGCTAAAATTTAAGATGTTATTTCATTTATTGTATTTTTTTTGACCACGCTCGTTTTCGGGCATTTCGAATCCTTGTGATCGGAATCATCCTAAGCGGATTCTGTTTTCAACGGGAACGACCCGCAGCGGTTAAGAGCGTATCATTTTTTGTGTACCGGAGGTAATTTGTGTACCAGATTGGCGATCATGTCGTATACCACTCGGTGGGTGTATGCCGAATCATCGATATCTGCCGTAAGGATTTCGGCGACGCATCGGAAAGCGAATATTTTGTTTTGGAGACGGTGTACGGAAACACGATGACGGTTTATATTCCGACGGACAACTACGAATCCGTCCTCCGTCCGTTAATGACAAAGGAAGAACTTCTTGAGTTAGTCTGGACTTTACCCGATACCAATGATGAGTGGATAGCGGATAATGCGACCCGCAAGGAGATGTTTCATCACGCAATCCTCAGCAAAGACCAAAGCGAACTCATCCGAATGATTAAGCTTCTGTATACAAGAAAGCAGGATCTCGAAAACGAAGGAAAGCGTCTCGCCTTTTCGGATTCGGAGGCGATGAAGGAAGCGGAGAAACTGCTGACCAACGAATTTGCTTTTGTCCTCGGAATTGAGCCGGATCAGGTCGTTCCCTTCATTATTGAACAACTCTCTGATCATTCGAACTAATCCCTTGAAAAGAAGAGGTCCCGAGGCTTCCGAGAGAAGAGCAAAAGCCGCAGGACCCCTGAATTTTCGGATTCGTTTGAATCCGGTCGTTTATGTTTCGATGACCTCAACCCGGACATTTCGAATATGAATCTGAGCGATTGAGCCGCGTTTGCCCATGTTGAACTCGAGTCTTCCGTTGTTGTCATCTTTTTCCGTCATTTCGAACTCAAAGGTATACGTTTCCCAATCCGTGGTCAGAGTCATGAGCGTATCCGGAAAATACCGGATCCATCCGTTGGTGGGCGCGGATACGCACACGACGATGTCGCGCTCCTCGGCGGCATATGCGTCAAACGTAATCCGATATTTGTTCCCCTTGATCATTGCCAGATCCGGCTGTACCAATTGGACCGAATATTCTTCCGTTCCTTCTTGAAGCGATGTGATGATGATGGATCCGTCCTTGATCTCCGCGGAACCTTCGCCGCCGTGGAAGAGGAGGAATTTCCAGTTGATGTCGTCAGTCAGATCTTCGGCCTCGGCAAAGTCGCCGTTATAGATCATGTTTCCGTCGGGAAGGGGATCACGAAAATCCTTTTCCGGTTTTGTCACGTTCGTATCGTAATCCGGTTTCTGATAAACCCGGACGTAATCGATTTCAAACTCCGCTTTGGAGAAGTCCGTCGTTTCGTCGGGGTTTCCCGGCCAATTTCCGCCGACCGCCAGATTCATCTGAACGAAAAATGTCTGGTCAAAGGGCGCGGGATACGGTTTCTCGTCCTCGCCGGGTAAGGCGGTAAACCAGTCATTGACCGTCAGGATCAACGTCCCGTCGATGTAGAAACGCATCTCGCCCGGCTCCCACTCGACCGAATATTCGTGGAAGTCACTCGCGAACGTTCCGTCGGTCAGTGTCAGCATCCCCTGCTGTTGGCCGTGCGGCTCCCCGTAATGGATCGTCGAATACGCGATATCGGTCTGGTTGCCCAAGACTTCCATGATGTCGATCTCCCCGCACTTCGGCCACTGACCGTAATAACTCTCGTCGGTCGGCATCATCCAGATCGCCGGCCACAGGCCCTGACCCTCCGGTACCTTGGCGCGGGCGACAACTTTTCCGTACATGAAGTCCTGTTTATTCTGCGTCGTCACCTTGCCGGACGTGTAATACGTTCCGCCGTTTTCGGTCTCGGTCGCGATCGCCTTGAGCACAAGAACGCCGTCCCGGACAAAAACATTCTCCTCCGACTCCGTGTATTCCTGAAGCTCATTATTCGTCCAGCCCGGCTCATGCGGCTCGTAATTCCAGGTCGTCATGTCCATCGCCGTTCCGTTGAATTCGTCATTCCACAGAAGCGAATAGCCGGCGATCTCCGGTACCTGATCCTGATCGGTTTGATTTTTGAGTTCCGGTTCCGTCGCGGACGTACTCGCCGGCGTTGTCGAAGCAACCGTAGAATCGGGGGTTTTTTCGCACCCCGCAACAGCGGAGCCGGCGACGGTCAATATAATCAATATCGCGACCGTTTTCAAAAGTTTTTTCATTCCTGGTTTCCTCTCTTTCGTTGCATTTTCCAATCCGATCGTCGAAAAACGGGGTTGGATTCGTCATTGATTCTTTCCGGTCAGGATCCGGATCAAATCATCCCGGATCGGCTCATAGTGCCTGCCGATCAGCCCGAAGTCCTTTTCCTTATACGTCCACATCGCATGTGCGATGCCGTACTCGTCAAATACCGAAACGGTGTCCGCAAACCAACGAAGCGTGTCCGGGGTCGGTGCCTGATCAATGACGCCGAACTCGCCGCAATAAAGGGGTACGCCCGCATTACGCGCGGCCTCGACGGCCTGATCGACCATTTCTTTAATAAACTCGGGCCCCATCGTCTCGGCTTTGGACATCACGGCCACACTGCCCTGCATACCCATCTTCTCGGAAAGCGCCTTATAGTACTCCATCGTATCGGGATACGGGACGTCGTCCATGCTGATATTCGGAACCCAATGCGCCTTCTGATGAGTGAACAAAAGAGGCTCGTAGAAGTGAAACGTGAAGATGATGTTGTCGGATGCGGGCGGATCCAGAAACTTCAGCGTATTGGCGCTGTTCCAAAATATTCCTCCGTATATGATCGGAGTGGTTTGCGCAATTTCACGGATCGCCGGGACCGCCTTTGCGATCAATTGATTCCAGGCGCTTGCGTTCTCCGTCTCGACGACCTCATTTAAAAGCTCGAAAACCACATTGTCATATCCGCCGAATTCTTGGGCGATCATCCGCCAAAGCGACAGAAATTTGTCGACCAGGACTTCGTTCGTAAATAGGTTGTTTTTAGATGAATCACCGGCGAAATTGAAGTCGTAACCGCTCGCCTTATGAAGATCGAGGATCACGTTGAGTCCGTATTTTTGTCCCCACATTACATTTTTTCGAAGCAGTGCCATTCCCTCCGGTATTGCCTCCCCGTTCTCGTCCTGAACGACGGAGTAGTCAAAGGGCAATCGTATGTGGTCAAAGCCCCATTCACGAATCCTCCGAACATCTTCTTCGTCGAAAAATTTATCATAATGATCCTTCTGATGAATGCACTGGGATAAATATCCGCCGATGTTGATTCCTCGAATCAATTTCATGTTTGCCTCCCGTCGGTTCGATGCAGAATGCTTCAATATACCTGCAGAATCGCACAGAACCTCTGTCGATGATATCTATTTTCTGTCTTTATTGTCGTTTTTATGACATACTGTTCATGCGGAGCAGTACGATCGTTATCGCAAAACATATCGGAGGAGAAATCCATGCTTACGGATCGGGAGCTATTTTATAAGGAGTACATTCGAAGAGAGCACAACACTTTTCGAGCGTCCTACCCTGCCGAGTTGGCATTTTATACCGCGATAAAAACCGGCGACATCCGAAAAACGCGCGAATTCATGAGTCCCTCCATCATCGAAAAAGAGGGACTCGGGACGTTGTCCGAAAACCCTCTTCAGAATATTAAATACCATCTGGTGATTACGATCGCGATGAGTGCCCGTTACTGTATCGAAGGGGGCATGGATCTTGCCGAGGCATACGGGTTGAGCGATATCTATATTCAGAAAACCGACCGATGCAAAACACCCGCGGAAATCGAGACCCTTCACCGTACCGCATGCCTTGACTATGCAAGCCGAATGCGTCTTCTTCGCAAGCGCAAGATTCATACCGGACACATCGCAAAGTGCGTCGATTACATCTATGACCACCTGCACACGAGAATTACCGTCTCCCGGCTCGCCGATCATACGGGGCTGGATTCCTCCTACCTTTCGCGGCTTTTCCGGAAGGAGACCGGCATCACAATCACCGAATATATCCGAACACAGAAGATTGACACCGCCAAAAACATGCTCGCCTACTCCGATTACGGCGCGGCGCAGATTGCCTCGGTCCTCGCCTTCCCGAGCCAGAGCTACTTCTCGGAAATCTTTCGGAAACACACCGGTATGACGCCGCTTCTTTACCGAAAAACGCATGCGCGGGAGACCGGGCTCGGGAGAAAAATTCCGTAGCCGAACAAACGCACCACGGATGTTTTCTCAAAACGGGTTCCGATCAGAAAGACAATTCCCGTGGTCAATAATGTCGCTCCGGCCGCTAAGATAACCATGTAAATCAGCAAGGCGATCAGCATCATGACTAATCCCATTATGAAAATACCCATGAAAGCCATTTCGATTACCTCTTTCCGATACGGATCCCTTTTTTCTTTATGAGCCCTTCATGTCGTCCGATACCGCATGGTCTTTCGCAACATAATCCAGACGCACGATGGATTTTCGGTTCGGCAAATCAATCTCCTTGCGCTGTATCTGAGAATAACCGATTTCACGCATCGCCATCGTCAGGGTAAATTCGTCGGTTTGCCGATATACTTCGTCCAGTCGGTCAAAAGCATCGGAATATGATGAATCCGACACCGGGTCCAGATTTGCGTCATCGATGATTCCGCAGGAAACAAAACGCGGCGCCACCTGTTTTACGGAGTCAATAAATGAATCATACCCGATGTACTCAATTAATAAATTGGCGATGACCAAATCCGCGTGCGGTAACCGTATCCTTTCCTCACGCAAATCCGCGCAAATCGGCTCAAAAATATCGACAAGCGACGGAAACCGTAAAACACAGGCCACCAGATAATTCCGATTGATGTCGACTCCGTATACTCTGTCAAAATTACTCGGATGAATATGCTCCAGTCCGTTTCCGCCGGTGATCCCCATGATCATGACGGACCGGATGTTAAAGTCGAATAACTGCTCCGCCGTAATCCGATTGATGGCCTGAAGCTGAAAAACGTTTTTTCGGCTCATATGCCGCTCATAATCCGTCAGGCGGATCTCTTCCCATGGATTGGTCATGCATGCCTCCGTGTAATTTATTCGGGTGCTTCTCACGCTTAATGATTGTTTTCATTATTAAAAATACCATATTTCCCATTCCTTTGGGCAGAGTCAATCCGCAAATAAACAACCGTCCGATACATTCTCCGTTTGAAATTTCCCGCCTTTCGTTTTCCGATGAACTGTTTTAGAATTGTTCACGATTCTGTTGGTTTTCCGAGCCCTCTTTATGGTACAAATGATTTAAAGTCTTCTGGAAAAGGAGGGTTCTTTCATGATCGAGCAGGTTTTCCATCTGGATCGGGGTGACTCGAAGGCAATCGAGAAAGTGGTTTTCGATGAGAACGTTCATTATATCCATATGATCTTCCCGAAAGACGACGGATTACCCGTCCATTTCTCAAATTCCAATGTGTATATGACGGTCGTTCGAGGGCGTCTTTCAATCATTCTCAATGATCAGGAGCCCCATGTTTACGAGGCCGGAGCACTACTCAAAATCCCCGTCGGTACCCGGATGAATGTGTCCAATCGTCATACGGAGACACTGGAGTTAATTGTAGTCAAAGCACCGGCTCCGGTCTGATATATTTTTATTATTTTTTCGGGAGGTGAAAAGATGAGTATGTTTTGTTTTCAATGCCAGGAAACCGCCGGCAACAAAGGCTGCACGATACGGGGTGTCTGCGGAAAGACCGAGGACGTCGCGAAATTGCAGGATCTTTTAATCTACACGCTCAAAGGAATCTCCATCATTGTCCGC
This sequence comes from Clostridiaceae bacterium, assembly GCA_012729635.1. Taxonomy (GTDB): domain Bacteria; phylum Bacillota; class Clostridia; order Saccharofermentanales; family Saccharofermentanaceae; genus JAAYCT01. Next base: position 19,059 of record JAAYCT010000029.1, on the reverse strand, counting down.
AAGAGCAGAATCAACGTTTCTTCGATTTCCGATGTCAATCATGAGGTCGTCAACAGTCTTTTCATGACCATCACCAATGCAAATTTCGATCCGGATGCAATACAGACTCAGATTCAAAAGATGATCGGAATTCGTGATGATTTGCGCGACAGAACCGGGATAGATGATCTGGATGATGCGGCCATGTTTTCCATCGAAACGCATGAGGATATGCTTGAAAAAGCGGGATCCGTCGGAGTTCTTGCAACGGATGACGAAGATGTCCGTTCCCTTCGGGAAATGATTACTTACGGTCTTAAAGGCATCGCCGCTTACGCGGAGCACGCTTTTCACATCGGCAAGGAAGATTCTTCGATTTATTCATTCATTTACGAAGCCCTTTCCTCCACTTTGGATAATAATCTTTCCGCAGACGATTTGGTCGCTCTGACGCTTCGTACCGGAGAGAACGGGGTCAAGGTCATGGCTCTTTTGGACGAGGCACATACGTCTCGGTTCGGCAACCCGGAAATCACAACCGTTGAACTCGGTGTTCGCAATCATCCCGCAATCCTGATCTCCGGCCATGATCTTACGGATCTCGAGCAGTTGCTGAAACAGACCGAAGGTGCCGGCGTCGATGTTTACACCCACGGGGAAATGCTCCCCGCTCATTATTACCCCGCTTTCCGAAAATACGATCACTTCGTCGGAAACTACGGTAATGCATGGTGGAAACAAGTCGGTGAATTTGAAACATTCCACGGTCCGATTCTCTTTACGACGAATTGTATTGTACCGCCCAAGAGTGAGGAGGTTCGGGCCCGAATCTTCACGACGGGCGCGGCCGGGTATCCCGGCTGTACCCACATCGTCCCGAAGGAAAACGGAGAAAAGGATTTCTCCGCAATTATAAAAATGGCTAAAACACTGCCCGCTCCGGAGCAGATCGAAACCGGTACGATTGTCGGCGGATTCGCTCATAACCAGGTGGTTACGCTCGCCGACACTATCGTTGACGCGGTAAAATCCGGAAAGATTAAAAAATTCTTTGTCATGGCCGGTTGTGACGGCAGAATGCGATCCCGTGAATACTATACCGAGTTCGCCGAACAACTGCCTTCCAACACCGTAATCCTGACCGCAGGATGCGCGAAGTACCGCTATATCAAAAATCGACTCGGTTCCATCGGTGATATTCCGCGCGTGCTCGACGCCGGACAGTGCAATGACTCGTACTCTCTTGCGGTAATTGCCCTGAAACTCAAAGAGATCTTCGGGCTGTCCGATATCAATCAATTACCGATTGTATACAATATCGCCTGGTATGAGCAAAAAGCCGTCATTGTGTTGCTCGCGCTCCTTTTCCTGGGCGTAAAAAACATCCATCTGGGACCCACGCTTCCGGGATTTCTTTCCCCGGGCGTAACAAAAGTTCTGGTCGAAAAATTCGGACTTTCGGGAATCGGAACCGTTGAAGACGACATCGGGATGTTCCTCGGTTCAAAAGAATCGTAATCCATCCTTCGAACCCGTCAGGAAAACCGCTTCTCCGATCGGAATCGGGGAAGCGGTTTTTTCTCAAATCTATCCAATCAATCTCGAGTCGGGATTACTCGTCCTTTTTCACTCTCGAGTGCTTATACCGGAAGTCCTCAATGAATCCGGATGCAATACCACCGACAAAAAGGAAAACACCCAATCCGATCAATACATTGAAAAAGCGTGCTTTGTTTTTCGAAGTATCTTTCGGTGCTTGTGCCGCAGTCGTATCGGAAGGATTCGCCGTTTCGGTATTCTCCGTAACGGTTGTCTCCTCCGGAGGTGTCGTCTCGGTCGGGGCTTCGGTCTCGGTCGGCTCCGGAGTGGGCGTCGGCTCAGGCGTCGGCGTTGCGGTCGGCTCGGGCGTCGGTGTCGCTGTCGGCACCGGTGTCGCTGTAGGCGTCCGCGTCGGAGTCGGTGTCCGTGTCGGCGTCGGGGTCGGGGTCCGTGTCGGCGTCGGTGAGGGAGTCGGTGTTGACGTCGGCGTAGGCGACGGCGACGGTGACGGCGACGGTGACGGCGACGGTGACGGCGACGGTGACGGCGACGGCGTAGCCGAAGCCGATGTCTCCGAAGTTTCGGATGTCTCCGAAGATTCGGATGAACTGGAGGGAGAGGTATCCTTTACATCATAAAAACCTTCCCGAGCGCCGCCAGATGGCTTCACGCTACTCAGGCTCGAACCCGCAAGAACGATGGAAAACAAAACAACCAGCCAAACACATACCGCGACAATCAACTTCCTCTTCATAGATTTGCGCCCCTTTATTAATAATCCGTCCACTTCATAACATTCCCTTTTATTCTAATCGATTCTTTAGCATCTTTCCATACCCAAAACGATCAAAATATCTTTATTTCGGGGATTTTTCGCGGGATGTGACAAGTTTTTAACAAAAAAGAGTTCGTTTTCATTGATATTTTATTAAAACGAGCAATCCTCTCTTTCATTTTCATGATCATCCCGGGTGTTCTTGTTTGCGGTTTTCATCCTTTATTGCTTGAATCCCTCATAACCCAACGGTATGATGAAATCGTCAAAACTGTGTTTCACCTAAAAACACGAGGAGTCTCATATGTGCGGTCGATACTTTATCGCGAATCCGGAAACCGATAAGGAAATCCGAAAAATCTGCGATGAACTCAATTTTCGATACAGAGCGAATCGAAGCATTTCTGTAAAAACCGGCGAGATCTATCCGACGGATCAGGCACCGGTCCTGATTCATGAAAAGAGCACGCCAACGGCCGTTCTGATGAATTGGGGTTTTCCTCGAACACCCCGAAAAGGTGTCATAATCAACGCCCGCTCGGAAACTGCGGGTGACAAGCCGATGTTTCGCGGATGCCTCACAAGCCGAAGATGCCTTATTCCCGTCAGCGGTTTTTTTGAATGGTCTCATGAAAACGGGAAAACAGTGGATAAGTTTTTATTGCGCTCCGAGGACTCACCTGTACTTATGCTTGCCGGTCTGTATTCGATTTTCAAGAGGGATGATAACTCTCGTTTCGCGGCTTTTGTCATTCTTACCGCAGACGCGAACGAGTCGGTTCGCCATCTTCATGATCGGATGCCGTTGGTGGTACCCGATCATAACCGGACACCATGGCTTACGGATGAACGTTTTGCGCGTGCGCTCCTGCTCACGCCCTGCCGTCAAGTCTTGATCGGTCAAAAAGCCTGATATCCGGTTCGTTCATCATCGAAAAACACATCCCGTTGCTCCGCTATCGGTTCAGAACCAAACATTGTATGCTGTACGGTGCCAATTCAACCGAAAAATTCTCATCCTCCGATTCCAAAGAAGCGATTAGCTCGGGCGCGGGGAATGCCTCGGACAAGCGGAATACTTCGACCCGGTCGAAGCGGGCCCCGGTTGTTTTCATATCCATTGTCGCCTCCGTCCATTCGCCGGTCTTATTGATTGCAATCAAGACCATTTTATCCGGATCGTCGGAAAAAACAGATGCGTATACCGATGTGCTCTCCCAATCGGAAGACTGAGCATAGATGCTGATATCCCCAAAGGAGGATCCGTTGCCGTCATAGTCCAGATACATATCAAAGGCGGCTTCGGTATAACTGTCCTTCATATCGAGCGGGGGCCACAGAGCTGCTGCGTATACACCCTCACGACCGATAATGCCCAGAAAATCCGCCTGAGCAATCGCGCCGGAAATATGGTGGCTCCCTCCGAAATAGTATTCGGAGATGGAAAGCTTGGTCTCGGGATAGTATTGGTCAATCTTTTCGAAAAGCCACGGCAAAAGTGCGATCGGCCTGCCGAACACATCCGTTATCCAACTGCTCTCGATATATCCGGTGTCCCAAAGTGATCGGGGTGCCTGTACTCTCGCCCGTGTCATGTCCGCATCGCCGGATTCCTCTGTAATCCGATTCCCCGACCGATCCCTGGCCTCGGGATACCAATGAATGTCAAGCACATCCACCAGGCGGACGCCGTATTCATCCTCCGCCCTTTTCATTTGTTTCAAATAAAAGTCGATAAATTCTCCGTGTAAATCACTGTCGGGCGCTCCCTGCAAATCGATGAATGCCCCGTATCCATATCCGACAAAGCCGAAAATCCGGGCATCGGGTACGACGGATTTAATCGCCCGGGCATACTCGATATTCTTTTCCGCCAATTCCTCATAGGATATCGGTTCCAATTGGATTTCCTCATGTGTGTATGCCCATAATGAGGGCTCGTTGTCCAAGCTGTAAAAAATTCTTTCCCCGTTTCTTTCGGCGGTCGGAAACGCACGTTCGAGATAGCGCACAAATTCGTCTTGATAGACATATTCGTCGGTTATATCCGGAGCATCACCCGTTTCGCCGGGATGAAAAGCAACATTTTTCAGAAAATGATTGGTTAAATAATCCTCGGTTGCCCGGACATCAATCCCGATCTTATCCTTCGCGACATACCCCTGAATCGGGACCGTTACCAACGCTGTCGCCTGATTCTCAAATATCGCCGATACCCGATCCATCACGGCAACCGCGGGCTTATCGGATGAGGAAAGATAGCCGTCGCTGTGAAAATACCAGTCGCTCCCCGCATTGGATGCGTTGTTCTCCCAGTTGTAGGCGGTCCATCGATTCCCGCCGATTCGGCCGAACGTATACCGATGCTCGGAGAAGGTTTCGTTTTCATAGAAATTGCGTCCGTATATATAGGGTGAAATTTCTCCGTTTTCGACCGTCATGTCGACCGAAAATGTAACAAACGCGGTAATCTCATGCTCCGGATCGGTTTCCGTCCCCCCGGGATCCGACGTTTCATCGGAACTTCCCGAAGTGGCGCTTGTTTGGCGCGTCGGCTCCGGGGATCGTGTCGAAGATATGTCCTTCCCGTCCGGGTTTCGCACCTCAATCGAGCATGCCGAAAGCATAATCGCAATCAACAGAATCAGCGGGATCACTTTCGAGGTTCTTCCTGTTTGCATATTTTTCTCCCTTCGATTTACTTCATATGTGCAATGCAATATCCGATTACCGAATCAGCGGTCTTTTCGTTACTCCGGCGATCACGGCATCCACAACGGCGACGGGGAAAATCGCGATGAATCCAAAAAGCATACCGACTTCGTAGGCAAGACTGCTTCTGGGATCCGCTTTTCTCCGGAAACGACCGATCAAGGAACCCCAGGGAATCCCCAGCGCGTTCCCCATCATGATGATTCGGATCGCACCCAGTATTCCCTCCGCCCGGATTGTTCCGTAACGATCCGTCAATCGGCTCCAAAGTTTCGAATCCGGCTTTGCCCTGCTGTCCGCGTAATGCTGTGCAAAAAGAATCGCCGTCATTTGCTCCTCGGGAGCATCGTCGAAACGACCGTCCAACATCTTTTTGATTTCGGAGTCGCTCATACCGGCACTCAGTGCCATTCTCGAGTGCGCATACGAACACATCGCGCAGCCGTTCACCTCGGTGACCGCCATCATAATCCGCTCCATGAACGGTTTGTCCATCAACCCGAGTCGCCTTGCACGACTGAGGCGGGGAGCGGTTCTCATACCGTCCCGCAGTATCCGGTAAAACTCGCCGAAGGAAAACCTTTTTTGCATGCTTTGCGCGGTCATTTCTTCCCCTTCGCGTTTTTTATTTATTCAACATTCGGACCGAAGCGTGCTAAAATGGAAATATCATTCATTATACCATGATTTCCCGCTCGATTTTCCCGTGCGTCACCGACGAGGGAGGTTCGTATGCCGAAGAAAGCATCTGTTTTTTTGGAGAATCACGCGACTCTGATTCTTCGAATCACCGCCGGGATTTCGATCATCATCGCCATCCTGTTTATTATGATATCCGCGGAAATGTTTGATCACGGAGCGGTTTTCACCTTTCTCGGGTATATCACCCTCCTTTTGAACATTATCGGCATTGTCGGCGGCATTCTTGTGCTCCGTTCCCCTTCTTCCGAATTCGCCGCCGCCGTTCTTCGCTCGTTCTGTGTCGTCGGCCTCCTTTTTATTCTCTTCTTTTCGGCCGTTTCCAACGAATTTCAATTCGGACTTATTTTCTTTGTCATCTTCTGGGTCATCGTTTTTATCCTCTTTTCCCTACCACCGATCCGGCGGTTTATGCGCTCCGACCAACCCGATCAAAGCCGCATCACCATGGAAACGGCCTCTCTTCCCCGCGGTACGTATTTGCGTATTCATCCGCTGTTTATTGTCTTCGTTTTGTCTTCCGCGCTTCTTTTTATCCTCATTTGGGTCATTGATTGGGAAGCGCAGACACGCATTTACAGCGAGCCGAACGGAGGCGGAATTTCCAGCTATGTCAGCGAAAGCAACCGTCCTGCAATTACTGTTAATGTCGACGGAGGATTCATTTATAATACGGGGGCCGTTCTTTCGCAGGATTCGGATTCGCCCTCTCTTTTTTCACGATCCGAAACCGATTTTTGCGGGGAAATCAAGCTCAAGATGACTGCACCTTCGGCTCAGATTACCGTATACCCTTACGAATCCGGAACCCTTCGCATGGTTTTACTCAATATGCCCCGTTACGGAAGGCTTATTCTCAACGGAGAGGAAAAGCGGGACGGGCTTCGTGTATCCGAGTCCCGATGGACGGGAGAAGAAACGATCACCGGCACCGTCGATCAGATTTTATGTGCCCGTCACTTAACCTTATCCAACGGCGTCATTATGGATGTGGATATCACGGCCGGTGAGACGATGACCTTGGAAATCCTGCCCGGTGCAGAAAAAACAGATCAAGATTCGTTTCGGTTTGCCGTTCTTTCGGATCTCCATTCGGGTTATAACATTTTCGTTCCGGAACTTGTCAATATTCTTCGCAATGATGCGGATTTTCTGGTTATCAACGGAGATTTTACCAATTTGGGCTATCCGGCCGAATACATGATGGCCGCCGCAACGACCGAGATTCTGCCGATCCCCGTTTATCCCACAATCGGAAATCATGATGTTTGGAACGGGGGAAGCACGTCGTATAACAAGTATTATGGACCTTTCTCCTATTCATTTGTGTTCCGCGAAACGAAATTTATCTTTTTGGACAGTTCCTCCGGGATTATCGGAGAGAACCAGTTCAATTGGCTGATCGGCGAACTTGAAAACAATGATTCGTCGATGACTTTTGTTTTTTCTCATATGGCTCCCATTGATACCGTAACCGGCTCGTTCGATACGTCCAATACATTGCATCCCGAAACTTTGCATACGATTCACAGCAAAAGTGAAAGCGATTATCTTCTTCGCCTGATGACACAGTATGGTGTGGACGTTTTTTTCGCGGGACATTCCCATTATCACGGCCGGGTTGAAATCGGCGGAACGACCTACATCACGAGCGGCGTGCTCGGAGGAACCGTCAAACCGGGAAACGACGTCTGTTATCTGGAGGTCGAGGTCTATAACGGTCAATACACCATGAACACAATCGATGTCCTGAGTTCCGAGGAGGCGAGTGAGAAGGAGACGGAAAACCGATTCCAGGCCATTCGGGTTTTCAGTATTCCTTTTCTGATTAACAACAGTGTCCGGATTGCTTCCACACTCCTCCTATTGATTATCATCGGAATGCTTTGGGTCCCGATTCGACAAAGACTCGTCTATCGATCGAAGAATCGCGCAAACAACAAGATCGACACTGTCACCGATCGAGAGGACCTCGGTATCTAGAAGAATATCGGGGGATTTTGGCTCTTCATACGGGGACGATACGCCGGTAAGTCCTTGGGTATTGGCCCGGTACAGCCCCTTTGGATCCCTCTTCGCACAGGCCGCCCGGCCGGCCTTTACATAAACCTCAATAAAGTGACCCGGTCCGATGATGGAGCGCGCCATATCGCGCATTTTTTGAGTCGGAGAAATAAATGAGCAAAGTACGATGATGCCGGCTTTCCGAAACAGTGCCGCGATATGAGCAGCCCTTCGGATGTTCTCCGTCCGATCCGCCTCGGAAAAGCCGAGGTCCTTGTTGATTCCGGAACGAAGGTCATCTCCGTCCAAGCGGAAAACCACTTTCGAGGATGCTTTCAGGTGTTCTTCGACCCGTTCGGCAATCGTCGATTTTCCGGATCCGGAAAGTCCGGTCATCCAAATAACGATGCCTTTTTGTCCGGGAAAGGAACTTCGGTCCTCGTTGTTTCCCATTCCCGTCCTCGGGGAAAAAAAGTTTTGGCTTTCGCTCTCCATTCGGTTTTCCTCCGATCTTTATTGATCATCGCGATCCAAGCCTCTCGATTTTCGGATGGATTTCTCCCATGTCCCGAACACCATTCGGTCCATCAGTGTTCCGATGACGATGATTACAACCATGATCGCCATCACCCGATCAATATCCGCCAGATCTCTTCCCATCATAAGGATTTGCCCCAAGCCGACGGAAGAAAACATCATTTCACCGGCCATCAGGGATCGCCAGGAAAACGACCAGCCTTGCTTCATCCCGACAATCAGAGACGGCATGGCTGCCGGTAAAACCACGCGACTCCACAAAGCACCGCCTCGAGTTCCCATCGTTTTGGCCGCTCGAACATAAATCGGATCAACGGTATTGATTCCGTTTTCGATAGCCAGGGAAATGCTGAACATGGATCCAATAATGATCACAAAAATGATCGCCGAGTCGCTGAGTCCGTACCAGAGGATCGCAAACGGCACCCAGCAAATGCTCGGGAGTGTCTGGAGACCCAGAACCAAAGGTTTCATATTTTGCCGTAGAAAATCGATCCGGGCCATCATAAGCCCCAGAATCAAGCCCAGACCCATCGATATCACAAAACCGACCAGAAGCCGCTGAAGGCTTTTGAAAATGGCGACGGAAAGAACCGATCCGGAAGTAACCTCAATCAGAGAATTCAGAACGCCCAAAGGGGAAGGAACCGCATACGACTTCCATACGGAAAGAATCTCTACGCCCAGGAAATACACACCCTGCCAAATCATCAGCAGCGCCGATAAAAAAAGAATCATGCGCAGAACTCTACCGCGCGTCGTGCTCTCCTTTGGCAACCTCTTCCACCTCGACCCTTAATCGCTTCAGAATATCTTTTCTCAGTGACAGGAACGCTTCGGATTCAATGCTTCTGGGCCGCGGAAGATCGATATTCATCACTTCGCGGACCGTTGCCGGCTCCGCGGAAAGCATAATGATTCGATCCGCGAAAAAAAGAGCCTCCTCCACACTGTGCGTCACCAGAATAATCGTCTTTCGGGTTTCTTTCCAAATCACCGCCAGTTCCTCGCGCAGCAAATTGATGGTTTGCTTGTCCAGAGATGCAAACGGTTCGTCCATCAGAAGGATTTTTGAATCCAGAGCGAGTGCCCTTGCCAACGCGGCCCTTTGTTTCATACCGCCCGATAATTGATGAACCCGATATTCCGCAAATTCCGAAAGGCGGACCATTTTTAGAAACCGCGTCGCGATTTTCTCCTGCTCTTCGGGCGTCTTTTTCTGATTCTTCAATCCGAAACGAACATTATCGAATACGTTCAGCCACGGGAACAGCGCGGATTCCTGAAACATAACAACCCGATCCGCCCCGGGTTCCCGTACCGGTTTTCCATCCAGAGTGATCTCCCCCGTGCTCGGTGTTTCCAAGCCCGCAATCAAATTGATAAGCGTTGATTTTCCGCTTCCGGACGGACCGATAACACAAACAAATTCGCCCTCGGACACTTGAAACGATACATCACAAATCGAGGCTTTCATCGAGCCCGGAAAGGTTTTGGAAACCCGATCGACCCATAGTGTCATGATGCTCCTTTCGCCGAGCCATGCCGACCCGAAGTAGCTTTGACATCATTATACCGCACGGTATTGATCCTCCGTCGCTTGCTTTAAACGGATTCGGTCCACTCCGGTCCCGGAAGCTTCTTGATCAGACCGAGAGAAAGACACAGTTCCGCGTATTCCGACAATGACTGCGTCGGGATAAGGTCCGAAAAAACGATGCGAGAAAAAGCCGCATCCAGAACCTCGGGAGCAATCGCGCTTCCGGTCAGGAGTTCAAGCTGTGCGTTCATATCGTTTTTGGCCGCTTCCCCATCGGCGATCATGTTTTGCGTGACTTCCCGATGTTCGGACAAAAACTGTTCGACCAGCTCCGGATTCTCATTCAAAAAGTCCTTGCGGACGATAATCACGGTGGTGGCCGCATCCTTCCCCTCAAACGGGATCGATATCGCATCACACTGGATTTGAAGAATGCTCGCCCACGGTTCGGGCACCAAAGCGGCGTCCAGCTCGCCGCGATCCAAAAGCCCCCGGATATCCGGATTGGAAACCGCAACCACATGCACGCTCCCTCCTTCACTGGAAGGACGAAGATGATTCTGTTGAAGCAAGGATAAAAGACACAGGTGTTGGGTATTTCCCAGCTGCGGGATGGCGACGGTTTTTCCGTCCAGATCTCCGACTTCGACGATTCCCGAATCCTTTGCGGCAAGCAGACCGACGCCCCCGTTCGCCGATCCGGAGATGACGCGGATGTCCCCGTCGGATTTGATGAACGCATTGATTGCGGGAACCGGCCCGATAAATGCGATGTCAATCTGCCCGGCAAACATCGATTCCACCACGGCCGGACCGGCATTAAACATTTTCCAATCGACCGTGACATTCTCCCCCATCGCGCTCTCAAGCGTCGATCGATTCTTCATGATCAGGGCTTGTCCGTGGGTAACATTCGGGAAAAAAGCGACCCGGATTCGTTGGTTCTTTTTCGAGTGCACGCAACCCGAGCTCATGATCAGTACGATAAGAAACATCGCGACGATACGCAACTTCATAACGACTCGCCTCTTCGTTCGAAAATCACGCCGTAATGCGCAAGGTGCTCGTTCATTTTTACAAGATTTTCCGGATTGTATGCGTCCGGGAAACACAGATCCGCGAAAATATCGGTCATTCGTTCTTTTCCGACCCACATCACCGCGACATCTCCGGTAATCACCGTTTTCATGATCTCCAAATCGGCTTGCGTCATGTTTCGAGCGGTTACGATAAGAATCATTCCGGCGTCCAGCATCAGATTGGCGACCTCACCGAAACGGCGAATATGCTCTTCGCGGATATTATTGCCGGACAGTTTCATGTCCGAATCAACACCGTACAAAAATGTACCGATGCCGAGAAAATAAGCGATGTGGCCGCAACGGACCAGTTGACTCTCAAACGCTTTCGCGAGATCCTTTTTCCCGGCATCGGCACCCCCCGTCAGGATGAAAAGAATCGGTTTCTGTCCGTACTTCTCGGCTCTCATGGAAGGATTCACCCATCCGGACTCCCACTTACTGTTTCGAATCGATACCCTCGTTTTTAGCTCGCTCCGGTCGTCCGGCAAAGAGGCGGTAATAATTCCTCCGCCGACAATTTCATATCCGTCCACAAGAACAAATCGTCCGGTGGACGCGTTTTGATTCGCTGTATCAAAAGCGATTGGCTTCTCGGTTTTTAATATACAGTCGGCCGCTTCATTCTGGCGAACGCGATCTCTTTTTCGCTTCGCAAGACTTCCCGAATCCAATATGCTCCGAATTTTCTCCGGCGTTACCCGCACCTTTTTGGATTCCAGTTTCAGCGTGTACTCCTGCCCCTCGCGAAAATCCTTTTTCCCGAGCCAAAAAATACTTGCCTCCAGCCGCGTCGAAACATGCGGCATCGGCTCGTCTTTTCTGGCCATTACCTCCCCGCGCGTCACATAGATCTGCTCTTCCAGCGTTACCCCCGTTGCGGCACCGGCCTCGGCAAAAGCTGCCGGACCGGTTGGAAAAGACTCAACGGATCGGATCCGGCTCGTTTTCCCGGACGGAAAAAAGACCACATCATCCCCGACTTCGATTCTGCCGGTACAGACGGTTCCGGCGATGATTCTGCGGTCATCCCCTCCCGAAGTGAATTTATAGACATCCTGAACCGGCATGCGGAAAAAATGATGAACATCATCTCGCTCATTTTCGAAAAGATCCAGCGTCTCGAGCACGGTAGTCCCTTCGTACCACGGCATGTTCACGCCGGGATCCCGTATGTTGTCCCCGCAAAATGCGCTGACCGGAAGTACAAATTTCGGAACGATTCCGAGTCGCTCCAGAAAAGCGGTATACTCCTTTCGGATCGTTTCGAAAGTTTCTTTGCTGAATCCGACCAGATCCATTTTGTTAATGACCACGGCGATTTGTCGGATACCCAGAATGGAAAGCATATATCCGTGCCGTCGGGAGTTTTCTCGTACCCCTTCCTTTGCGTCAATCACAAGCAGAGCCGCCTGCGCCCGCGCCGCGCCCGTCACCATATTTCTTAAAAACTCAATGTGACCGGGCGCATCCAAAATGGTATAATTCCGCGCCGCGGTTTTAAAAAAGCACCGCGCCGCGTCGATTGTGATTCCCTGCGCGCGTTCATCCTTGAGCGCGTCCAGTAAAAAAGCGTATTCAAACGGTTTGGAGGTTCTCCGGCAAAGCTCGCGTATCGCATCGAGTTTACCCTCCGGAAGCGAATCCGTATCCGCCAGAAGTCGTCCGATCACGGTGCTTTTCCCGTGATCGACATGTCCGACGATCACGATATTCATATCCTCCCGTTTTGTCGCCGTCGCCATCACATATACCCCTGTTTTCGCAATTCTTCCAGTCCGCCGCCGTCCTCTTTGTCCTGAGCCCGCCCGGATCGCTCGGCGATGGAAGCCAGCTTCCCCGTACGCAGTTCGTCCACAACCTCGCGTACCGTTTTCGCTCTTGATTCAATCGGAGCGGTGCATGGCGCGCACCCCAAAGAGCGGTAACGTTTCCCGCAGCCGTCGTCAAAATAGAGCGATACCATCGGGATGCTCTCCCGCTCGATATATTCCCATATATCCAGTTCGGTCCAGTCGAGAAGCGGATGTACGCGCACATGTGTTCCGGGGGCAAAGTCCGTTTTGTATTGATTCCAGAATTCCGGCGGTTGATTTCCGACATCCCAGTCGTTATTCCGGTCCCGCGGTGAAAAATATCTCTCCTTGGATCGGCTTCCCTCTTCGTCGGCACGGACCCCGACGATCACTCCGGTAAAGGGCTCGGTATTCCGATCCACCTGATATGTTCCGGTCTCATGGTTCATCCGGTACCTCGGCCACGCGCCGCTCAGCGTATGCGCCAACGCTTCCGTTTTCAGAAGTTTACAGCAGGCGACATGGCTGATTTTTCCGTCCGGGAATGTCTCTTTGTTTTGAAGAGCCTGTTCGTTCATCCCGAAAATCATGTCCAGCTTCCATTCCCGGGCCAGGGTATCTCGATACGCAATCATTTCTTCGATTTTATATCCGGTATCAATGTGAACCAAAGGAAAAGGGACATGCCCGAAAAAAGCCTTGCGTGCCAGATACAGCATCACGGTGCTGTCCTTTCCGATCGACCAAAGCATACAAAGATTGCCGAGCTGGCTGTACGCCTCCCGCAAAATATGAATGCTCCTGTTTTCAAGAGCCGTCAGATGATCCACATGTTCCTCCGTCGATTGACCGGTCGCCCGCAAATTTTACTGATTTTTTATTTCTGACGACCGTAACAGCCGCGGAAATCCAGTCGGTCTGTGATATGGGCCGCCGATTCGGTCTTTGAGCCGTTTCCGCATCCCACACCCTATTCGTCTCCAGGATAATCGGCCCGTCGCCTGTAATCGCGATATCCCACCCCAACGAAAAGAAGTCGGGGAAAAACGAGTGTGCCCGAATTGCCAGTGAGCGAGACTCTTCCCGAAACGGGACCGGCACATCAAGGATCGGAAGTCCGTACACCGGATGAATCGCCAGCTCCTTGCGAATCACTCCGTACGGAACCGCAACGCCAAGCCGACCCGTGTCTTCGAGAATCGGTGCGACCGCCTGTCTGATTCCGCCGGATTCACCCTCAAGCGGCAAAATCAGGCACTCGTTCAAAACGCGAAACGCCCCTTCGGGATCACGGTACGTGACTATTCTAACAGTAATCAAAGCGCTTTTCGAGAGGTCGACCAGCGCCGGATGATTCCATAATCTTCGCTGAACGATCAACCGATTCCCGTCTGTACAAACCCTGGAACGAAGGACATCGAAAAGCGAAGACGCATCCGGCACATTTTCTTCCGGTCCGATATAGCGCTCGTTTTGATATTTCCATATCTCCATTCCTTCGCCCTTACTGCCTCGAACCGGCTTCACGACGATATCCTCGTGCAAAAATTCCGGTGCAGTCCCGTCCGTCCCGATAACGCCGAAAATCAGGGGGATCGGGAGACCGTTTGCGGCGCAGATTTCGTAAAACTTCTCCTTGTCGTCCACGATGTCGGAGCAGGGATCATCATTTAGCTGAGGCAGAAGAACCGAGGCCTCGTTTCCGAAAAGATACGCGTCATAATCCCCCGATTCCTTTTGATAAAACTGATGTCGACAATAGTACATCGGCGTGACGTGGTGCGTCAGACACACCCAAAGCATAGAAAAAAAGAATCGAACCTTTCCGATCCCAAACGTTTTTTTTATCGGACGATAGAAACGCCGCAGACACCGAAAGCTGAGCACGGTAACGACAACCGGACGAAAAACCAGGGTCAGAACCCGCAGGAGCCCGGTTTTGAATGTACAGCCTGCCAATAGTTTTCGAAAAACAAAAAATCGAAGCCGATCCATATCGGTCGTTCCGTGCCCGAAGCGGAACACGAAGCAAAACGGATTCACGCATGTGTTTTTTTCGACGGATCGTAAAAAAATGCTCACGAATTCCCCTTCCGGTTACTTAAAAGTCCGCCTGAATTTCTTTGAGTTGGTTTATTTTTCGGTTGATCCTCATACGCAACGGACGATTTTTTTGAAACTTTTCCGATTGGATCAGGCGGTCGAGCTCCGCAAAGTCGATATACGGATCAAAAAGCTCCTTTCGGATCTCTTTTGTCGATATCGCTTCCGTTTTCAGTGATTCTTTCCGCTCGGCTTCGAAAAACGAGCAACGTACAATATCATCCTTAGGTATATAATTCCGAACCTCCTCCGGGAGAATGTCACGGAGCGCTTTCCTCGCGATATAACGATTCACCCCGTACTTATAAAACATAGATCGGGGCAGTGAAAAAGCAAGATCAACCAATCGGAAATCCAAAAAAGGAAATACATAATCTATACCGTATCGCGGCATAAGCTTAGCGGTCATATGTGTTCGTGACTGAATATTCCCCGACTCCAAATGTCGAAGCAGGTCACGGTTGAATTGCAAATCATCCCTTCCGAATCGTTCTCTCATTTTCTTCCTGAATTCCGGTCGAATCAACCGAGCCGTAACTCTTTGCTCTCGCGCGAAAATCTTCTGAACCCAATGATACAGGCGGGAGTTCAGAAAAAATAATTTTGCGCCGCGGGGAACGGATTTTCGAGACACCCTAAGCACTTCAGCCATGAACTCTTTGTAATAACCGTTCACACGCAATTCGGAGAGATTCGCCCGGTGCGTAATGGCCTGATCTCCCCCCCAGCCCGAAAAAACCGCCCGGATTCCTTTTTGAGACAGCACCCGCAACTCCTCTTCCAAGGCTCCGGCTCCGGAGCCGAAGAGCAGTTTTGCCCGTTCTTTCGGGTCAATCACCGAAAAATACCCGCACCGGATATTCTCCTGTTCGCACACCGCCTCGACAAGCTTTCGCTCATCTCTCGGCTGTTCGGGAACCAACGCAAAGGACGGAGCCCAGCAATAACACTCGGGTGTCTCGTTTCTCCGGCGAAGGTGCCTGGCCGCGAAAACCGTAATGGCGGAAGAATCCAAACCGCCGCTAAGTTCCATCGCTATCGGTTCCGTTATCGCATCGACTCGAATCTCGACAGCGTTTTGCATCAAATCCCTTATCCGCCCGGCACACGCCTCTTCATCAATCGGGAGCTCACGCTTGTTTTGCCCGGGTGTCCAATACTTCGTTTTTCGGACCGCAGTTTTACTCACCGTTACAATACTTGCCTGAGGAAGTTTACGGATATGCTCCATATGCGTATCCTCCGGGATTTCGATATATTCCGACGACATGATGCGAAAAACTGCGATCCCGTTGACTTTTCGGGGAATTTTCGGAAGAGAAAGAATCGCTTTTATATCTGTCGCAAAAACAACGGTTTGGTCGTCTTCATAGTAAAAGAGCGGTCGAACGCCCAGATGATCCGATACCAGAGATAGTTCCTCCCGGACATAGTCGAAGATGGCAAAGGCGAAATCGCCGTTTACATGAAGGGGCGTTTCTTTTCCCCATCGGAGGTAAGCAGCCAATAAAATCTCACTGTCCGAAACGTCCGTCGCAGAGGGCAGGTTGCACTCACGGAGCAATTCATCACGATTATAGATTTTTGCATCAGCAACAAGAACCATATCTTGTTTGGTCTTAAAAACTTCAACGCCGTTCGGTTTTATTCCTGCGTTCAGCCGGAAGTCCAAGCACCCGAAACCGGTATTTTCACGAATAACCGGACCCGTTGCCGGTGCTCCGTAACCTTCGAGAATGTCCTGCATTTGAGACATCTCCTGCCGATGGACGGGAACACCGTTTCGATTCCATATTCCGAAAATTGCACCCATGTCGACCCCCTAATGTTGTTTTCGTTTCATATCACCGGGGTTCCCGCATCATCCAAATATCCCCACCGACGCATTACTTTTGCGTGATCACGGATTAATTTATCCACTTGCTCTTCGGTTAATCGATTTCTCCATCCGCCCGCTTTTCCTTCTCGAAAAAAGGACTTCGCCTGGGTCGGTTTTTCCCGAAAACCGATTTTCTTTTCCTGCTCCTTCAATCGATCAAATGATGCCAGTTTTACGGCGCATTCAATTTCTTCATCCGAGAAATCCAGCCCGAGAAAAACAAGCGCCGCCTTAAAGGTCTCCACCGGAGATTTGAGCATATCCTCGTACCGGACAACATGGATCGGCATATTCGCCGCGGTTGTCCAACTCTCAACATGACCGCTCCACGAAAGCAACTGCTGTCTGAATTGCTTGAGCAGTCGCTTCTTCGCCCCGCACATCGCAAACCGCTCGTTTGCCATATCCTCAATCGTTCGATCGATTTCCTTATTCGAGTGGTGTGCAAAAGACACGGCCACATCCAGCGGATTACGTAGAATATATATGGCTTTGGATTGATTGCCCGGCACAAGCGCAGTCCCGTCCGGAAGAAATGTATATGCATCATGTATCTTGATAATACTCATGATTCGGGTTTTTTCGGCAAGATATTCGAATGAAGAATGACGTAACTCGTCAATTTCCGAAAACGTCATATTGGAAGTCTTCATCCCCGAGATTTCGTCAACAATGCTTCTTGAGCTGAAAATACCGTGCGTCTTCAGATGGTTAATGGTAATCTCTTCGTCTTTTTCCTTCAGAAGAAATGAAAGAAAGGTTCGAAACCAGGTATTCCCCGATTTCGGGTAAGACGCAAGATACACCAAGCCGCTCATCGGCTCAACTCCGACAGGACGGCATCCGCAAACTCCGATACGGATAATAAATCCGAGTTCTTATAGATCGACGCAGCCGTCACCGCCCCCATGATTTGCGTACACATGCCGAACATCTTTCCCTTGCCGAGAATTTGTTCCGAGATTTGGTGGTGAAGTAAAACCGATAATAGGGTCTTCATCTTTTCGCAGCCTTTGACCTCTTTTGCGGAGAATCGGTCACCATTGCTCTCGTTAATAAAGAAAAAACGCTCCGCCGGAACAGGATAAGCATTTTCGGAATCCGAAAAATCAATAAAATATTTGTTTATTTCCTCCCGAACCTTACGGTATCGCTGATCAATCTCCCCCTGATCTTCAATGGTATCCCGCCAAACAGACAACCGAAATATCCCCGGATAAATCATCGGTTTCTTTTCCTCTATTTTTATGGCGCAAATATCATCCGTGATAATCGTATTCCCCCGCTTCCACAACTCATGCATCAGCGCGGACTTTCCCTCTCCGCTTCGTCCGAGAAAGGATACCGAATGACCGTCAACCATCGCCGAGGTTCCGTGCAACACGAAAAAGCCGCGTTGAATTAAAAGAACCACAAACGGAGCATCCAAAAGAAATGCTGTAATTTTATCCTCCGGAACCTCGTCGCTTGCCTGAATGATGATCGTTTCGCCGTTTCCGATATAAAACATCAGGTTCGGACTGATAAATAACTTGGCTTCTCGAGCCGAATATTCTTTGCGAAATGCTGTCTCGTACGGTTCCGCAATCTTGTCGGGAACACGCCCAAAAAAGACCCGAACATCCGACGGTGAATTCGAATGCACCGCCGCCAGTCCCGGAATTTCAATTTCTGACTCTACTAAAAAACCAAAAGCGGAATATACCTTCCGCTTCAAGCTACCGCGAGATGGCATAAATATCGCCTACCTCCAATTTTCACTTACCGATATGGAAAACAGATCGGATCCCGTTTCGCAATGCACGCACGTATTAACTTCCGGTCTTATATAAGGAATCCTCGTAGGTAAAAGTCGACGTTCCGCCCTCTGTTCTGATAAAGGATAATCTCTGAACCCTCGGGGTCTCCCAATCTCTACTCATTGACTGTTCCTCCTTCAACTTCCGGTCTTATATATGGAAAACTCTGAAAAACTTAATGAAGATCCGCCTTCGGTATTATCAACGGATAATTTCTGAACCCTAGGGGTCTCCCAATCTCTACTCATTCACTGTTCCTCCTTCAACTTCCGGTCTTCCAGTTGTACATAGTGTACTCCACAGTAAAAGGATATGTCCCGCCTTCGGTACACCTATACGAGATCTTCTGAATCGTCGGAGTTTCCCAATCCTTTTTCATATATCCCTCCCCATCGACACTTCGTTGCGGAAATCACCGCGCACAAATCGCTACACTTATTGTACCCTGAATGAATAACTTGCGCAAGAATGATATTGCGCAAGAATCATCTCTGCGGATTGCAATATTAAGTGTCGCAGTTGTTAAGCGACCCGGGTGTATTCTTCTTGTGGCGTCCTGTAGTCCAGTATCTTCCGGGGATATGTGTTCAGCCACTGTTCAATGCGATTGATTTCCTG
>JAAYCT010000028.1 GCA_012729635.1 Clostridiaceae bacterium | reverse complement strand
GCAGGGATCCTACTAGGAGAAACAGAACTAGTCCTCAAACGGCCTTCAAGACCATTTTCTAACAGGACGTTTGCAAAATCAACCGGTCCGGAAAGACAGTTTTCCGGACTTAAAAAGAATTATACGAAGGAGATCACCGATGAAATACGCATGGATGGATGAATACTGTCTCTCGAAAAAGGGTGCGCAGAAGGATTTCAAAGAGGAGTGGCAGGCGACGCGCTACATGATCGGCGGAAAAATGTTTGTCATGCAGGGCGGAGACAAATACGGTACGCCCATTGCGACCGTTAAACTCGAGCCGACGTTCGGGCGATTCCTCCGGGAACAGTACAAGGACATCGTTCCCGGTTATTATATGAACAAGGAACACTGGAATTCTCTTTATCTGGAGGGTGATGTGCCGGACGATGTTTTCCGGGATATGCTGGATCAGTCCTACGCGATCGTTCTCTCGTCGCTTCCCAAGAGCGTTCAAAAAGAGCTCGAGGCGTAAGCGGCTAGGCGACGTTCGGACCTACTCCGGCATCGTGCCGACCTCCGCAATCGGAATGTGTTCCGTTCCCGTGCAGGGGCCGAGGATTTTGGCGATTCTTTTGTATGAGGACTCCATGATGGCCGTCGTCGTCAGATAGTATTCCGGATCATCTATGGCCGGAATGACCGGCACGATGTAGTGCTTCAGGAGCGAACTTTCATATGTGCGAACGACAAAAGTCGGGATATACTCGCCCTTTTCGATCGAGACACCTTCCTTTGTCTTGATCAGAGTGATCCGTGCGATCATACCGTCCTGGGCTTTCCCGTTTGTCCCGAGCGTTTCGTACGCCCAGTTTCCGAGAAAATTCCCGGTGGAATAATAGACCAGAGTTTCATTTCCGGTCGTTTCGGAAGTGATGACATTGATCTCCTGGAGGACATGCGGGTGATTACCGATGATGAGCCCGACGCCGGCGTCGCAAAGGCGTAAGGCCATATCCTGTTGCCATTGGGCGCTGTGCGTCGTGTATTCCGTTCCCCAGTGGACCATCAGGCAGATGAATTCCGCCCCGTCGCGTCGCAGGCGCTCAACATCATCGATCAGCGCCTCGATATCCGCTTCGAACGCGGCCGATCGGCTCGGATTAAAGGAGTTGATCAGGGGATCCGCTTCCTCCGGTAACGGGATCCCGTTGATGCCCTTTTAGGTCTTTGTGCCGATGGTTTCCCAAGTGTAGTTCATGATACCCAGGCGGATACCGCCCACATCGGCGATGGCATCCATGGGCGTTTCTTCATCCGGCCGCGTACCGATCGCAGTAAAGCCCTTTTCGCGAAGGACCGTCGCGGTTCGGATCAGGCCGTCGAGCCCCTTGTCAATGGAGTGATTGTTGGCGGCACAGACGACCCGAAAGCCGACGTCGTACAGAGCGTCCGCGATCTCATCCGGCGCGGAAAACGAAGGGAACCCGGTATAGGGTGGCCCGGCGAGTGTTCCCTCGATATTCCCGATCGCCAGGTCGCTTTTCTCGAAAAACGGTCGGACGTACTGAAAGCAATAGGTGTAATCATATTGCGGTTCCGCTTCTCCCGGATTCGTTTGCCCGCCGTCGATGACGGCCTTGTGCATCAAAACATCGCCGACCGCCGTGATGATCACACGGATCTCCTCGGGCTCATTGTTTGCTTCGGTCGGCAACGGGCCGGAGATCGGAGTCGGCAAAGCGGGCTCCTCGGAGGAAGGCTCCGTAACGACAGTCATTGTCGGAGCCGAAGTCGTGGAAGGATGGCTTGCACCGGAGCTCTGTGAATCCATGGTTTGACACCCGGGGAGAATGAACGAAGCGATACATATCAGAATCGGTATGTTTGTCGAGCGACGTTTTCGCATGGTTGGCCTCACAATTTCCGGTTGGAAGGATTACCTGTGCAATCCTTGCTTCTGATTATGCGGCGGGAACCGTTATTTATGCAACAGCGCGACGATAAATATCCGTTCACATTTTCCCGGCTTGCCTCAAATCCATGAAATGTTAGAATGAAGTGGAAGGCGTCCCGATCGTTCGACATGGCTTGAGGATGGGCGATCAAAATCGGAGGAAAATGTCATGTGGAAGAAGAGATTATTGGTTGCCCTGATCAGCGGGGCGATCCTGGGTGTATTTTGCATCATCGGAGCGATGGTTCGCTTTCAGTTTGAAAGAGATTTCTACTATTTGTTTTCGCTCTGGTATAACCGTCTCTTGATGGGTTTGGTCATCGGGATCTGTCCGGTGAGCAAAAAGCTTCCGATCGCTCTTCTTCGCGGGGCGGTGCTGGGGATCGTTGTATCGATGGCCTTTTTCCCGATGACGGAATTCACGGATGTAATCAGCTTTGCAGTCGGAGCCGTGTACGGCATCATTATTGAAGCAGTCGCTTTTCGCGTTGACAGTCGCCGGTCGGAAGTGCCCGTTTCCGAAAGCACAAATTAGGATCAAAATCGATAAGCCGGCCCCCCGTTCATCGATTTTTTTCGGAGAAAATTGCATCCGAAAGGACGCTTTTTTTCATTGACATCGCGCCTTCGACAAACCTATAATTGACTATTATGGCCGATGAAGGCTTTTGACCTCAAGGAGGAGGAACAAGATGAGCAAGGGAAACTACAACGCATTTGAGCATGCACAAGCGCAATTTGACAAGGTGGCGGAGATTATCGGACTGGATGCGGCGACAAGAGAATTGCTTCGACAGCCGATTCGGGAATACCACTTTGCGATACCCGTCAAGATGGACGACGGAACGGTCAAAGTATTCCGGGGATACCGCATGCAGCACAACGATGCTCGCGGTCCCGCAAAGGGTGGAATTCGCTTTCACCCTTTGGAGACGGTGGATACGATTCGCGCCCTGTCGATGTGGATGACCTGGAAATGCGCGGTTGTGGATATTCCTTTGGGCGGCGGAAAGGGCGGCGTCATTTGCGATCCGCATAATCTTTCCGACCGTGAGCAGGAGCAGGTTTGCAGAGGCTTTGTTCGCCAGCTTTCTACGAATATCGGACCGAACCGCGATGTTCCCGCACCGGATGTAATGACCAGCGGCAAGCACATGCTTTGGATGATGGACGAATATGAAGCGCTTACGGGCGCGCGTTATCCGGGTGTCATCACCGGAAAGCCCGTCGGAATGGGCGGATCTTTGGGACGGACCGAGGCGACCGGCTATGGTGTCATCTATGTCCTCCGTGAAGCACTCGTACAACTCGGAATCGACATCACCAAGACAACTGCGGCCTTTCAGGGCTTCGGTAATGTTTCGCAATATGCCGCTCAGCTTTATCAGAAACTTGGCGGAACCATACAAGCGGTTTCCTGCTGGGATAACACCGATCAGACTTCCTATACGTTCCGCAAGGCCGCCGGTCTGGATGTGGATTTTCTGTTCTCGATCACCGATTCATTCGGATCTCTCGATAAAGAAAAGGCCAAGGCAAACGGGATTGAAATCTTGCCCGGTGAAGCTTGGCTTGAGCAGGAAGTCGATATTCTGGTCCCTGCCGCTCTGGAGAATCAAATTACCGCCGATAACGTCGGAAAGATCAAAGACTCCGTCAAGGTGATCATCGAAGGTGCGAACGGCCCGACGGCTCCGGAGGCCGACAAGGTCCTCAATGAGCGAGGAGTATTTGTGATCCCCGACTTTCTGGCGAACGCCGGCGGCGTCACTTGCAGTTATTTTGAGCAAGTCCAGTGCAATATGAATTATTTTTGGGAAAAGGATGAGGTCATGGAGAAACTCGACACCAAGATGACCTCGGCATTCCTTGCGGTTTATGAGTTATCCGTGAATAAAAAATTGACCATGAGAGACTCGGCGTACGTTATTTCGATCAACCGTGTCGCACAGGCCGTGAAGAGCCGGGGGTGGGTATAAGCCGACCTTAAAGGAGGCATGACCATGGCGGACGATTTTTTTCGGGATGAAACCGTTCTCGAGAATCTTCGGGAACGCGAAAAGGAACTGAACTGCCTTTATAAGATTGATGAGATCCTTTCCAATCACCAGCTGTCGCCGGCGGAGACCTTTGAGGCCGTCGTCCGGATCATGCCGTCCGGTTGGCGATTTCCCGATCTTTGCCGGGTTAAATTGATTTTTAACGGAGTGTCCTATCAAACCACGGGATTCGTGAGCTCGCCCATCAGCGAGCTTTGCGATATTCGGGTCGGCAGTAAGGCGGTCGGTAACATCGAGGTTGTCTATACTCAGGTCGTACCGATTTCCAAGGAAGGCTATTTTCTCGAAAAAGAAAGCAAGCTGATCCATACCATCGCGGAGCGGATCGGGCAGACGGCGGTGTATCGGCAAATGCGCTCGGTCATGGATGCGTGGGAGCTGAGCCGTCCTCAATCGGAATTTTCGAGCGGGCAGAGCGAGTGGGAGGTCATTGTGAACTTCCTTTTGATCACGGACCAAAAGGTCCTTCTGCGCATATGCAGAAAGCTGATCAACCACCTGCTCCTGAACGGCATCACCGAGGCGTCGGAGATACTGAGTGAGTCGAAGCCTTTTTCTGCAGGTCAGGGAGAGCATGTCAATTTCCCGACGACAAAGGAACCCTTGGAGGACGTCCCCGCGATCTGTGAAAAGACCTTTACTTTTGCTCGAAAACATCTCTCCGGCGAAGAAATCACACTCAATGTCAAGAATTGGATCCAGGAGGAACGGGCCTATTCACTTATTAAGGCCATCAACTCGGTCCCGCCGTCCCTTCGGAATATTATCGAGCAGATCAAGCGATACCGAAAGATCGTCCCGGACGAGGAACAACGATATTCTCCGCAGGAACGCTGGATCAGCGTCAGTCTGATCAATTTGATCCTTTCCGGCGGCCCCGAATTTGTTAACGTCGCCAAGCAGTATATCAGTCACAGAGACTTTTTTGACATCGTGGATCGAATCATCATTCCGATTCACAGTCAGGGAACACTCGGCGGTAAGGGCAGTGGTTTGTTTCTGGCGCAGAAGATCCTCGAAAAGGAATCCGCGAATTACCCGATCCTCAAGTCGGTTCGCGTGCCGAAGACATGGTATGTCGTTACCGATGCGATCACGGAGTTCTTGCAGTACAACAATCTGGAGGAATTGAACGAGCAAAAGTATAAAGAACTCCAGGAATCCCGGATCGAGTATCCCGGCATTATCCAACTCATCAAGAATTCCGTCATGCCGCCGGAGATCGTGAAAAGCCTTTCCGTCGTTCTGGACGACATCGGCGAGGTCCCGATCATCGTCCGCTCCTCAAGTAAGCTCGAGGACCACAGCGGCTCGACCTTTTCGGGCAAATACAAGAGCCTTTTTCTCAGTAACCGCGGCAGTAAACAGAAGCGCCTCGAGGCCTTGCAGGATGCCGTTCTGGAGGTCTACGCTTCGGTGTTCAGTCCGGATCCGATCCAATACCGGATGGAACGCGGACTCCTGGACGTTCACGAGGAGATGGGTATCCTGATCCAGGAGGTCGTCGGCAACGTCGTCGGACGATATTTTTTCCCGCTGTTTGCGGGTGTCGCGTTCAGCAATAACGAATACCGCTGGTCGCCCCGAATCAGAAGAGAGGACGGCCTGATCCGGATGACCGCCGGTCTCGGTACCCGGGCGGTTGACCGCTTGAGCGACGATTTTTCGATCCTGATCTCGCCGGGTCAGCCGGGCATTCGCGTCAATGTCGTTCCGGAGGAGATCCGGCGGTACGCGCCGCGTAAGATCGATCTGATCAATCTGGAGACGGACGAGCTTGAGACGGCGGATCTCCGTGAGGTGCTCCGGGAATGCGGCGAGCAGATCCCGGAAGTCGAGAAAATGGTGTCGCTTTACGAGCGGGACAATCTTTTAAACAAGAGCCGGTTCGACATCAACTTTTCGAGGGACGATCTGGTCGTCACCTTCGAGGGGATCATTTCCGGGACCGAAACCGTACGTCAGATCGCGACGATCCTCCAGGTGTTGAGCGAAAAGACGGGGATGCCGGTCGACATCGAATTTGCTTCGGACGGCAAGAATCTCTTCCTGCTTCAGAGCCGCCCTCAGAGCTTCTCGGAGGAGAACGCTCCGGCACCGATACCGAGGGATATCCCCGAAAAGGACATCCTGTTCTCCGCCAATAAATACGTCGGAAACGGCGTCATCGAAAATATTTCGCACATCGTCTACGTCGACCCGGACGGCTATAACCGGATCGGGAACCTGGATGACCTGAAGGCGATCGGCAAAGCCGTCGGCCGTCTGAACGCCAAGCTTCCAAAGCGTCAGTTCGCGTTGATCGGCCCCGGCCGATGGGGAAGCCGGGGAGACATTCGCCTCGGCGTCAATGTCACCTATGCCGATATCTGTAATACTTCAATACTGATCGAGGTCGCCCGAAGCCGGACCGGATATATGCCGGAGCTTTCGTTCGGCACGCACTTTTTCCAGGACCTGGTGGAGGCCGGCATTTTCTACCTGCCTCTATACCCCGACGAGGGAAACATCTTCAATGAGGCCTTCTTCACGAAGTCCGAAAATAAACTCCCGGCGCTCCTTCCCGAATTCAAGCATCTGGAGGATGTCGTCCGCGTGATCAGTGTCCCGGAGACGACATTCGGCCGGGTGATGAGCATTCTGATGAACGCCGAGCTTGAGGAGGCGGTCGGGGTCTTGTCTTCCGAGGTGGCCGAACGGCGACCGGCGCGCAGAAAGCCGCGCTATGATGAGCAAATTCGCGACGAAAGTGCGTGGCGTTGGCGTTATCATATGGCGGAGCGCATGGCCTCGCTTTTGGACGCAGCCCAATACGGAGTGAAGGCGGTCTACATGATCGGAAGTACGAAGAACGGCACGGCCGGACCGAGCAGTGATATCGATCTTTTGATCCACTTCGAG
This sequence comes from Clostridiaceae bacterium, assembly GCA_012729635.1. Lineage (GTDB taxonomy): Bacteria > Bacillota > Clostridia > Saccharofermentanales > Saccharofermentanaceae > JAAYCT01. Next base: position 6,226 of record JAAYCT010000028.1, on the reverse strand, counting down.
GGAACGGAGTCTCAGAAGGCGGACCTCAAACGCTGGTTGGACGGCTGGAGCCAAGCCCTGTCCGAGGTCAATTACTTAAAGACCGGCTACAGTGTCGACGGGATATTGGATGTTCATTTTTTGACCGACGAGGACATCGGCAGTAAGGACAGCTTCGCGATCCGTATCGAATCACCGACCGATCCCGCGTATCGTCTGAAACTTCTGGGGGAATGATCCGCCGGTGTCCGATGAAACTTCCCGGGGGGCATCGCGTATCGAAGCCGAATCTCGCGTCATATTCAAAACTTCGCGTTTCGTGATATACTCATAAAAGTCCTGTTTCGGCACCTGCCCGGCAGGCTTTGGGTCGACGAATGAATGAGATCCGTCGGTCTGAACGAGCTGTTCAAGATATGGCAATGAGGTAAATGCGATGATAATTTTCAAAAAGAACGCGAACAAGAATTTACGGAGCAGAGGGACTCGGTTTGCCGCCCTGATCCTTGTTTCCGCGATGATCCTTTCGACCGCCGTCGCTTGCGACTCCGGAAAGCCGAGTGAGGCCGAGACAACGGTCACGAGTACGCAAGCCCCCGAAACGGAGGCTCCGACCCCGACTCCGACGCCGAAACCGACGAAGGCTCCGACACCGACACCGACCGAGGTGCCGGATCTGCCGGGCGTTCAGCCGCATGAGGCTTTGGTTAAAAATATTTACACCGCGGATCCCTCGGCGCACGTTTTCGACGGAAAGATATACATATACGGCTCCCATGACCAGGATAAAATTTTCCCTTCAGATAACGACGGCGGAAGCTACCAAATGATCGATTACCATGTCCTGTCCATGGACGGATTCGATGTCGACGCCGTCGACAACGGCGTCGCGTTCGGTGTCGAGGATATCCCCTGGGCGGAAAAGCAACTGTGGGCGCCCGACTGCGCATATAAAAACGGGACATACTATTTCTATTTCCCGGCTAAGGATTACGATGGGATCTTTCATATCGGCGTCGCGACGTCGGATAAGCCCGAGGGGCCTTTCACTCCGGAGGAGAACTATATTGAGGGAAGCTTCAGTATGGACCCGGCCGTCTTTATCGACGACGACGGGCAGTCCTATATGGTTTTCGGAGGGATCTGGGGAGGACAGTTGGAGTACTGGCAGACCGGCGAGTATGACGCGAAAAACGGAGCTCCGGGCGGGTCGAATCCGGCACTCGGTCCGAGGATCGCGATCATGAGCGACGATATGCTTTCTTTTAAGACCACTCCCGCGGAAGTTGTGATCCTCGACGGGAACGGCGAGCCCCTCATGGCGAATCAGGAGGATAAGAGATTTTTCGAGGGCGCATGGATCCATAAGTACAACGACGTTTATTATCTGTCGTACTCGACCGGGACGACTCATTTCCTGGTGTACGCTACCTCGGATGATCCGATGGGTCCGTACACATACCAAGGGAAAATCATGGATCCGGTTCGGGGATGGACGACGCATCACTCAATTTTGGAGTATGAAGGTCAGTGGTACATCTTCTATCACGACGCCAGGATCTCCGGCTTCGATTCCCAACGAAATATTAGATACGCGCCTCTTTTCTATAACGATGACGGGACCATTCAGGAAGTCGAGATCCCGAAATAAAGGGAACGGGTCGTGACTTCGGTATTGAGATGAAGGGCAACGACGGAAGCCTTGCGGCAGAGGCGGGATCAGTCCGCGGAAGCCGTGGGCGCGAAGCATTGTATATAATCGTAAACCATCCGTGAAACCTCACCGATATTCGCCCGGGCCTTTGCCTCATCGAATGTTTCGCTCATAACACACAACACAAAATCCTCTTGCCCAAAAACGATCGCCACGTCGTTGTTGACACCCAACGCCTTGATGACTCCGATCTTATGCGCGATATTCGTTCCCTCCGGAAGACCTTGGCTGATGCCCCAGGGATAGTCGGTGTTGCACAGATCATGGATCAAGCCCTCATAGTCGGCAGGACTTTCGGAATATAAGCGGTATAACTCGACCATGTATAAAGCCATGTCGATGGCGCTGGTGCGATGATTCGCCGTCTTGCTGATCCCGTTCTTATCCCTGTAGGTCACATAGGCGCAGTAATCGACGACCGAACTGATGGGCTCCATGAAATGATCGTAGACGACATCATAGTCCCCGATACGCCTCAGGATCATCCGCGTTGCGGTATTGTCGCTGGTTCGTATCGAAAGTTTGCTCAATTCCTCAAGCGTGTATTCCGTGCCGTTGGCGGCATCCTGTATGATCCCGTATCCTCCGTGACGGTCGCCGGTCGGGTACTTTCGGGAATCGTACGTCCTGATCTCGTCGAGAGATACCTCTCCGGCGGCGACGAGTTGATACAAGTACGTATTAACGGGAAGCTTGATCGTGCTGGCCGCCACCATCTTCTCCGTCTCTTTGTACGCGATGGTTTCGCCATTACTCAGATTTATATAATACAGAGAGTAGCGGCCGGTTTGAGCATCCAAAAATTCGGTTATTTCCTGATAAAGCAAAGCGAATTCGACCTCGCGTAAATCGGCTGTTAAAGCCTCGATTTGGGCCGCATCCGGAGTCGGCGAAGGCGGGATGGGGGTCGGTGTGCTTGACACGGTCGGAAAGGATCCGGCATCGGAAATCGTCGAACCGGTCGTGGCATTTGAATCTGTTGTGATGGACGAACGCCCGGGATCGGGTGCTTTTCGCTCGAAAAACACCCCGCCCCCGAAATGCATCGCCACGACGAGCACCAGGACACACAAGGCCGTGATCCCGGCACCCAAAGCGACCAAAGGATACTTCGAAGAGGAATGGTTTGACGAAGGTCGCCCATTCGGCACGGGATCTTTTCTGTTCATATGTTGATTATCCGACAGAGAGAAAAGAATGGCAAGACAGAAGAATGACCATAATAAATCGATTTCGCTGTATGCATCAAGTTTATCTTTCAGCGCAAAACGTTTATTTGCGAAAAATATCTTGTTTTCTGGTATACTAGTTCATTGTATATGCACAATGAGTGTACTATACTGGTAGAAAAATGCGGAGGTGCGTATGCACGTAACGGAAAGACTTCCGAAGGAAACGGCGAGGGAATATGCGCTGAGGGTCCTTAAAGAGAACATCATTTCATTGGAATTGGCGCCCGGCAGTATGGTGAGCGAGAATGAGCTTTCCTCGGAGCTGGGCCTTTCCCGTACCCCGGTGCGAGAAGCGTTGATCGACTTAAGTAAGACCCAGATCGTCGACGTCCTGCCTCAGCGCGGAAGTCGTATATCACTGATCGATTATAATTTTGTCGAAGAGAGCCGGTTTTTGAGAAGCGTTCTCGAGAGCGCCGTGGTGGAGATCATATGCGAGAGCGAAGTGCCGATGGACCTCACGAATCTCGAGCACAACCTGAAGCTTCAGCAGTTTTATCTCGAGAACGAGGGCCTCGACAAACTCCTTCAACTGGATAATGAATTTCATCGGGAGATGTTTCGCCTGGCCAACAAAATGCAGACCTATCATCTGATGGACAGCATGACGGCCCACTTCGACCGCGTGCGCACCATGAGCCTTTCCGCGATCCGCGACATTAAGATCGTCGGGGACCACGCGGCACTGCTTCAAGCCCTCCGGGATCGAAACGCGAACGATGCGAAAGCCGTGATCGCCAAGCACCTGTCCCGATATAAGATCGATGAGCAGGCGATACGAAGCGAATACCCGAGCTTCTTCAAGTAAATCGGGAGGAAGGAAGAAATCGTCCTCGCGGAAAGGATCGTCAACGATTGATTCTCCTTTTTCGACAGCAACGGGCGGCATTTCGGCCGCCTTTTTGCGCGCGTGCTCTGCGGGATCCGGGTGTATAAGAAATAAAAAAGAGCCAATCCGGGAATCGCTGTGTTTACAGTGCGCGCTTTCCGACCTGCCGCATGAAAGCGTCAAGCGAGCGGTAGAGCGCACTGTACTCCAAGTAACATAAAACTTTCCTGCCGGAGATGTTGTGAGCCAGACAGTAGTTTTTCGATCGGTCTGAGGAATCGATGTTCAGATATCGAAGCTCACCGACGTTATCCAATTTAATCTGTCGAATTTTGCTGAGTGAAAAGCGATCGTCATCGATTTGAATGAAGTTTTCGGTGATTCGGATCTTTTCGGGGACGTTCCTTGTTCTTTTTCGATAAACCAGCCACAAGATCAAGCATATCCCGGCCAGGATCGCGAGCGCGATGAGCGCCGGCGCCGATAAGGCGTAGAGAAGTCTTGCGGACATCGGAACACCGGAAAGAAAGATGAGCGCCGAAAAACCGGCCAGAAACAGAATCAGGAAGACGGTTTGGTAGAAATTAACGATCAGGTTATGACGCATCAACTTCAGGTATTCTTTCTTCGGGAATGTATATAGAACTCCCCCGAAAGGTAAATCGCTCCCGCCGAACTCCGCGTGCCCGTCTTTCCGGACGACATCCGGTTCGGGGAAATCCTTATCTGATCCGTTGCGGTCGGAATCCTTCGTTCGCTCGATGATTGTTCGAATTTCCGTATCCAGTCTATGGAACGATTTTCGAGAGAATAAATGCAACTTGATGTCTGCCGCCATTCCGTCCGGGTAGATCACTTTCAGGTAAAGCAAATCCAGAGGAATCGCATATTGAATCTTGATCGTGTGTACATGAGTATGTATCCGGTGTTTCGCGAAAGGGATTGTTCTGTAGTTCCGGTTGAAACGATAGAACCGAATGTCCTGTTCAGTGATCTCGATTTTGATATTGAACGCCAAAAACGACAGAACCGCGAGCAATGGTAATATCGCGAAACTGAGGGCTCCGAAGATCCTTTTTGAAAGAACGCTTTGGGCACTGAGATAGAGCAGGACAGGCGAGACCTCAACGATAAGAAAAATCGAAATAACGGTGAATAGCACTTTGGGTATGCTTGCAGAATAGGTTCTCTGATTTCCCATAATCTCCCCCCCACTGGCATGCATCAAAGTTTAATTAAACCTTCGATCATACGTTCATCAGAAGGTGATCATAATTGCTTTCTTCCCGACCTGTTGGAGTAATGCGTCGACGGAACGCTGAAGCGCGCCGTACTCCGGGTAATAGTAGCAATTCTTTAATGCCGCGACGTGCCCGAGAATGTATTCATAAGTCTGCCCGGTCGTCTCGATTCGAAGCTTCCGATAATTCCGCTGATTGTAATTGTTATAAACCAGGTACCTTTCCGGGGTCATTTTAATCTGGCGGATTTCTCCGGGCGAAAAGGTACGGTCGTCGATACGGATCGCGTTGTCGGTGATTCGGATGGTCTCAGGGACCTTACGGATTCTTTTTCGATAGAAAAGCCACATCAGGAAGATGATGACGGCAATGACGGCCAAAAGGATCCCGGCGGGCGCCGAGAGCGCATACAGGAGTTTGTCGGACATCCTTACATTGCTCAAAAAACTATAGGCAAGACCGACGGCGAAAAAAATGACGAGGATCGCCGTCCATACGGCAGAGATGACAAAATTCTTGATAAGCAGTTTCACGAACATTTCCTTCGGAAAAACCAACTGAACTCCGCCGAACGGCAGTTCGCCGGAAGATGGATCCGAGACCGCACCGGAATCTCCGGTACTTTGAAGCGGCAATACGAGATCGGCAAGAGACGCGCTCTGTCTTGATCCGCCCAGTATCTGAGTCTCGCCGATCAGGCGCTCGTACGTTTTTTTCGAAAAACCGAAACATTGGTAGTTTTTCACACGCCCGTCCGAGTATATGACCTGCAAATACCGGTAATGGACCGGGATGACCATTTGATAGTTGATTCGCTGAACGTAGCCCGAAAAGGAATTGTTTCCGATCGGGATCCTGCGGTATGTGATTCCAAACCGGGAAAAACGAATCTCCTCGTCGGTGATTTGGATTTTGATCCGGAAAAAAAGCACGACCGGAACCATGAACAAAGGGAATATGAGCGCGGCAACGATCAGTCCGGAGCGGGACGATTCGGTTCTTGCGGAGGTCAACATGCCGACGATGGCCATTTCCGCGAGAAAAATAAAGGGAATCGCCATCAGGATGTTTTTTGGCTCTTCACCTATTTCCGTGAAACACAGGAAAAGTGATATTCTGGTAACGAGGTGATAGAAGTGGAACCAGAAATCATTAATTTTGCCGGAATGTTTGAACGGTCCATCAATTTAAAGGATCCATGGCACGTAAAAAGAGCCGAGTTTGACGAACG
>JAAYCT010000027.1 GCA_012729635.1 Clostridiaceae bacterium | reverse complement strand
TGAGAACGAAACGGAAGAGCACGACCATGACCATGGTTCTTTCGACCCGCACGTCTGGCTCGACCCGGCAAACGCGAAAATTCAAATGAAATCAATCTGCGAGGCGTTCTGCCGCGCGGACCCGGATCACGAGAAAGATTACCGCGCGAACTACGAGAAGTACGCGGCGGACCTCGATGCCCTCGACGGCGAGTACCGCGCCGCGCTCTCCTCTGTAGAAAATCCGTACATCGTCGTCTCGCACGAGGCCTTCGGATATTTGTGCAAAGCCTACGGTCTCCGCCAGATCCCGATCCGCGGGATTTCGGCGGACGCCGAGCCCGACGCCGCTCGTATGCGCGAGATCATTGAAATGACCGGGCGCTATCATGTGCGCGTCATCTTTTTCGAGGCGCTCGGAAGCCCGAAGGTCGCCGAAGCGATCGCCCGGGAAACCGGTTGTGAAACAAAAGCGCTCCACCCGATCGGCGGCCTGACCCAGGAACAGATCGATGCCGGAGAAGATTATTTTTCGATCATGAGAAGCAATCTCGAAGCGCTCAACTACGCGCTTACATTGGAGTGAGAGGAGTCGGTATGGCAAACAATGATTACGCGATCGAGGTCGATCACTTAAGCTTCGGATACTCGGAGAAGCTCTTCCTGAACGACGTTTCTTTTCGGATCGAAAAGGGCGACTTCGCCGCGATCATCGGAGATAACGGTTCCGGCAAGAGCACGATGGTCAAGTTGATCCTCGGCCTGCTTCTGCCGGTGCGCGGCACCGTTCGCGTAACGGGCCGGGACGTATCGGGATCGAACCGGCCGTCCGAGATCGGATATGTTCCTCAGAATTCCGGCGATTCCGTCGCCCGCTTCCCGGCCTCCGCCGAAGAGATCGTCCTTTCGAGCCTTTACCGGCAGATCGGACCGTTTCGATTCGCAAGCCGCAAGCACCGCGCGATCGCGCGCGAGGCGATCGAACAAGCCGGGATTTCGGAACTGATCGATAAGCTTCCGAGCGAGATGTCCGGAGGACAGCGGCAACGGCTGATGCTCGCCCGCGTACTCGCCAACCGGCCGGAGATCCTGATTCTCGACGAGCCGACCGTCGGCATTGATGCCGACGCGGTCGACCGCCTCTTAGCGGTCCTCCACGATATCAACATCCACTCCAAGACGACGATCCTGATGGTCACCCATGACATCGCGAAGATCGCCTCCTTCGCGAACCGCGTCCTGTGCCTTTCCGAGAAGCATTTTTCCGAAAACGACCTCCCCGAAGGGACTGTCGTGCACATCCACCCGCTTATGCACGACCACGTTTACGAGCACATCCATTGCGCGAACTGCGAGAAAAGCCACGATCCCGACAAGTGCGCCGCCTGTGCGGCGCAGAAGAACGGAGGCCGGAAATGATAACGGATATTTTTCTTTATCCCTTCATGCAAAAAGCCTTCATCGTCGGCATTCTTCTTTCCGTAATCATCGCGTGCCTCGGTACGGTCGTCGTCCATAAACGTCTCTCTCTGATCGGATCGGCGCTGTCGCACTCCTCACTCGCGGGCGTCGCGATCGGCCTTCTTCTGGGCTTCAGTCCGGTCCTCGGCGCGGTCGGCATCTGCGTCGTCGCCGCGCTTTGTATCGAGGCGATCCGCAAGCGCATGCCCGCCTTTTCCGAGCTGGCCGTCGCGATCACGCTATCGGTCGGCATCGGCCTCGCGGGCGTCCTCTCGGGCTTTGTCAAAAACTCGAGCGACTTCAACAGTTTTCTTTTCGGAAGCATCGTCGCGATCGACTCCTTTGAGCTCATCGTGGTATTGATCCTATCGAGCGTTGTCCTCCTGGTGTTCCTTCTCATGTACAAAGAACTCTTCTATGTCTCTTTCGACGAAGAGGCCGCCGCGCTCTCGGGTGTTCCGGTCGGCCTTGTCAACTTCGTCTTTACCGTCCTGACCGCCGTGACCGTCTCGGTCGCCGCCCGAACCGTCGGCGCACTGGTCGTGTCCTCCCTTCTGGTCGTCCCGGTCGCCGCCGCGATGCAGATCGCACGAAGCTACAAGACGACGATCCTCTGGTCGGTGCTTTTCGCTCTGCTGTCGACGTTACTCGGCCTGACCGTCTCCTTCTACGCGGGGCTCAAGCCCGGCGGGACGATCTGTCTTCTGGCCGCCGCATTTTTCCTCGCGGCCGTCGGCTTGAAGGCCTTACGGTCGCGTCTCGGTTATTCGCGGCATCGGGAGGAAAGTCATGAGTGATCATTTTCCGGCTCGGGAGGTAACTCATGAGTGATCATTTTCCGGCTCGGGAGGTAACTCATGAGTGACCGCTGTCCGGAATGGCCGAAGGGCCTCAAAAGGACCCGCGCACGCCTCGCGGTATGGGATACGCTCAAGGATCAGACGCGCCCGGTCTCCGCGGCACTGCTTTTCGAGCGACTTCTCGAAAAGCATTCGGACGTCAGCCTTTCCTCCGTGTATCGCAATCTCGAAGCCTTCGCCGAGTGCCAAACCGTCGTCCGTACGACGTCGCCGGACGGGACCGCCACCCTCTACGGACTCAACACGCACCGGAACACGCACCTTTCGGTCTGCATCGCCTGCCACGCCGTTCGTCCGGTCTCGGACTGCGCGTACGAGCGCACCGCGTGCGCGGTCACCGAAGACGGCTTTCACGTCACCGGCCATCGCCTGGAACTCTTGGGCTACTGCGACGATTGTTATCGAAAACTCAAAAAGACGGTGCCTTCCGCGGATTGACCAGAAAATGAAGCGCACCTCCGAATCCTCGGCTCTCGTCCGCCATCGGAGGTGCACTTGTTTTGAACGCTTCTCATTATTCTTGTGCGCGAAACGGATCCACCGTGACGCTCGCCTTATTTATTCTTCGTGAGGCTCGCCCACCCGGCTCTTCCGGTCGATAACATTAAGCATCTTCGCGGTCGCCTTGATCGCGGATGCGGTCTGGTCGGAGTCTAGGCCTCTGGTCTTGAATTCCTTTCCGTTCCGCCACGTGATCACCGTCTCGACCAACGCGCTGGTCTTGCCGCCCGGCGGGATCGTGACGATGTAGTCGACCAGCTCCGGAAGTTCCTTTCCGATCTCTTTATAGATCTTTTGGATCGCCTTCATGAACGCGTCGTACTGGCCGTCGCCCGGAGATGTCGCCTCGTGCAGTTCACCGTCGATGTTGAGGCAAACCGTCGCGACCGGCGACAGGTCTCTGGCATGGCACAGGTAATAATTCTTGACCTTGATGTGATACTCTTCTTCCTTACTGCCGAGGACATCGGAGATGATGTACGGCAGTTCGTCCGTCGTCACGTTCTCCTTTCTATCGCCGAGCTCGACGATCCGCGCGGTCACTTTCGCGAGCGATTCCTTATCGAGCTCGATGCCGAGTTCCTCCAGATTCTTGGCAACGCTCGCCTTGCCGGAGCTCTTGCCGAGCGCATATTTCCGGAACCGCCCGAAGCGTTCGGGCGCGAGTCGGTTGCAATAAAGATTGTCCTTGATGTCGCCGTCCGCGTGAACACCGCAGGTCTGCGTGAACACGTTCTCGCCGATGATCGGCTTGTTGCCCGGGATCCTTATGCCCGAAAAAGCCTCGACGATCTTGCTGATCTTGCTGAGGGCTTCCTCGTTGACCGCCATGTCGACCGCCTCTTCCCCGGTCAGGTGATCCTTGAGCACACTGACGACCGACGAAAGCGCCGCGTTACCGGTCCGCTCCCCGAGGCCGTTCACCGTCGTATGCACGCCGCAGGCTCCGCCGCGGACCGCCTCCAGTGAATTGGCGACCGCCAGATCGTAATCGTTATGCGCATGAAACTCAAACGGCACCGGCCAGCCGGCAACCATACGGCGCATGAATTCATAGGTTTGTGACGGTGTGAGGATGCCGAGCGTGTCGGGAAGCAGGAATCGCTCGACCGGTAATTTCACACAAAAATCCATAAAGTCTTTCACATATTCCGGCGAATCCTTCATACCGTTCGACCAGTCCTCAAGATAGATATTGACGGTCATTTCTTTACGAACCGCGTATCGGACATCCTTTTCGATATCCGAAAAATGCTCCTCCGGCGTTTTCTTCAATTGCTTCGTCACGTGGCGCAGCGATCCCTTGCAAAGAAGATTCATCCTCTTGATCCCCGCGTCGCAAAGCCAGTCGACGGATTTACCGCCGTCCACGAAAGCCAGCGCCTCGACCCGGTCGGTAAACCCCTTGCGCGCGGCCCACTCGGTGATCTTTTTCGCGGCGCCGACATCGCCCTCCGAGATCCGCGCCGAAGTGACCTCGATCCGGTCGACCTTGACCTCCTCCAGGAGCATACGCGCGATGTTGAACTTCTCGTTCTCGGTAAAAGCAACGCCCGGCGTCTGCTCTCCGTCCCGCAGTGTCGTGTCCATGATCTGAACTTTCATGATAAAAACCTCCGTGTAACGATCGCCCGCATCTTCGCGGACCTTCCCTCGCCGCACCGGTACGGAAAATAGAAAAAACCTCCCGTCCCCTACAGGACGAAAGGTCTACCTTCGCTATACCACCTGTACGACATACCAACATATGCGTTCCTTTGTAACGGGGGAAAACCGTCGGATCCTACTACTATTCGGTCCGAAACTCGGGAGTGATGTTCGGCTGATCTTTACTCGTACCGGGCTCCCACCGCCCCCGGCTCGCTGAGACTTTCAAAAACAGCGTACTGTCTCCGTCATCGTTTATCGATATGGAATCATTATACATTTATCTCTCGAAAAGTAAAGATAAGCGTGTAAAAACATCATGGTATTAATCATTCTTGACAAATGGCAGGGGGGGTAAAATTTTGCTAGTCGGCTAAATCATATTTGATTTTTTAGCGCATGCAATGTTACAATAATGGAGGTAGAACGATGAGAAAATTCTTGACTTTTTTAATTGCGGTCGTATCGATCATTGGATGTTCGTCCATTCCGATTCTTGCGGCAGACCCCCTTCCCCCGCTTACCCTTGAGATCGTGATTCAAAACACAAACTCCGATCCTGGGCTATGGATTAAGAGTTCCGCAAAAACGAACATGAAGGATTTGAACGGACCAACGATGTATCGAACGGTAACGGTAAAAGTAAAAATTCAAGACGCAGACGGTGTATACCAAACTGAAGCGGTAAAAGGACCTAAGAGAGTGTTCAATTATCCTTATACTCCGGATCAATATATAGAGACAAAATCGAACAGCACCGCACAAAGAGACTCGAAGCATACGGTTATTGTTAATGACGGGATGAGTGTGATGACCGATTGGTTTACATGGTATGTAGCCGGTTCGACACAGTACACAAATTCGTACTCAAAAAATATCAGCCTCACTTACCTTGGCTACGGCCTCAAGAGACGGTAGCCAAGGTAAGTCAAAAGGAAAAAACATGCTGGATACCGTCAAATCAACCGTTATTTTTTTGCGTCATCATATGATTCCCTTCATCGTTTTCTTCCTCGCCGGTGGTGCCCTGTTCATAACGATGCTTTTTCTGGATTTCTCCGCACGAGACACTTATCGGGAAGAGGATCAGCACCGGTCCTATTTGCGAGCGCAATACACATTTTTTACGGATGACGCAAAGCGTTCGAATATCGACAGTTTGATCTCAGATATCACGAACCTATCCAAAACTATCGATCGAGTTATCGTGTCGGATGCCGTTATCGTTCATCTTCGCGATAACCGGACGGTCGAAAGTAGGCTTTGGGCCTTTTCCCCGGAATTGGAAGAAGATCTGGTCATTGACGATGGGGCTATAAAATTTGCTAATTCAAACAATACGCTAATGACCGCTCATGGATTTGAAGAAGAGTTAGTGATGACGTTATTGGGCGAGACAACTACCGACTCAGACGGCTATATTCCCAATACGTTTACTCTAAATGACATGAAACCCGTTCGGGAAATCCTCGGTTCGGTTCGGATCAATGACTCGGAGCCGCACACGATCATCAGTTTCGTTTATTCCGTTCATATTCCAGCACCCGGTCTGTATTCAGAATTCGGCCACTTTTTTGAATTGTCCGATTCTTGTGATACTGTCATTGTCGAATTTAGTGAGCCTTTAAACCAATTGGAAGAATCTTCATTCCTTTCAACTGTCGCTCGGCACCTCAACGTAAAAAGTCTGAATCTTCCTTCGACATATACGCCTGAAACAGAAAAAGCGTACGCGCAAAACTCTTTTATCTACCGATTGGTGGAAATCATTTGTATGTTTTGCGTTGTATTCCTCTTTCAGTATTTGATCCGTTTACGGCGCGACGAGTTGAGAATCATTCGAATGGTCGGAGCGCCTCGTCGAACCATTCTGTTTCATTTTTTTCTACTCATCATCATGGTCATGATTTCATCTTTGGCAGTCGGTATGATCGCTTTGTGCTGCCTGTTTTTGATTCCGACCGTTAATCAGTGGTTTGGGACAATTACAGCAATGGATGTCTTCATAAATATGTTGATTTTTTCCGCCTTGTTGTTTATAAGCACACTCATCCATATTGTCCTCTCCGGAGTTTTTCGAAAAACATATTGGGAGGAGGCAAAATGAGCAAAGCGAGCCTTTTTTGCAAAACACTGTACCGGGACCTGCCTCAATTTCTGATTCTTTCGGTTCTGACGTTTTTCCTTACCATGATGTGTCTTTCTGTGCTTTGCGGGATTGATCAAACGACATACCTTCCCCGAATCTTTCGCGCGAGCGGTCTGGAAAATAAAATTACATATACATTGATGGAGCCGTTTCTTTACGATTACCCGCCGGATATCCATAAAACAGAAATGGATACGGAACTTCTCTCGATTCAGTCCGTTCCCGGCGTAGCAAGCGCTGAGCCCGGAAGGACTTGTTGGCTTCAAAACGAAAAATTTGCTGTTCAACTGCTGTTTTACGATATTTCGGCACTTCAATCATTAAAATACCCCTTGTCCGAAGGGTATTATCCGAATCCGGATGAGCCGAACCGGATGATATTACCCCAAGAATATAGTCGTATTTGCCAAGTCGGGGATACTATAAATCTTTTTTACGTTACGGACGAAACCGCGTTTCTTAAGGAACAACCAAGCGTCAAGGTTTATATCGCCGGGTTTTTGAAGGGTAATGTTTCATTATCCTTTGGGACAACGTCCCCTAATTTGCAGGTGGCAAACATGATTACGGCCAATCCCAACATCGGCTTCACCTATGGCCTCATCGATGAAAATGGGAATCGGCTGTACGGAGACTACTCAAATTACATCTTTATCACACCGGAAGAAGGGGTCGATTTGGAAGTTCTGAGTAATAAACTGACTGAGATCGTTCGCTCCAAGTCTCACGTACACACCGGCGATCAACTCGTCGATCGGTATTTAAACGAAATCAGCAAAACCGTTAGTGAACTTTTTGTTTTGCTGCTCTCTTTTTTCTGCCTCGGGTTTGCGGTGCTGATTGCCGGAACCTTTCTCGCGTTGGTAAACAAACGAAAAGAAATGGCAGTATGGTTCATTTCCGGATTATCCTGGAAAGATGCAATCTTTATCGTTATGGCTCCCAAAATGTTTGCCGCTTTGATCGGGTACTGGACTGCGCTATACACTTTTGTCCGCCTGGAAGGAATCGAGGTTGCCTATAGTCTCATTGCCGATTTTCGCTGGAGCTACCTGCTTATATCGCTTGGAGTGATCGGGATCATGGTTTTGATCGGCGTCCTTCCCTTTTATATGACATCCGTCCGCAAGTCACCCCTGGATTTATTCAGAAAGGATTAAGCCATATGTCCGCATACATCGAACTTAAAGACATTTGCAAAACCTACCGTCCCTACCGGCAAGTCCCGGTCGAAGCCCTTCGGGGTGTGGATCTTTCCGTCGAAAAGGGTGAAATGATCGCCATTACCGGTGTGTCCGGATCCGGAAAATCGACACTCCTCCATATTATGGGTTTTTTGGATCATCCTTCCGGCGGCACGCTCTTTTTCGAGAGACCGATCTCTGCAAAAATGAATGACCGCGAAATGGCGAGGCTTCGAAACCAGAAGGTCGGATTTGTCCTTCAGGATTTTGCTTTAGTCCCATACCGGACAGCCTACGAAAACATCGAACTACCGCTCATTTTCTCCCGCGTTCCGCGAAAAGAGCGCAAAAAAAGAATAGATGCCTTGTGCGAAAAGCTCGCTATCCCGGAGTTAAAAAGGCGCAAAGTCAGTCAAATGTCCGGCGGCCAAAAGCAACGTGTTGCCATCGCGCGCGCGCTCATCAATGACCCGGAACTGATCTTGGCGGATGAGCCGACCGGCGCGCTGGATCGAAAAACCAAACTGGAAACGCTTGAACTGATCCGCCAAATTCATAAGGAAGGCAAAACAGTGATTGTCGTAACCCACGATTCCGAGGTTGCCGAATTAGCCGATCGGAGAATGATCATTCAGGATGGTGTGTTGAAAAATGAGGCAACGAATGCATGAAACGAAACCGCAGCTATCTTCTTTTCGTTATCGGTTCCTTAATCATTCTTATTGCTTTATTCGGATTTGGTTGCTCCGATTCAAAGATCGTTGAAAGAAAAGCTGATGTTCAAGCACTCGCTTTTCTGTTCAACCAGAATAACCCCCGATATCAGATCGAAATTGTGTATTACGGAGCATACCAACAGGTTACCGGTATGGATACGCTCAACTCCGCGCGCGAAGATATGGTGCTGAACGTGCTCGGAGAGTCCCCGCCGGACATGTTTTACCTTCCGGTCAGTGAGATCTCTATACTTACCGAGCGGGATGTACTTGCGGATATCGCTCCGGCCATCGATTCGCATATCAACGGACAACAACAGGAGTTTGCAGTCAACGCCTTGTCTGCTTCTCGAAAAGACGGAAAACAATACTGGTTATCGCCTTTCTTCACGATTTCCGGAATTGTGCTTCAAGAAAAATACATCAATCAACTGACGGATTTTTCGATAAGCGGCTTCCAAAAATTTGCGGTATCGAAACACATATCGCTTTTTGCCGACCAAAATCCATGGTCGATTTACCCGGTCTTCGAGACGATGTATGTCGATCGGGAAAACGGAACAACATCTTTTCATTCAAACGAGTGTCTGGAACTAATAAAGGAAATTGAATTTACGAGGAGCGATTCGTCGGATCAAGGACTTATTCGCTTTTCCACTCTGAAAAATTTCGAAAGCTTCATACACGAAACTCAATCTTTCAACGCAGAAATTACGATGATCGGGTATCCGCAAGGAGCGAAACAGCCGCCGATCGTATCTGCATCCATGGGTTTTGGGATTCATTGTAAATCATACCAAAAAGAGGGAGCAATTGAATTCATGGATTTTCTCCTCTCGTCCACCGTTCAGAATATGAGCCCGGCATTCGGATACAATGAAGTCCCGGTTTTGATTTCGGCCATCGACGCGCATATCAACAGCTTTATATCAACCGCGTCGGACGACTTTCAGCACGGTTCTTCATTCGACGGATCGTCCTCACGGGAGGAGAGTATTAACCTGCCGTTTCCTTCAGATGGCACATGGGAAAACATATATAAAGAGCTCTTGCTGAGCGGCTCTGGTTTCTATCTTCCTGATGATTGCCTGCGCCTCATTTTTGAGGAAGAAATGTACGATTACCTGTACGGTGAGAGAACCGCAGAGGAGTTCCTTGATATCCTTCAAAACAGAGTCGGTATTTATATTGCCGAGAGAATGAAATCATCTGCTTAATTCGACTTCGTCGTTCGGCGCGAATACCGGCAAAATCGACGAAAGTGCTCCGTTTGCCGGTATTTTTGGCCGGAGAAAGCCTCACAGGGGCTTCACTTCGAGATTCAACGCAGATAAGAAGTCCCGTCTCTGTGCCGCGAAAAGACTTGCTTTTTGAGTTTTTTCCGAACCGACAAAACACTCATGCGGTAACATGATCGAGCGTCCGGACCGCTCTATCATCCCGGAAAAACTGTATATTCCGATTCCTTCGCATCGCCGCGCTTTCGGACTGTCCCGGGCTTGCCCATACTTCACCGTCCGATGCTCCCCCACCGCATTTCACCACGCATTTTCTGCCGTTCGCCACGGCTTGTGATTCGGTCGGATTTCTTCGTGATAAAAAGATTTCACAGGCAAGTGCCAAATGAATCATCACGAAAGGAAAACGCCCATGCATATCAGAAAAATAGCTGCCTTATGGCTCGGAATGGCCCTTCTGGTTACGGGTTGCTCCGTTTCGGCGATCCGGCCGACGCAAACAACCCGGGTAAATATCACGCCGATCACTTCGATTCGGGCCGAGGACGATTTTTACGGATTCGTCAACCTGGAGGCCCTTCAAAACACCACATTGGAATATGGAGAGACTCAGGCCGGAGCGTTCACGGAAATTGACATTATCGGGCAACTGTCCGACTCGGTGGCGAAAGTTGTAAACGGTACCGAAGAGTATCCGGAAGGCTCGTGTGAACAGATCATTCGCGACGCCTATCTTCAGTATCTTGAATTTCAAGCGGACGATACGGCCCAAGACCAAGCCTGTACGGAAATCGAAGCGGAACTCAAAAAGATCAGCGACGTCCGGACAATGGATGAATTGATATCGATCGCCGAAGAACTGAAGATGGATTACGGTGTCTCTACTTTCAGTAACCTCATTGTGGATGCGGATATTTTTAACCCGGATCAGTATGGAATCTTATGGGAGCAGGTCACCGAAGTGTGCGGGATACCGCTTCAAAAAATCAATGACGATCCGTATTTAGCAAAAGACTATGAAAAAAGAATCATCGACACCCTTCAGGTGATGGGAAAATCTTACGGGGAAAGTAAAAAAATCGCGCAGGATTTGATTCGTCTGATTATTGATATCGCCTGGGCGACCGATTATGAGATCAGTAACTCCGCAGACCCCTTTTCGTATTTTTCCCTGTTAAGTGAAGCGGAACTGGACGCGGCTCTCCCTCGCCTCGGAAGACAAAATTTCGAGCGGATGGACGGAATGGACAGCAATCCTTACGGGGGCTGGCTCGTGATGGATAAAGGCCAGCTCACGGCGTTCGATGCCCTGTATCAAGAAGAGAATCTGGAAGAATTGAAGGCATGGGCGGCCTACTACCTTCTTGCGCAGTACGGCGGCTTTATCGCGTCCGAATACCCTATTTATGAAGAGTATTTTCCGCAAAGTTACGATACCTTAGCCCTTCAGGCACTCCGGTATATTAACCATTCTTT
Organism: Clostridiaceae bacterium; assembly: GCA_012729635.1. Lineage (GTDB taxonomy): Bacteria > Bacillota > Clostridia > Saccharofermentanales > Saccharofermentanaceae > JAAYCT01. The sequence continues at coordinate 9,087 of JAAYCT010000027.1, read as the reverse complement.
CCCGCTCGTCTTAAGTGATCTGTACGTCAAGGACTATTACACGGAAGAAACGGATCAGAAATTCTCACGGATGTGTGAAGACATTCGGGAAAGTTACCGGGATCTGATCAGAAATTCCGAATGGCTTTCTCCGGAAGCACGGCAACTTCTTCTTCAAAAACTCGAAAATATCCGGTTTGTTTCCGGCGGTTTTTGCCTGGAACAAATGAAGGATGATCCGGGTATAAATGATCTTTTCGGGGATCATCTATTTGATACTCAGCGGAATGTCGCGAAGAATACCGTCGCACAATCGATCGAAAAGATCGGCCAGCCGCGCAACCGGATGCAGCTCGGCATGCCGATGCATATGGTCAACGCCTGTTACGACACCGATAATACCGTGACCATCACCGTGGCCATCATGGCAGCGCCCTTCTTTGACGTCAATGCCGACTACTACACCAATTTGGGGGGACTCGGGGCGGTCGTCGCGCACGAAGTCGGGCACGCGTTTGACGCCAACATCATTAAGTATAACGCCGAGGGCGTCTACGATCCCGCGTGGTTACCCGCGACCGATCGGACCGCCCTTGAAGAAAGAAACCGGGTTGCCGTGGAATACTTCGAGAATTATTTTACCGTATTTGATGTGTACCGTGTGGACGGACAGTTGACGCTCGGTGAAAATTATGCGGATCTGGGCGCAATGGAATGCATAACAAACATCGCGCGGACGAAGGACGATTATACGAAGCTTTTCGAGAACTACGCGAGAATATGGAGCACGCTCATCCTCAATACCGATGTGATCAGCCAGCTTTCCGAAGATCCGCACAGTCCGGCCACCATTCGCGTAAATGCCATTTTGGCGACGACAGAGGATTTCTATGATGTCTACGGTCTCAAGGAAGGCGACGGAATGTACATTGCCCCGGAGAACCGGATCAGTCGCTGGAAATAATTCAAAGAAAGGATAACCCATATGAAAATCGCGCTCAAACATGCCCTGAAAAATGTTTATAAAAAGCCTCTGCGAACCCTCCTTGTGGTGTTCTGCGTAATGGTATGCACATTTTCGGCCCTCCTGAGTTTTGACATGTCGGGTGCCTTGAAAGGCATGTTCCGGAATCTTTTCGGACAGTATTTGGGGTCTATGGACGTTCTGGTTTCCGGAACTGATTTTGATGATTTTCTGATGACGGATCCGGAGATACCGGAAGGAACACGAATCGCAATCTATGTTACATCAAACAGCTTTATTCACGATCTTCCGGACCAATATACGTATGTTGAGCAGGATATGATCACCATTTTAGGGTTTGACACGAAAGCGGCCGGAGAAATAGGTATGATTCCGATTGACCGGCTCCTTTCGGAAAATGAAGCCGCACTATCGAAAGATTTTGCCGATAAGTACGGTTATTCGGAAGGCGAACCGATTGTATTGCACGATGTGAAAAAGAAACCGCACGAGTATACGATCGCTTCTGTCGTCGACTCGCACGGTAAGGGAGTAATGGCGCAAAACACGATCGTTCTTAGCGTCGACGGCATGTCCGTCCTCAACCCGGATATGAAAATCGCGCAGGTCGCAATCGACGTGAAAAATGACAAGGAAGTGTCCCGAACGATCGAATACCTGAGCGAGAAATACCCGAACCTGAAGGCACAGTCCCTTTTCAACAATGAGGAGATGAACCGCTCGATCGAAGATTTTGCAAGGATGTTCTTTGTGTTGTTCGCCGTCTGTGTTCTCATGGTCATCTTTGTGACGATCTCGATTTCCGAGCGGATCATCTCCGAGCGAATGTCCGTGGTCGGCACGTTTCGAAGCCTGGGCTTTTCGACGCGCAGAACCACCTTTTTACTGCTTCTCGAAAACGCCTTCTACGGCCTCATCGGCTCCGTTGCCGGTTGTTTATCCTACATATTCCTCCGTGACAACATCATCCGTTCGATGATCCGGGTTCAGGACGGCGGCGGAACGCCGATGGACATCACGCTCGGTAAAATCAACCCGTTTCTGATCGCGGCCATCATCGCAAGCGCAATACTGATTGAATGCATTTGCCCGATAAAAGAAGTCATTAAAGCGGTGAAAACGCCGATTCGCGATATCATTTTTTCAAACAAGGACACGGAGTATAAGACCAACCGGGTAACGACGGTTATCGGAATCGCATTTGCCGCCGTCAGCCTGGGACTGGCGTTCTTTCCGACCGAATTCTTCACGGGAATCATCCGGTTCGCGCTCATGACGATCTCCCTGTCGTTTCTTTTCCCTCATTTCCTGCGCTTCGCGTCCAAGCTTCTCAGGCGCCGGTTCGATCAAACCGGAAAGCCGGTCGCCAAGCTCGCGGTCACAGAAGTCTACACCAAGAAAAGTACCGTCGGCAGTTCTGTTCTGATCACGACCGCCGCCGCCCTCTCCATCGTCGTTTACACCATCGCGACGTCGCTATCCGGAATGATCGATACCCGATTTTTTTCGAGCGAGGTATACGTGGAGACAAACGCCACTCAAAAAACAGCCTACTTTCGCTTTATTGAGGATCTGCCCGACGTAAAGGGCACAGAATACCTGTACAGCAGTACGGATCACCTGACGATCAACAGTGAACCTGCCACAAATATCACGGTTTTGTCTATAGACGATAACGGATACGATTCATTTACGGGAATCCCGGATGTGCCGGTCCTTTCCGACGACGAGATTTCAATCAGTACGTCGATGGCCCAAAAATACAACCTTCGTGTCGGTTCTCCGGTAACCGTTACCTTTCAAACAGAGAGCTATTACCCGATCGAAAAAACCTTCACCGTCGTCCATCTCTGCAACACGACCGTCTTTGACGCCTCCGGAGCCACCCTCATTCTCTCCGAAAAAACGGTAAAAAACATATACGGCGATTACCCGCGTATGCTCCTGATCCGGACGGACCAGCCGGCCAAGGTAGACGGACTCATCGAAAAATACGCAAAAGGCGCGTACGCATTCAGCTTCACCGGAGAAGAGTTTGACGCCGACGCGAAAAGCAACAATGCCGGCATCATGTCGATCGTTACGCTTTCGATCATTCTGGGTGTCTCTCTGACCTTCATCGGATCCGTAAGCAACCTTCTGATCGGTTTTGAAGGGCGAAAAAGAGAGTGCGCCATCCTCCTTTCTACCTCTCTTTCACGAAAACAACTCACTCGCATGTTCATCCTGGAGAGCCTTATATCTTCCGGAATCGCGCTGCTGGCGGCGGTTCCGATGGGACTTCTGATGATCCGCCCCATCTCCCTGGCCTTAACCGCAATCACGGCAAACGTCGAGGTCACCACGGGACTTGTCGAATACATCCTGCTTGTCGTCGTTCTGTGGCTCATCTTCATCCTGACCTCCGTTTTCCCGATCCGCGCCGCAAAGAAAATGAAACTGTCCGAACAACTCAAATACGAGTAAAAACACAATCGAAAAGGAGAAAGCAATGAAAAACGTAATCGAAACCAATAACGTCAGCAAGATTTTCGGTAAAAACGAGGCGACGAACAAGGTCCTCGACAACTGCTGTCTGGCCGTTCAGGAAGGTGAATTCGTATCTCTGATGGGTGCATCCGGAAGCGGCAAGTCGACGCTTTTGTATCTGATCGGCGGGCTCGACCGTGAATTCGACGGTTCGATCCGGGTGTGCGGCGAAGACATTTCCAGAGATGCCATGAACGAAAAAAAGCTCACGGACATCCGCCTCCGGAAGATCGGTTTTATCTTCCAGTTCTATAACCTTGTGCAGAACCTGAACGTGGAAGACAACATCCTTCTGCCGCTCACGGCCAAAGGCATCTCCGGTAAAAGTCTCGAAAAGGAGCTGACCGACATTCTTGCGATCACCGGTCTTACCGAAAAACGCAAATCCATGCCGTCGACGCTCTCGGGCGGCCAGCAGCAACGCGTCGCCATCGCCCGGGCGATGCTCGGAAATCCCGGGATCATCCTCGCCGACGAGCCGACGGGAAATCTCGATTCGAATTCGACCCGGGAGATCATGGAGCTTTTCAAAAGGGTCAATCATTCGGAAGGGATTACGATCCTTCAGGTAACGCACTCGGACAAGTGTGCCTCATACGGAACCCGGATCGTGCGACTCGAGAACGGGAAAGCGGTCGGCTGATGAATTTGATATAATAATCTCATTGTTAAAGAAAGGGTCGTAAGCCAAATGCGGATCGCTGTCGTAGACGACGAAGAAGTATTCAGAAATCAAATCTCTTCCGAGATCACGCGGTTTTTCGGGAGGGATAAGGTCAGTTGCTTCCTTTACGCGGACGGCAGTGAAATCCTGCGGGCTCTGGAGCTCGGTTTGATATACGACGCCATCTTCCTGGATATCGAGATGAAGGAGATGGACGGCATGAAGGCCGCCTCCGAAATCCGAAAAATCACCCGGACCGTCCCGATCGTTTTTCTCACCGGTCACACCGAAATGGCCATGGACGGCTACGAAGTCGCGGCCTTCCGTTTCCTCGGTAAGCCGCCGGACCGCCTCAAGCTCCGGGAAACGCTGCTTGATCTTGAAAAGCATATTCGCAGAGGAATCAACATCACATTGAAAAGTGACGGGGAAGAGATCGTCATTCACGCGAGCGACGTTCTTTTCGCCGAGTCCCAAAACAACGAGGTCCGGTTCGTCACAAGCGACAAACCGGTCTGTGTCCGGATGAAGTTTTCGGAGGCGGAAAAGCTCCTTTCGGGGACCGATTGTGATTTTTACAAGGTACACCGGTGCTATATTGTTAATGTTCTTCATATCCGAAAATTTTCGACAACGGAGCTCCATATGGATAACGGTGATGTTCTGCCGATCGCAAGATCCGCCACCACGGATTTTAAAAACAAAATGTTTGAATCTCTTAAAAAGAACGGAAGGTAAACGTGAGCGACCCGGTCGAAATTCTTCTCAATTTTTTCGTTAACTTCGCAGATTTGTTCGCGATGTCGATCTCGTCGATTCTATTTGTAAATCGTGTCCTCCACTGGAAAATAAGAAAAATCAAGGCGACCACTGTCTTCATCACCGTCATCGCACTTCTCGGCGCCATGGCCATGACCTTCTCGTACTATTTTGCAAAACGATACGACACCGATTGGAACGAATTCATTTCAGGGTTACTGGTGATGCTTATATACCTTCTCGGCTGGATCACGTTCATCGTCCGGATCGAGGGCAAAGTATGGAAAAGAGCCGTCGTCTCGTTTATCTCGCTCGGAATCATGAGCGCCGTGGGCGAGCGTTTTTCCTATGTTCCCGATTACATCGGCGAACGTACCGACAGCGTCCTTTGTTCTTCGCTCCTGTACATCGGGTCGAGCCTTCTTCTTCTTCTCTTCGTGTGGTTTTTGTCACGCATCTCCCAAAAGCGCGCCAACCGACCGGTCCGTACGGGCACCGTCGTACTTCTCGGCACCCTTCTGTTCGTTTTCGAGGAAGTCGTGCTCAACTTATTCAGGGGATTTGAAGTCGACCCCGGTATAATGGTCGTCGACGTTACATGGTTCTTTACGCAACCCGAATCTCCCGAGACCGTCATCTTCTTCATGGTGCTCAACATTACCTTGTATTTTGTTGCTCTGATCATCGCGTTTTTCATCTTCGCCCAAAAATCCGAGAACCGATACTATAAGGACCTCATCGACGCAAATGCCAACTACCTCCGGGCTCAGGCCCAATACTACGAGGCGGTCGAGAAATCCGACACCGAGATCCGAAAAATCCGCCACGACATGAAAAACAACTTAACCGTGCTGTCTCTCCTTTTTGAAAACGGCGACCACGACCGCATGAGGACCTACCTCGCGGAACTCGACGCCTCCGTACAATCCGCGGACACGGGGATCCGAAACGGCAACTCAATCGCCGACGCGATCCTTTTTGACAAGAAGCGTAAGGCGGAGGAAGCCGGCTGTGTCCTTCTTATAGACGGCGCGTTCACCTATGCCGGCATGAGCGCGATCGACACCTGCGCAATCCTCGGAAACCTACTCGACAACGCCATCGAAGCCGCATCCCAAATGCCGCCCGAAAAGCGTCGAATCACCCTCCGTTTCTCCCGAACCGAAAATTTCTTTCTCATCCGTCAAACCAATCCCAGCCGAAAAATCCTGATCTCCGACAACAATATCCTCTCCACGTCCAAGAGCGACAAGAAAAACCACGGCTTCGGCATTCTCAATCTAAAGGAGGCCGTCGCCCGCTATAACGGCGAAACGAAAATCACCTGCGAACCGGCGGATGACGATCTCTTTGCGTTTCGGATGGAGATTATGATTCCGTTTGGGTGTGATATTTGCCATGTGTTGGAAGATCCGTTTTAATCTCATTTCTCACGGCATCCGTTGTCGTTCTTTTCCCAATTCGATCGGGATCATCCTGTCTTTTGTAAAAAGCGTTTATAATATTTCTGAGTTTTCATTAGACACTTCCGGTCTGTTGCGAATGCGCCCCAAAAATTACCGTCCATGGGTGCGCCGTTCATCAGGCGCATGATCCCGCTCGGAATGGAGTTCATCGTTCCCGCGATGATCCCTGAAATCACCATTGATGTTTCCATTTCCGTCAGAGTATAATACCCGCTCGGATCCCGGTTCATCACCGGATTCGCGTTGGCGTATAAATACTTATGCAGGGAGACCGGATCGAAAATCGTTCCGGCATAAGCATCCGGGGATGTGAAGGTACCCGTAGACGGATTCATGTATCGGGCGCGCAGGTAATACAAGCCGGTGTTTATATCGTACTGCTCGCCGGTATAGAGGAAGTCGTTTGCGGTGGTGCCGGTTTTTGTAAGGAGCTTTCCGGAATTGTCTCCTGTCCTTCCCAAGATCCGACTACGGATGATCCTCCGGTAAGTCCGTAATCGTATATCGGCTGTTCCGGCCGTGTCCGATACGAATCAGATCACCCCGATCGATCAGTTGATCCAACCAATTTGTCACCGCACTTCGACTGATGCCCCACGCCGTTTCCAGCTCTTGTCTTGTTATCGAGCCCTTGGCACGGATTAATTCGACAGCAGATTTTGCTCGTTGATCAAGTAATGGATTCACGTCACTTTTCGCCTCATGTGAATGGATTCCCGAAGCACTTTTTTCTTTTCTGTAATTCAAATTCGGCAAGACGATCATGAAGCCCGAAGGAGAAGTTTTGAAATCGATTTGTTTTCCTTGATTCTCGTACGTCTCTGTCATTTTCGGTATTCCGGAACCGAAAGCTTCAATCAACTCCAGGCGGTAAAAAACATCCGCCAGATTTCTGTTTCTGGGCATCGATAATCCCAGTAAAAAGGTTTCAATTGTGGTGTTCGGCGGCAGTCCGCCATAGGATGCGATCTCTACGCGATCATCAAAAACCCGGATATTTGTGCTGACGTCACGGTCATAATCACGGTGTACGATTGCGTTGATCAGCGCTTCGCGTAAGACTTTTTCAGGATAGTCCCTACTGTCGCTTCGACGCAGGCCGGAAATCTCAGAGCGTGTTCGATTGTAGCGATTTAATGCATAAAACGCATCTTCAAGTTGCTTTAATATCGATCCGGAAAATCTTTGTCGTTCCGAAAATGTTCCGATTTCCGTTCCTTGAAAATACGCGAATTGAATCGTATGAAAACATTGATCCGAAAGAAGCATTGCCAGATTCGTATAATTTCCATCGGAGTCTGTCATTTTCATCGTTCTCATTTGCGGTTTTCCGAATCGAATCCCCCGATCTTCAAAAATCCCGGAACAATAATCAAAGGTCAGATTCTGGTCAAAGGACAAATTGCTTTCATAACGATACTGATCCGTCTCCCGTATCATCTCGCGTATGGCATCTGCCGATGCCGGCGCAGACGTATTCCCCTGCCGAACATAGACCCCTGCGGATGTCATGCCTTTTTTCGCAAGATAATAGGGTTTTTTGATTCCTTTGTTAACCACAACACGAACGAGCGGTCTGTCTTGATCATAATCAACGCTCACCTTCGTAATCAAGGTCACATCCGGACGAATCGCATCACGAAGCATATTCGCTACTTGCGCGGAAACCAGATCCGGTTGATTTACTCCGATAACTGTTCCGTCATCGTCCACACCAATGATCAATTCTCCGCCCTCTGTGTTGGCAAACGCCACGATCTCCTTTTTAATTTCATCGGTATAACTTCGTTTAAATTCTAAAATGCCTGACTCGATCATTTTCGCCTCCGTCTCTTCGAACGCCTTGTGCCTATTCTACCACTTTTCTGCCTGTTCTACCACGCCATTGGTGGCAGAATAAGCAGAATGCGTTTTAAATCAAGGGATATCAAGTCATTGAGGGGAAGTCGGAAGATTATGTCTTGTCTCCTTTGGCCGTGTACTTGCGTCGCCAGTTACACAACACATTTTCGTAAATTCCCGGGTCATCTGCGATTTCCCGAACCGGCCGCGAACCGGCATGTGATCACTTCACCGCGTTTTACGTAAATTTCTCGTCGTATTGCTTTCGGATTCCTCCCATTTCTCGCCTCCGGTCTTGCCTCCGATTTCTGAGTGTCTCCCACTCTGTTCCAGTTTCGTTATTTGTCCATTAATTAAGCATGGTCCCCTGAAGTTTTACACAAAATTATGTACAGTCTCCAAAAAAAACAAACTACCCGTCAAAACCCGAGACGATAGAAAACGTATACTTCGCGGGTCAGCGCCTCATGCCGCCCGGCGGGCTTCCGACGGCGGCGCTGACACTACCGCGCAAAGCCGTACAGGTCCTGTGCCGGGACACCGACACGGTATTTCAGGGCGAAAGCTAGCCGAATCCGGACCCGGACAATCGTCATACGCCAAAGGCTCCTCTATCAATGATAAAGGAGCCCCTTTTTTATAAATATCCTATTGGCGCCGCCCTCTGTTATATCAACCAAAGCCCTTTCACTCGATCGGTATTTCGACAAAGTCATCCACAATACAACCGTTGAGAACCTGACGATATACGATCCGCACATATGTCAGTTCGCCCGTCTCGCAACGGTAGTTATAGCTTTCCTCCACTTCCACGATATTCGTCTCGTCTCCGTCGTCGATCTGAAGCTCGGACTTAAAGCGGT
>JAAYCT010000026.1 GCA_012729635.1 Clostridiaceae bacterium | reverse complement strand
TCGATATTCCGCCGGTAGTGCACGCCTGATTAACAAGGCCTGCACACATTGTCTGATGTACGGTTCGCAGCAGAACAAGAAAATTCTGGACGACGCACTTGCGCGGTATGTCATTGAACAGGAACTCATTTAATGGCAGAAGGCGATCTCTGGATCGCTTTCTTCATGCTATACTATGGACAATGTTATCGGCTGATGAAGGACATTTTCTGTCGGCTATTGTAGGACAAAATCCGTCGGCACAAGCAACTTGCATTCGTTAGTCGATCTGCTTCTTCGTCCAAAAGCACATTGAGTGTATCTTCTACACTTTGCCGCACCAAATCTCCCAGTTCCTGCTTTATTGCGCTCTCGTTTAACGTTATAATCTTCTCAGACATGGTTTCGTTCTCCTTTGCTTGGCGAATTTTTTGATAACAACTAATATTCTACCAAGCGAGAACGGACCATGTCCTTTATTTTTCAAATGTGCGCAATTTAGGATACGTTATCTGCAGATTTTTGCCCGGCGGTCAACAAGGGCGAAAAACAAACGGGAGAAAGGAGATTTTTCTTGTAAATTGAATTGTCATATTTCGACTATAAATGTCGAAATATACCCATTTTGAATCAAGCCGTATCGGATAAAATATATGTACCTGATGATCTGCGAAAACAACTCCGAAGAAGCGCCCATAAATGAAAAGAAAAGAGCATCTATGGTTCAGAATGTTATCGAAAAGACGGAAATTAGCCCGGATATGTTGGCTAAACACATAAGGACAATAAAGGCGGAATTCGAACAGGTTTTAATTGAAAAAGAGCAATCACTCAAGAACGCTCCGGAAGGAAAAATTCGTTTTGTAAAGAAAGGAAATTCTATACAGTATCATCATAAACATGATCATTCTGTTCCGGAAGGCACTTACCTAAAACGCGAGCAGGACTCTCTCGCAGCCGCCCTCGCGCAGAAGGATTACGATTGCAGACTGATCCGTGAGTTGAAAGCCGAGATCAAAGTATTGGACAGAGCGCTTGCCGATTATCGTCCCGAGAGGATTGACGCCATTTATTCGTCTCTTCACGCGTGCCGCAAGCCGTTGATCCGCCCGTTGAGGCTCCCGGATGAAGAGTTTGTCCGACGATGGATAAAAGTTGAATATGAGAAGAAAGCGTTTGAGAAGAATGCTCCGGAATACTACACCGCCAAGGGCGAGCGCGTCAGATCCAAATCCGAAATCCTGATCGCGGATGCGTTAAGCCGACACAATGTTCCGTATCGGTATGAATATCCGATACAAATCCGAGGGCTCGGCTTGATTTATCCGGATTTTTTCTGTCTGAATGCTCGAAAACGCCAAGCGTATGTATGGGAGCATAACGGAATGATGTCCGACTCGGGCTATGCGGATTGTGCGACCAATAAGATCGAAAAGTATGCGCTGTCCGGCTATTTTCCGGGAGAAAACCTCATATTATCATTTGAGTCGTCTTCTCATCCGTTAAACTCCCGGGCCATAGCGCGAAACATTAACAGATATCTATTATGAGGCAGAATATTTCCGGATCATTCATTCCGGAGATCTTTTGTGAAGCATTTTCAAACGCTCCCTCTGCCCGTGTGCAGAAAAGTATCAAACCATTTCGAGGCCTGGTGCGATCACGCTTAATGACGAAGATATCTTTTTCGAAAAGCAACGCCCCTTGCTCCTCCTTCTGCCCGGCAAAATATTCCGAACGCCAATGCCGTTGACAACGTCAGCGATTACTCCCCACCTTGCCCGGCAAAATAGTGCTCCGCCGCGTACCGAATCTGTTCCGCCATCCGCTTTTTCGCTTCGATTGCCGGGGCGGATTTTTTCGCGACGATATCAAATGCGTGGAAACATCCGTCAAACACCTTGTAGTTGACCGGGACACCGGCATCTTTAAGCCGCTCCATAAATTCGACCGTCTCGTCTAAAAAGGGCTCGATACTTCCGACAAAGGTGAAGGCAGGCGGCAAGCCGCGGAAATCGTTAAGCCGTGCCGGGGCTGCATATGCCGGAACCTCGTTCGTTCCGTAAAGCGAGCCCAGATAGAGACGCCAGCCGGTCTCATTCGAGCGGGTATTCCATACGGGAGCGTCATTTTCGCGCGACGAATCGGTGATCATCCGGTCTTCAAGCATCGGATAAATCGGCATTTGAAAAGCGATCGACACCTCGCCTGTGTCCCGTGCGTAGATCGCCAGAGCGGCGGCCAATCCGCCGCCCGCGCTATAGCCGCCGACCACCAGCTGGTCGGAGCGGACACCCAAGGACGGGGCGGAATCCCGGAGCCACAGAAGCGTCGAATAACAGTCCTTTAATGCCGCAGGGTAAGGCTTTTCGAGCGAGAGACGATAATCCGGGGCGACAATCACGCACCCGATTTCCCGGACGAACTCTCGAAAAGCGCCCTCATCCACCTCCGGTATTCCGAGTCCGTACCCTCCGCCGTGCATCCACAGGATCGCGGGCGTGTTTTCCGTCGGCTCCTGCGGCCGATAAACGCACAGGCGCAGCTTTGGCTCCTCCGGTCGACAGTCTTCCCGCGGAATCCATATTTGCTCATAGCGCAATTCAGGGTGAATCATTTCGTTGGTGATTCGGTGCTTTTTCATCTCTATATGCTCCCCGGTCATCGTTCGGATGTCGTCAGAAGAAGGTTTCCGGCAAACAGTGATATCGGAAATCTCTATTATCGTAACAGGTACGGCGCAATTTTACATTGACATTTTATAAACGATTGTAATAATATAAAATTCAGATTAATAAACATAAACATTTCATCGTAATGCAAAGGAGAAACGACAATGAAAAAGAGGGTGTTATCTGTTTTTTTGTGTGTGGGGGTCGTACTGGCTTGTCTGTGTTTTTTTCCGGGACAAGTGGATGCGGCACAGTCCAAGGGCGTTGCTTTGCTGGTGGGACTGACGAGCGTTGATCCCTCGACGCACGGGGGATGGGACGGGACGAGCGGATGCGGCGGTTGCGAATTGGATGTGGATCGAATGAGCAATATATTGACGCCGCTCGGATATCAGGTAAATACACTGAAGACCGCCCAGGCAACAAGGTCCGCGGTTCTTAACAAAATTCAGACGCTGAAGGCAACGCTTCAGCCCGGGGACATTTTTGTTTTCTATTATTCGGGACATGGTTCCCAAACAACGGATCTCAACGGAGATGAGTCGGACGCGAATGATGAATGTCTGGTCACCTACGACATGGATATCATCGATGATGATTTGAACGCGATTTGGACGACTTTTCCTGCGGGTGTTCGTATCGTCATGGTCAGTGACAGCTGTCACTCGGGCACCGTCTATAAAAACACCGATGTAGGATTTAAGCTGGATCTGGACGAGAAAGCGATGCAGGCCGAATTAATCCATATCGGGGGCTGCAGAGACAATCAGTACTCCTACGGAAATTTGAACGGCGGACTTTTTACCATCGCGTTGGACGATGTGTGGAACGGTGGTGCGTTCACCGGAAATTACTCGCAGTTCCGTGACGAGATTTATTCTATAGTCAGCGGGTATCAGACTCCTTCGTATGAGGAATACAACGCCGGCGAAGGTTTCCGAAATCAGAAGCCGTTCACGATCGCTTCGCCGTATAAGATTACATATCAACGAATGGGACTTCAGACGACTACGGCCGTAGGTCAAACCAACGATGCCTTTACGTTCGTATTGGGCTCCGGGAATGACTTATACATGATTAAGAAGAACGGCACCGGGTCGGGCAAAACCGAGTTGCATATGATGACCGCCGTATCCAACTATAAGAGATTCGGAATTCAGGTCGCAACGGCGATTCATCAGACGGATGATAATTTTGAGTTTTTGTTGGATGCGCAGAACAATCTTTACATCATCAAAAAGGCCGGTACCGGAAGCGGAAAGACAGAGGTCTTTGCCTTGTCGGCTGCGTCCAGATATCAGAAATTTACGATTATGACGAGTACGGCTTTACCGCAGACGGATGATACTTTCGCATTTGCGATGGGTCCGAACCGAGATATTTTTACATTCAAAATGAGCGGTACCGGATCGGGCAAGACCGAAATCCATGTTCTTTCTGCGGCGAACGGATACAAGAAATTTACACTTCAGGTTGCTTCGGCAATCCACCAGACCGACGATAATTTCGTATTCCTGGTGGATTCGGTAAATGATGTTTATATCATCAAGAAGAGCGGAACCGGATCCGGAACCACGGAAGTGTTTGTTTTGTCGGCCGCATCCAGATATCAGCGGTTCACTTTGATGACCGGAACGGCTCTGCCGCAAACAAACGACAGTTTTGAATTTCAGTTGGCAGCGAACAGAGATATATTCGCAATCAAGAAAAATGGAACGGGTTCGGGCAAAACCGAGGTCCATGTCGTTCTCTACTGATGAACAAGAAAACGGATGAAATCCGTTGATGACCTCCCCGGACGCCTTCGTCCGGGGAGGTTCTTATTCGGGTTCCGGTGCAACGGGACCATCCTAAAATAATAGACAATTTGCTAAGATGGGACAGAGTGGGTTCCGGTGCAACAATCGTGGTGAATCAGTAAACGGTCAGACTTTTAGTGAAATCGACCTCGACTTAACCAGCCATCATGACATGATTAATCAATGCCGCCTTTTCAAGGGGTGACATCTGACCTGCTTGCTGCTTATGAAGCACATGCATGATCTTTATGCCTGAGATCGTAGCAATCGCTGATCGAAAAGTCTTACATCCTAGCTTCGGATTCATCACCCGTTTGATCAGGCGATGATCCGGCTCAACGATGTTGTTCAGATATTTGACCATCCGGTGCCGGGTCATGACTGATAGGTCACCCCTGATTTTCAGATCGGTTGCGTTAGGTTCGTGGATCTTTCAAGTACCAGCGGGCACACAGAGTGATGATTTCCGGCTGAAATTGTTTCCGGTTGAAGATGTTTTGGGTCATGATGTGTTCTCCTGCTCGGAGATTATTGTTAGAATTTTATCATAGTTAATCCTGTGGAGAACGACAGAACGACAGATAGAATGGTTGCACCAGAACCGAAAGTTCTGTGTGATGCTTAATCAAGCTTACTCCGATAGAGACAGAATACCGACTGAACTGGAAAATTCATGAAGAGTATCAATCAAGTCAGCAAAGGATATCTCCGCCGCGTACACATATTCTTTTTGGTATACGCTCCAAAGCCTTTCAAGTTGCGGGTCAATCGAAATAGATTGAATGACTTGTTCATAAGGCAGGAGCAAATTCAGGCTCATACGTTTAGCTGCTGTCATTGTGATAGCCTGCCGCAACGTTTGTATGTTGATCTGTGCTGATTTTATTCGATAAAGCACATGCAGGTCATAATAATCACGAGTTCGAGTATTCAAAACGGATCTGCGGATAATGGTTTCGTATTTTTCAGCAAGAATGGTTTCTATTGGATAAGCCAAAACAGATTGAATGCAACTCCGTCATCAATGTTGATGAGAAAAATTTCCTCCATTGCCTCCAATAATAATCCTTCGCTGAGCGGAAGATTATAAAGTGTTGTATCCATGTCCATCGTGGATCTGCTGTCCAATCCGACGATGGCGCTGATAAGCATCCCACCTTTCAGTATAAAATTTTTTCTGTACTTTGAAAGTGAAATTCTTTCTAATAGTCTTTCGAGCATATAATTCTGTAATAGTGGGCAGAAGATACAGACAATTTATTCGCTTCCATTTTCATATAGGCCTTCATCTGCATCGCATTGGCAAATTTCATAAAAGCACCTCGAAATATGTTCGAATCGCTGACTCAATTCGAAGCAGTTTTGCATATTGCATGAGTCGGGTCAGGTTCTTAACCGGTCGTTTTGAAAATAATTTGAGTGCATCCGTAACAACCTGATAATCCATGTTATCTTTATTTCGGACAACATCACAAATTGTTTTTTCCATATTGTAAACAGGTACGATAAATCCATTGGGAGAGGCAATTGTCGTAATACCGGCTGCATAGATGACTGGAATACTTTTTTTGATTTCAAGATTTTCAACACTTAAAAGATGAGTGGCATTATAGGATGAAGGTAAAGTCACTGTATATTTTAGCGGAGTGCGATCCGATAGATCATGTAGAAATAAAGCCGTCCCATGAGAATAAACAGCTTTGGGACACCGATAATGAATTTCAGCAAATTCATCAAGGGTTGTGCCCGGCAGAACATAGATACCTGACTGGACTCTTTTTAATTCACCGGATTGTGCCATACGGGTCAAATACACACGCGGAATTCCAATGTGCGTTACGTCTCTGGACGTAATGACTCCATTGTGCTCACTCGCGAATTCAATTCATTCCTTGTTGATCTTGTTCACGGGACATCACTCATTTGTTACTAATTCGCTTACAATTATAACATAAGAAAGCGAAACAGAAACATATTATGTTTTATATCATAGAATGGAATGTCTCGACTTTTGTTGAGTATGAAATTGTAAACCATACGCATACACAAGAAATCAAAAACGCCAGTCATGTTCATCAGAAACACATAGCATAAAGCATCATAAACACATAACGATAAACATCAAAAACACATAACAAGCGTTGACTGAAAGACGGTCATGTCCTATACTTACGTCATAGACGAACTCATTCACCCGTAAAGACTTATCGCTATCGGAAGGAGCGGATCACTTGAGGGAGTATTTGCGTCGAATTGTTGATTCCGAGCTGGACCTTCGACTGGAGGCTTTCGGAGCGACATTGATTGTCGGACCGAAGTGGTGCGGGAAAACAACCACCGCCATGCAAAAGGCAAAAAGTGTTCTTCGGCTTCAGGACCCGGATAAGAGAGCCGGATACCTGGCAACGGCTCAGACGAAGCCGTCCCTTCTTCTCCAAGGAGAAACCCCCAGGCTGATTGATGAGTGGCAAGATGCACCGATGCTGTGGGACGCTGTGCGCACGGCCGTCGACGACAGACAAGAGGAAGGTCTTTTTATTTTGACCGGCTCAACGTCCGTGGATGACAAAGAAATTCTGCATACGGGTACCGGGAGAATATCTCGACTCAAGATGTATCCGATGAGTCTTTATGAATCCAGGGAATCGAAGGGTTCCGTTTCATTAAAGAAGTTGTTTTTCGAAAAGGATTACGAGATCGACGGAGCAATGTCTCACCTGAGCGTGGAGCAACTTATCCATTCTGCCTGCAGAGGCGGATGGCCGTCGTCCATTGAGAAGAAAACGGATGCCGCAAGACTTTTGATCGCAAAAGAGTATCTGAACAATATATGTGAGGCAGACATAACTACAGTGGACGGCGTTGCCCGCAATCCGGTATGGACGGAAACAATTTTAAGGTCATATGCCCATAATCTCTCAACCCTCGCAAAGAAAGTAACCATACATAAGGATGTAGCAGCCAATGCCGATAGTATGTCGCTTACGACTTTGGATTCGTATATCAATGCACTGGAGCGATTATTTGTTATTGAAGACATCGAAGCGTGGTCTCCGGCGATTCGCTCGGCGACAGTCATTCGTCTGGGGAATAAGCGGGGTTTTGTAGATCCTTCCATAGCGGTCGCCGCTTTAGGTCTGACGCCGGAGGTCTTGCAGATGGACCTGAAGACTTTCGGGTTCATTTTCGAGAGTCTTTGCATCCGCGACCTGAAAATATACTCTCATGCATTGGGTGGAAGAATATCTTATTATCACGATCGATATGGCCTCGAGGCGGACGCGGTTCTACATTTAGATGACGGAAGATATGCCCTTATTGAAATGAAATTGGGAAGCGCGGAGATTGAGGAAGGGGCACAACATTTGCTTCAACTGAAGGAATTGGTTAAGGGCACGATAGAAAATGATCGGAAAAGCACGCTTCGGGAGCCGGATATGCTGATTGTGATCACAGGCGGAGAGATGGCGTATGAGCGATCGGACGGGATCAAAATCATTCCCATCGGATGCCTGAAGGATTAAGCTGTTCGGGAGGGGGCCATGCAAAAATAACAGACAATTTACTTAGGTGGGACAGGGTATTCAAAGTATTTGGAGATTCTTCAATGAGCATTCTGCTTTTAAGCTCATGTTCATTAGGAGAGTCACGAACGGCAATGCTAAACAACAGTAATGACGATGAGAAAGCAAAGGCCCGGTTGGAAGCAGTCATTAAAGCGTTGGAGAATTAGGATAAAGAGGCTCTATTATTATGTGACTACTGATAATCAAAAGTATTTCTTTCTAATTAAAGAATACCCAGTTGACACAGATCACCCTGAGAATGTAGGCTTTTATTTGCTTTTGGTAGTTCATGAAGAAGACAGACTAAATATATATGATGGCGAGCAAAAGATACTGTTCGATGGGAAAAAAAGAATACCGCGCGCCGGATTATATGCGATGCGTGTATTAAAAACAGAGGATTACGAGAATCATTTTTGCTACTATCAAGATATGGAAGCCGGGATTTTTGAGTATTCGTGAGGTCGGCTGCGTTTTTAGGGAGGACCAAGTGTGAAGAACTATATTCAAGCCTTTTTCGCCGGCATACCAATAGGAATTGTTGCCGGGCTTTTCTTGTGGATCGGGAGAGATTTGATTTTCGGAGTGGTCGGGGGCGTCATCGTTGCGGTCATTGTCGGACTTGCGTCGATGGCGTTTTTGTATTTTCAAAAAAGGAAATTCAGAAAGAACGGTCCTTCCAACACGGGCGGTCAGCGAATCATTACGGACGGTCCATGCAATCATTTTAGAGGAAAAGAAAGTGTCGGCGGATGGATGTATCTGACGGAGCGCGAAGTGATTTTTGTCTCTCACAAGGCAAACGTACACGTACATTCACTGACCATCCCCTTGGATACGATATCGAAAGTAGGATTTTATCGTTCGCTCGGCATTGTCCCCAACGGGTTATCGATCACGACCCATGCGGGTGATGTTGAGAAATTTGTCGAGTATAACAGAAAAGACTGGGCGAGAGAAATTGAAAAAGGTGTTAATGGGCAACGATGAGTGAATGATTTGCGTATAAGTTACAGAGCAAAGGGCGATGATTTTCGATAGGCATATTCATTCCGGGGAAGAATTGAGGGCGATGCTGCTGGAACTCGAGTCCCAATATGGAGTGCAGCCGATCATCTACGCGACAAAGGTAACGTACCATCTTTATATTGCAGATGAATTCTCCGATTATCCGCTCTGGATCAGGGAAGTGTGGTTTTCGCCCGATGAGTGCGGTAAATATAACTGGACCTTCTGGCAATACACGAATCGCGAAAAGCTGGAAGGTTACTCCGGTGACGAAGAATTCATTGACATGAATGTCTTCTGCGGAACCCGGGAAGAGTTTTACGAATATAACTGGACACCCTAAGGCCTAAATGAAAGAGTAAGTGGATTAATTGAATAGCAATGCGGTGGCAATCGTCGAATAGGAGAAGACATAAAAAAACGAATTCTACTCATAGTTTTATGCATTATACTTATTGTAGCTGCTATTGGTGCGGTTCAGATATACAGAATTTTAAAGCGTATAGATCTGGGTAAACAGTTTCCTCTCTACATAGAGGAAGGCGAAGTGATTGACTTCAATGCCGTGAATGAGGAACGTATCGTAGATGGGCGAAAAAGACTGTGGTTTGATTCGCTAAGAGATAAAGAGAGAAAAAGATTAGCTGATTATATGGAAAAAAACAATTATAAAATCGCGCCCGGATCATACGGGATTTACTACGGCTCGAAACTAGAAGATTTAAAAAAAGAACTTGTATTTGAAAAAATTGAGGAAACCCAACCGACTGAGGATACTTGAGCACACAGATCGACCTTTACATCAATGGAGATATAAGAATGAAAAAATACCTGGTTATTATTGTTTGCATTCTGCTTGTTATCGCTTCCGCAGCGGTAATCGGGACTGTTATTCAGGAAAGGAATAAAGTGAGCAATCAGATTTGCGATGTCATTGAGAGAAAGTGCGCGGATCAGAATGAATGTCAAATCAACATGGCGGAAATCACGAACTTTTCCTGGGACAAAATGTTGTTATATCAAGTTGGAATGACCAGGTCGCAGGTCAGTGAAATTCTTGATGTTGAATTTTCCTATGAACTGGATATGGAAAGTGGAATGGTTTTTGTGAAAGACAACAAAGTGGTTTATCACGAAAGCTTTTTTCATGACGGTGAGACACGTGTTCGCCTTTGGATCAGAGTGGGTGATTTCGATGAAAGATATTTTCTCTGCCCGGCGGATAACGCGAATTTGTCAGGGAGCAAAGAGATTAGGGAGGACGGAAAAACATACTACTCAATTGGACCGTTCGAAAAGAATCCATAGTTTTCTCAGCGAATAGATTTGATTGTCACGGTGAGTGTAGGAGCAGCAAGATGAATCGAACGGCTAAAATACTTGTTGTATTTATTGTTTGGAGACTGTACATAATTTTGTGTAAACCTTCAGGGGATCATACTAAAATAATAAACGATTTGCTAAGATGGAAAAAGTTTGGGCATGCTCCACTATCATTGACGGAGAGATTAGATTATTTGCATTCTTGTTAGAATCGTGAATTGTCTAAATGTCGATTCCAAGCGGATATTTTTGAATGATTCGAGCGAGGACGCTCGAATCAATCTGCGGAGGTAATATCGATGGTTCTTCGGACTAAGGATCTGGAATGGCTCAAAGAATGGCGTGGCAACGAAGCGGTCAAGATTTTTGCCGGCGTGCGCCGCTGCGGTAAATCCACTCTACTGTTGCACCGGAACCTCCTTGGTAACATGCTCGAAAAATGATACTATGTAGTAGTAACTGCATGCATGATTCACGCATCCATTCGGAGGATTTCTATATGTTTCGTAAGGCTTTACGACTTGGAACGCTGATGCTTGTGATCCTTTTTCTTCTCGGAAGCTTACCTGCGTGTAAGGGACCGGCTTCATCCGATGAAAAAGATCGATGGAGTTCGCCGACCGAAACGTCTAAGCAAACGGAGTATTCTGTTATTGATGAAGATCGATGGAGTTCGCCGACCGAAACGGCAACTGAGTTTTCCGATATTGTCGACTACAGTCAACTAACGGTTTGGTCTTATTCCGATGAAATTAAGGTTATGACCCGTGTCTTTATGGATTACAATCCTTATGTTGAAGTCGAATATGTTGAGTTTTCTTCCATGGATGAGTTATACCGGCAAAGTGTGCTTGCGGCAGCCAATACGTATCAGTGCCCGGACGTAATCGTGATGGATTCAAGTTTTGTGGAAGAATTCGTCAGTATGGATGACTTGTTGATGGATATTTCGGACCTTGAGCAGAACTCAGATGCATTGGATATCTACCCGAACATTATAGAAGCGGGAATAAACGATAAAACCGGGGAGCTGCGTGCTGTACCATTTCAGTACACACCCGGTGCTGTTATCTATCGAAGAAGTCTTGCCAGGGAATACTTCGGGACAGACGATCCAAATGAGATTCAGGAAATGATGTCGGATTGGGAGAAGTATACCGGGATGGCGGAAACGGTCAGAGTGAAGTCGAAAGGCAAGAGTTACATGCTTTCTTCCGTTGACGAACTTGTTTTGCCGTTTCTTAACAATCGACAGTTACCCTGGATCGTTGAAAACAAACTGACGATCGATCCGAAGATCGAAGAATTGACGGAGCTTTCATATACTTTCGGTCGGAACGATTACACCGCGGGTCTGACTCCGGGGTGGTCTGAATGGCTCGTTGGATTGACGGATGACCTTACGGATGGTAACGGCGACAAAATTCAAATTTTTTCGTACTTCGTCTCCTCGGATGATTTCCTTTCCGTATTTTCGCATGCCGGTAATTCACTAACGGACGGCGACTGGGCTTGTGTACCCGGACCGATGGCATATTCGGCAGGCGGAACTTGGATCGGGATCATGAATCACGCGGCAATGATCGAAGATGCCAAGGAATTCGTTCGCTTCGTCGCTCTTGACGAGACTCAACTGACCGATTGGGCGACCGGTGTTTATACTCAAGATTACTTAGCGGATTTGAATTCCAAATTTTCCATGCCTGAAGGTTCTGAAACCTTTTTTCAGCCGGCCGGAGATTTCGTCAGCAGTCAAAAAGTGGTGGAGAGCATCATCCCGTTTTTCGATGATTCGGAAATGAGCGACTTTCTCGGCGGTCAAAATTTCTACGAAGCCTTTGCGACTGCCGCGCTGAATTGTCCTATGGACGTAATCCATAGCGACAACGGGAGGATTCAAGAGTTATTCGTAGAGGCACTGCACTCATACGCATACGGAGACATGAGTAAAGAAGATATGCTTCAGTCTTTCCGAGATTCCGTTCAGGCGGAGTATCCGGAAATAGCTGTGGAGTAAAAAACCGGTACCGCACCGAAGGATTGAAATGCGTCTGTGAATGCGACAGAGCATATATTTTCAATGGCAATATATACTCCCGTTGTTGTGATGAAGGAGACAGCTTTTTTCACATCGTCTTGTAACCTTTTTCTCTTTGATGAATCCAACGTGTGAATGAGCAAAATAATGTCGCGGTCAGAAAGATCAGCGGAGCGCGACCTTAGGAGAACTAAGGATGACGGAATTTCAGGACATATATACGACCTATGCCCGCCGGGTCTATCGGTTTCTTCTTGCGCTCACCGGAAATACGTCTGAAGCGGAGGAGCTTACGCAACAGACGTTCTACCGGGCGTTCCTTCATATCGGCCGGTTTGAAGGGCGAAGCAGTCTTTATACGTGGCTTTGCCAGATCGGGAAAAACGAGTGGTTCCGTGAGTGTCGACGACGGCGGAGATTTGCCGGCAACGATGTTGACGCACGAACCGAACCGACAGGCTCTGACGGGTCGGGACGTGGGGTTTCCGTTGATCCGACCGATGTATCCGCCGCAAACGGTTCCGTAGAGGATCATATCGTTCGAAAAGAAGACGGGCGCCGCGCCGCGCAGGCACTGTGCGGATTGCCTCAACCGTACCGCGACGTTGTTATTTTGCGAATCTACGGGGAACTTCCGTTCGCCGAGATTGCGGCGCTTTTCGAAAAGTCCGTGAGTTGGAGCAAGGTTACGTTTTTTAGAGGAAAAGAAAAGCTTCGGAATATGATGGAGGAACCAAATGATTAAGTGTGCAGTCAATCTGGATCTGTTGCCTCTTTACGTGGAGGGCGAATGCTCAAGCGAGACACGTCGAGTGGTTGAGGAGCATATAGCCACCTGCGATTCGTGTGCCAATAGCCTTCGGGCAATGACGGAGCCCGTTGCCGGCGAGGATGTCCGTTTCGGAAAAGACGCGGTCGGGACGGACGGGAGATCGGAGCAATGTGATCCGAACCGGTTCGATGAAACTGCCAAGGATATGACCTTCAAGAAGGGATTCAAGAAAATCCGCCGTCACTGGCTGATCTCGATCCTCTGCATGCTTTTGATTATTCCGCTCGCCGGACTGGGCTATCTCGGTTATAACGAGAAGCGGGGAGAGGGCTATGCCTTTTCAAACCTTAAGGGTATGAGAAACGTCGATTCCTTTATGAAATGCTTTCAGGAAGGGGATTACGCGGGTGCCGTCGAGTATTATGACATTGCCTCCATGTATCCGGAGATGTTGCATGCGGATGATACCCGATATTTCAATGAAATCGAATCGATCTCCACATCAAAGCAAACCTACCGGGGTCTCGGGCTCGATCGTTACGTTGAAATGGTCAAAGAGAAATATTTCGCGGATATGACTGATCTCTCCTCCTCCGGGTTGAAGGTGAAGTCCTATTCTCTCGGCAAACCGTATCGGAGAAGTGAATTATTGGATTTGTCTGTTTACCCCACGGATAACGAAAACAAAATAAAAGAGTATTGGTGTGTTGATGTCGCGGTTGAATTCTCAAACGAGAATGGCGAAAACGATGAGACTCGAATGATGGAATTAAATCAGGTTTTCACCTTCAAAATGGACGGCGATTACCTGACTACAAACTCGGCCGCCGGCATGATCGTTAATCGGGAAAGCAAAGACGATCCCGAAGGATCGGCATTCATCTATAATTTTCGGATATCTCCCAATCCAAATGTGTTGGAGGGTTATCCGAGCCATTACTCTTTTTATCAGGACGGGATGGAATACAATGTGTGGATTCTGGACTGACGTGATCGGGGTAGCAAACGTCGACGTATAAAATAGCACCCCAAGGAGAAGGATTTTTCGGAATGATATCTTTTGGGCACGCTGATGAGTATTCTGTTCTTTCACCGATCTGCCGGTACCTTGCGATCCGACGATGACAGGTTACTTCCGGTTACTGACCTGCAAAATATAGAACTTCAAATAATACGACTCCATCGCCGGCCACAGGATCGGATGGTCGGCCGCCTGCGTCCGGTACTCGATCTGACGGATGCGCTTGTGCGCGTCTTTTGAGGCGGAGAGGACGGTCTCGTAGAAGAGTTCGGGCATCATGAAATGAGAGCAGGAACAGGTCGCCAGATAGCCGCCGTCATTTAGAAGGCGCATCGCGCGCAGGTTCACTTCTTTATAGCCCTTCCGCGCGTTCTTTAAAGACTCGCGGGTCTTGGCGAAGGCGGGCGGATCCAGGATGATCACGTCGTAGCGCTCGCCTTGTCGCTCGAGCTCCGGCAACAGCTCGAAAATATCCGCACACCGGAACGACACGATTTTCGACAAGCCGTTGAGCCCGGCGTTGATCCGCGCCCGGGCAAGCGCCGGCTCGGAGGCGTCGACCGCAAGGACGGAAGAAGCCCCGGCCGCCGCCGCGTTGAGCGCGAAGGAGCCGGTGTGGGTAAAGAGGTCCAGTACGCGGGCGCCCTTGCAGAGCGGGCGGATCGCTGCGCGGTTCATTTTCTGGTCGAGAAAATAACCGGTCTTCTGGCCGTCCGCGACGTCGACGGAGAACTGAACGCCGTTTTCCGTGATCAACACGTCTGTATCGAAGGGCTCGCCGATGAAACCCTTTTCGAGCGGAAGACCTTCCTTCAGGCGGACCGGTGCGTCGCTTCGCTCGTAGACGCCGCGGATCGGCATCCCCTCTGCGGCCAGAAGCGTCTTGAGTTCGTCGATGATCAAGAGCTTATACCGGTCGATCCCGAGCGCGAGCGACTCGACGACGAGGATGTCCGCGAACTTATCGACCACGAGTCCCGGCAGGAAATCCGCCTCGCCGAAGATCAGGCGGCAGCTCGACATGTCGATTGTATGCTTTCGATACTCGACGGCGTCGCGCACCCGGCTTCGAATGAACGCGTCGTCGACGACCGTTTCGCCCGAGCGGCTGAGCATGCGGATGCGGATCTTGGAATGCGTGTTGATGAAGCCCGTCCCGAGGCAGAAGTCATTGAAGGCAAACACGCGGACGAGGCCGCCGTCGGTAAACTCGCCCTCGATTCGGTCGATCTCGTTATCGAAGATCCACGCGCCGCCGGCCCGGAGGGTCCGGCCTTCTTCCTTTTTGAGGACGACTTTGGCAAGTTCCATGCATTCCTCCCGAAAAGCAAACGGGCAGCCGTTCTTTCTGCCCGTCGTTCCTTATGTCATTCACCCTACGTCCGGATCTTCAGGTGCACGTCCCGGAGCTGCTGCTCGGAGACCTCGCCCGGAGCGCCGCACATCAGGTCCTGCGCGTTTCCGTTCATCGGGAACGGGATGACCTCGCGGATATTTTCTTCGTTTCGAAGGAGCATGATCATGCGGTCGACGCCGGGCGCCATGCCGGCATGCGGCGGGGCGCCGTACTGGAAGGCGTTATAAAGGGCGCCGAACTTGACCTTGAGGTCTTCCTCGGTGTAGCCGGCGATCTCGAAGGCCTTGACCATGATCTCGAGGTTGTGGTTCCGGACCGCGCCCGAAGAAAGCTCGACGCCGTTACAAACGATGTCGTACTGATAAGCGAGGATCTCGAGCGGATCCTTCTCCGTAAGCGCCTCAAGGCCGCCCTGCGGCATGGAGAAAGGGTTATGCGTGAAGATGATCTTTTTTTCTTCCTTATCGTACTCGTACATCGGGAAGTCGTTCACGAAGCAGAAGCGGTACGCGTTCTTTTCGAGAAGGTCGAGGCGCGTGCCGAGTTCGGTCCGGATCTGACCCGCGAAAAGGTTTGCGCGCTCTTCGCGGTCGGCGATAAAAAAGATCGTGTCGCCGGCGGTAAGGCCGCCCAGTTCGAGCATCTCGGACTTCATCCCGTCGGGGATGAACTTATCGATTGGGCCCTTATAGGAAAGATCTTCGGCGACTTCGAGGTAACCCAGCCCGCCCATACCGATCGACTGCGCGAAGGCGAGGAGCTTTTCGTGAAAACTCTTCGTCATCTCGCCGCGGACCTTGATCGCGCGGACGGTCTTACCGTGGAAGGGCTTAAAGGTACAGCGCGAAAAGAACTCCGTCACGTCGATGATGCGAAGCGGGTTTCGAAGGTCGGGCTTATCGGTGCCGAACTCCAGCATCGCCTGCTTGTACGGAAATACCGGATACGGCGCCTCCGTTACGGCGGCACCCTCCGGAGCAAACTTACGGAACGTTTCGGTCAGGACCTCCTCGCCGGCCCGGAACACATCTTCCTGCGTCGCAAAGCTCATCTCGAAATCGAGCTGATAGAACTCGCCCGGAGAGCGGTCCGCGCGGGAATCCTCGTCGCGGAAGCACGGCGCGATCTGAAAATAGCGGTCAAAGCCCGAGACCATCAGCAATTGCTTATACTGCTGAGGCGCCTGCGGCAGGGCATAGAACATCCCCTTAAATTTTCTCGACGGCACGATATAGTCGCGCGCGCCCTCGGGCGAGGAAGCGCTTAAGATCGGTGTCTGGATCTCGAGAAAGCCCATATCCGTCATTTTCGAGCGAAGAAAAGAGATGACCTCGGAGCGGAAGATCATGTTGTCGCGAACCTTCCGGTTCCTGAGATCGAGGTAGCGGTACTTGAGGCGAACGTCCTCGCGGGTCTCCGTCGACGAAGCGATCTCCAGAGGAAGCGGGCGATAGACCTTGCCGAGGATATCTACCTTGGCGGCGACCAACTCGATCGTCCCGGTCGGGATCTTCGGGTTATAGGTCTCCTCGTCGCGTCTTTGCATCACGCCCTCGACCGAGATGCAGTCCTCGCGGGAAAGTCCGTCGAGAAGCGTCGTGTCGCGCATGACGACCTGAAGGACCCCGTACATGTCCCGGAGGTCCAGGAAAGACACGCCGCCGTGGTCGCGGATATTTTCGATCCATCCGGCCGCCCGTAGCGTCGCCCCGATATCGCTCTCGCTGACCTCGCCGAGCGTCTTTGTCCGATAAATGTTTTCCGTACTCATCCTTAAAATCCTCCTTCATCACTTCGCGGGAAGGCGCTTTTCGAAAATAAAAAAAGCCCGCCCCAAAAACATTGTTTCAGGACGAACATCAATTGTCCGCGGTACCACCTGATTTACTACCCTTCGGCAGTCGACTCACCGGTAAAAAACCCGCCGCTTATCGCGCGGCTCACGGTTCACCTACTCTCCCGGTCGCTCACGGGATTTCAACTCACTGCTGGTAGAGTGTTCTTCGCGCCGATTCACTTTGCGGGGTTTCCACTGTCTCCCGTTCACTGGGAACGATAAAGGGCGCTACTTTTCTCCGTCATCGCTTCGCCGCTATCATATAATGTGAGGGTTCAAATGTCAACGGGCGGAGGGGGGAGAACGGATTTTCGTAAAAATTTCAAGGACGCTTATACGAATATCGGAGGGATCAGCCACATCCCACAAAAGCAATAACCATTCCTTCGGAATCACCCGGCCATGCCTCGGATAAAAGAGATAATTTTCATTCACCGAGACATATAAGCATAATCAAATAGTCTCAAAGCCTCTTGACCCCCCCCAATAATATGCTAATGTTTTGTTGACGAGTGCAATTCGTTACGGTTTCAATGATTCGAAACGTTTACGTTTGTACGAACTACTTGTTGGGTGACCCCCGCAAGGACTATTATGTTCAAAGGAGGATATATGAGAAAAATTGCAGCAATAATAACGTGTTCGCTTATTTTGGTCTGTTTCCTGTCAACTTCGGTATTAGCGGCATTTCCCTAGGTAAAAGTAGTTCCAGGCACAGAGAAACTGGAAGGACAGTATATTGGCAGCACATTATGTTATCGAGCATCTATTCAAGGTGTTGCCGGAGATGAGCTAAATGGTTGGTCCGGATATCTTCAGTGCAGATTATATCGGGGTTCGACGTGGATTGCCTCTTCGCAAAAGATTCGGATGTGGCACATTCCTTATCCGGCAACGACACCGTGGCGAGAGAAAGAAATAAACACCAACTACAAGGGGAGCGCATACGGATATTATAAGTATCGTGATAATCCTGAAGTGTACGGTTGGTTAAAAACATGGTATGAATCGGCTTGACTAATGGAACATTAACTTGCGGGGGTCAAATGTTTCGAAAAGTATTGCTATCGAAATCCAATCTTTTCATGGTGTTCATGCTATGTTTTTGCATCCCGTTTTCGTTGATGTTTTATCAATGTCTTACCGATGAAACCAATTA
>JAAYCT010000025.1 GCA_012729635.1 Clostridiaceae bacterium | reverse complement strand
CTTCTCGGGTGCAAAGGAACGACAGGAACCCAAGCAAGCTTCTTGCGTTTATTTGACAACGACCATGCGAAAGTCGATGAATTGGATCGAAAAATCGCTTTGAAAATGGGAGGCCTTTCATTATACCCGGTAAGCGGACAGACCTATTCCAGAAAAATTGACGCAAGGGTAATTAACGTGCTTTCTTCCATTGCGCAAAGCGCATCAAAATTCAGCAACGACATTCGTCTTCTTCAGCATCTGAAAGAAATTGAGGAGCCGTTCGAAAAAGATCAGATCGGATCTTCTGCAATGGCCTATAAGAGAAATCCGATGAGAAGTGAGCGAATCGCATCCTTATCAAGATATGTGATCACTCAATCGGTTAACCCACCGTTAACGGCCTCTGCCCAATGGTTTGAGCGAACCCTTGACGATTCTGCAAACAAAAGACTTTGTATCCCGGAAGCATTTCTTTCCATCGATTCAATTTTGATACTTTACGAGAACATCGCCTCCGGTCTGTGCGTCAACGAGCATGTAATCAATCGGCGACTATCGGAGGAACTGCCTTTCATGGTAACGGAGAACATTCTTATGGAATCCGTAAAGCGAGGTATGGATCGTCAGGTTCTGCACGAAAAAATTCGCGTCCACTCAATGGAAGCAGCCAAAGAGGTGAAATCTTTCGGCAGACCCAATGATCTATTGGAACGCATTGCATCAGATCCCGCATTTTCTCTGAATCGATCCGAGCTCGATCTATTGACGGATCCTTTTTTATATATCGGGCGTTGTCCGGAGCAGGTCTCCTATTTTCTGGACAACTGTATTCGTCCTCTGATTGAAACGGCTCAAGATGATTTATCCTTCGAGCAAACGGAAATCAAGGTTTAGGAGGCACCATCTGATCTATTTGGATAATGCGGCTACGACAGCGCCGTTACCGGAAGTTGTTGATCTTATTCGCGAGGATTTGTCTGATCCGAACCAATTCGGAAATCCGAGTTCTTTACATAGACTCGGCATGTACTCAGAAAATCGTTTTTCTGTTGCAATGAATGATATCGGGAAACAGCTTCACGTATCTGCCGACGAATTAATATTGACCTCCGGAGGAAGTGAATCCATCAATACGGCGTTACTTGGTTTTGCGGATGCGAATCCGAGATTAGGGAAACACATCATCTCCACAAAAGCAGAGCACATGGCGTCACTCGGTGCATTACGAAGATTAGAACAAATGGGTTATGAGATTACTTGGGTTCCGACACAAAAAAACGGGGAACCGGAATGGTCGTTTTTGGAAAAGAGCATTCGAAACGACACATTGTTCATCACATTAACCCACGTTAACAATGAAACGGGAGCGACCTTGCCCGTTGATCGTCTCGTATCCTTACGAAACGCAAGAAACCGTAAAACAGCCATTCATTTGGATTGCGTTCAGTCTCTCGGAAAACTTCCAATAAATATAAGTGCGCTAAATATCGAGCTCGCTTCCTTTTCCGGACATAAAATTCATTGCGTGAAAGGCGTCGGCCTTCTTTACAAAAAAAAGGGCTTGCGGATGTCTCCGCTGATTTGCGGCGGGGGGCAACAACGCGGTTTTCGATCCGGTACCGAAAGCCCGTGGCTTGCTCGTGCTCTTGCTCTGGCAATTCGAAAAGCAACCGAGCGTTTGGATGAATCATTATTGTCTATAAGTGAATGCAAACGAATTCTGTGTGATAAAATAACTTGTCTGGGAGGAGTCGTTTTATCTCCCGAAAACGGAAGTCCATATATTCTAAACGCTGCGTTGGGGTCGATTCGCTCCGAAATCTTGCTTCACGCATTGGAAGAGCATGATATATATATATCTACGGTGTCGGCCTGCGCTTCGAAAAAAAATAAAACCAGTCATGTTTTATCTGCAATGGACGTTGCGGAATCAATCGCAAAAAATGCGATTCGGATCAGTTTCTCCCGATTTACGACGGAAAAAGATTGTCGAGACTTTTGTCAGGCTCTGGAAAAAACGATTAAGATCTACGGAATCGGTTAGGTAGGGGTAATGGAAGAACGTACCGGTACTATTAGTAATGTCATACTTGCCCGAATCGGAGAGATCGCATTAAAAGGTCTTAACCGCGGTCGTTTTGAACATCAATTAATTTCAAATGTAAAGATTGCCTTGCGTGATATCGGCACGTTCTCCATCTTCCAGAACCAGTCACGTCTGTGGATTGAAGATATCGCAGATATCCCATCTCTTTTGGCTGACGATTTTACAATGACTAAGGTGCTGGACGCATTGACTAAGGTTTTCGGATTGGTTTCCGTAAGCCCTGCCGTTCGATTTCCCGGCGGGATGAAGGAAATAATCAACCATTCCCTTTCTTTTGTTCGTGATGAGATGAATCGGGAGGGGCACAAGACCTTTAAAGTTGATGCAAAACGAGGAAACAAGCAGTTCCCTTTACGATCACCCGAGATCTGCACAGAGCTGGGCAAGGAAATCCTGGACGCAATTCCCGAACTAAGCGTTGACGTTCATAACCCGGATTTTGTGCTCTTTGTAGAAGTTCGCGACGATATTTACATTTATTCGAAAATCATCTACGGGCACAGAGGACTTCCTGTCGGAACATCCGGAAAGGGTATGCTCATGCTTTCCGGCGGTATTGACAGCCCGGTTGCCGGCTATATGATGGCCTCACGCGGAATGAAGCTGAATGCCGTATATTTTCACGCTCATCCGTATACCAGCGATCGGGCAAAGGAAAAAGTCATAAGGCTGGCTCAAATCCTTCGTGAGTATGCGGGTGAAATCGGTCTGTATGTCGTGAATTTTACGGACGTTCAGCTTGAATTATTCCGGAACAGTCCGCAAGATATGTTGACCGTCACTATGAGAAGAATTATGATTCGCATCGCTCAGTCAATTGCTGTAAAATGTGACTGTAAAGCACTGATTACCGGAGACAGTCTCGGACAGGTTGCCAGCCAGACACTCGAAGCGCTCGTGCTCACCGATGAGGTTTCGACGATACCGGTTTTTCGTCCGCTAATCGGACAGGATAAAGAATACACAACCCAGATCGCCAGAAGAATCGGCACCTATGAAACATCAATATTGCCTTTTGAGGATTGCTGTACAGTATTTGTAGCCAAGCATCCACAGACACGACCGAAAAAGAATCATATCATTTTTGCGGAGAAAAACCTGGACATAGAGCAATTGGTACAAAAAGGTCTTGAATCAGTAGAGCATATCAGAATATGATTTCGGAGGAGCCTGTGGACATCGGAAAACTGACCAACGAGGAACTTCGGGAAATCGTATTTTCCAACCTGCCCAAATTATCGGATCGTACGATGATCGGGGCCAATATCGGATCGGATTGCGCCTGGATTGATCTGGGTGAACAGATTCTCGTATCCTCATCGGATCCGATTACCGCAGGCGGCAAACAATCGGGCACTCTCGCCGTTCATGTTTCCTGTAACGATATTTCTGCATCCGGAATTCGCCCGATCGGTATTCTGATTGTTCTGCTCGCTCCTGCGGGAACGGAAAAACATGATATTGAATCAATCGTTTGTCAGGCATCCGTTGCGGCGGAAACTCTCGGAGTGGATATTGTCGGAGGACATACGGAAGTGACCGAAAGTGTCCGTTCTTTTGTCGTTACATCGACCGCATTCGGAATTATCCCGAAAAGCGAACCGTTTGTTCCCGGGAAAGCGCGACCCGGAGATCGACTCCTGATGACAAAAACGGCGGCGATTGAAGGAACATGGATTATTGCGATGAATCATTCAGACAAATTAAATGGACTGGTTTCCGACCCGGTCATCCAAGAAGCCCGTTCGTTGATTCACAAAATCAGTGTCGTAGAGGAAGGGGCGCTCCTCGGTAAATTTTTGGCTCCGGAAAACGAATCCGGTGCTGCTCGGGAAGAGAATACGTTGATTCGAAGGAAAACCGCCGTAACGTTAATGCATGACGCGACGGAGGGAGGAATTCTCGGAGCTGCCTATGAGATGGCGGAGTATTCGGGAATCGGCCTTCATGTTTATCCCGATCGGATTCCGCTTCACCCGGCAACGCTTGAGATGTGCTCCGCACTAAAAATCGATCCCTTGCGACTGATTTCATCCGGATCCCTCCTGATTTCGACGCCATATGATACTTATGTTCGTAATTTGCTTATCTCCGAGGGAATCCCTTGTGAGATAATCGGTGAGTTTACGGAAAGCGATTTTTCACTGATCGATTCGAGCGGAAATATATCAAAATATGATCCTCCTTCCAAGGACCATGTTTACAAATTGTAGATCGTTCTTTACCGTTTGGCACGGATTCGGTATTATTGTTGAGTACACATTGGAGTTTCGGAGGTATTTTCTATGTTTGATAATATTCGCGCACAGGACCCGGAGATTTATTTTTCGATCATGAACGAAATGAATCGACAAAGATCGAAAATCGAGTTAATCGCATCGGAAAATTTTGTGAGCGAGGCAGTTCTGGAGGCGGCGGGATCTCCCCTTACCAATAAATATGCGGAGGGATATCCGGGGAAAAGATACTATGGCGGATGTGAATTCGTCGATGTTGCCGAGAATTTGGCTATTGAGCGAGCAACACTGCTGTTCGGCGCAGATCACGTAAATGTTCAGCCGCATTCCGGAGCTCAAGCAAATACCGCCGTATATTTTGCTGTTTTGGATCCGGGCGACACGATTTTGGGTATGGATCTTGCTCACGGAGGTCACCTGACACACGGAATGAAATTAAACGTTTCGGGAAAAACCTATCACTCCGAGTTTTACACGGTATCAAAAGAGACACTCCGAATCGATTACGAAAGTCTTTATGAGCAAGCCATTCGGATCAAACCCAAGATTATTGTTGCCGGAGCTTCCGCATATCCCCGAATCATTGATTTTCGAAAATTCAGGGAAATCGCAGATGCTTGCGGGGCCTATTTGTTCGTTGATATGGCGCACATCGCCGGACTCGTCGCCGCGGGACTGCATCCGAATCCCGTTCCATATGCCGATTTTGTAACCACCACGACTCATAAAACGCTACGTGGTCCGCGTGGCGGAATCATCCTTTGCAAAGAGAAATACGCAAAACAAATAGACTCCGCAGTCTTCCCGGGACAACAAGGAGGACCTTTGATGCACATAATCGCCGCCAAGGCGGTTGCCTTTAAAGAAGCGCTTACCGATGAGTTCCGTACATATCAAATGAACATACTTAAGAACGCAAAAGCATTGGCCGAAGGATTAACGGATCATAATCTGAATTTAGTTACCGGCGGAACGGATAACCATCTGATGTTGCTCGATCTTCGCGGAACCGGCGTCACCGGTAAAGATCTCCAGCTTCGTCTTGATGAGGTGAATATCACATCGAACAAGAACGCCATACCCTTTGATACAGAAAAACCTTTTATTACAAGCGGTGTTCGTCTCGGCACACCGGCAGTCACATCGAGGGGAATGAACGAATCGGATATGAAAGAAATCGCAGACCTGATATTCATTGCTCTGACCCGTTTTGAATCAGGCCGGGAGGAGATCCTCGCGAGGGTTGCCGCATTAATGGGAAAATATCCATTGTATCCCGAATATTAACGGAGGCGTCAAATTGGCTCATCCGATTTTCGACAAGGAACCTCTGGCCTATCGCATGGCTCCAAGAAGTTTAGCGGAGTATGTAGGTCAGCAACATATCATCGGCGAAGGAAAGATGCTTCGACGAATGATTGAGGCCGACCGTTTGTCATCCGTTATTCTTTTCGGCCCGCCCGGAACCGGGAAAACTGCTCTTGCCCGATTGATCGCACATACGACTTCTTCGGAATTCGTCCGAATAAATGCGGTGACCGCGGGAGTCGCAGAAATTAAAAAAATCATAGCGGACACAAAAAGTCCGATTATGAATCCTTCCGGCCGTACGGTTTTGTTTATTGATGAGATTCATCGATTCAACAAATTACAACAGGACGCCTTATTACCCCATGTGGAAGACGGAACACTAATCCTTATCGGTGCAACGACCGAGAATCCTTTTTTCGAAGTCAATAAAGCCTTAATATCAAGATCAACGGTTCTTTCTCTTCATACGTTGAGCGAAAGCGATATTATTCGAATCCTGAAAATGGCTATTTCAGATCAGGATCGCGGCTTAGGAAATCAGGATATCCGAATTTCCGAGGAGGCCATGAAATTTATTGCAAATCTTTCCAACGGAGACGCCCGGATTGCGTTGAATGCTCTGGAGTTGGCATCCGTGACGACTCGGCCGAACGACAAAGGCGAAATTATTATTGATCGTGATGTGGCCGGAGAATGCATGCAAAAGAGGAGCATTGCATTTGATGCAGACGGCGAAAGTCACTACGATAACATAAGTGCCTTTATCAAATCAATGCGGGGATCGGATCCGGATGCAACCATTTTCTATCTTGCCAGAGCTCTTCACGGGGGAGAGGATATTGAGTTTTTAGCCCGACGCATCCTGATTTGTGCTTCGGAGGATGTAGGCACGGCAAATCCAAATGCTCTTCTTGTCGCTATGGCTGCCTATCAGGGTATTATGGCTGTCGGAATGCCCGAGGCCAGAATCCTTCTGTCCGAAGCCGCGCTGATGGTTGCGTCCAGTCCGAAATCAAATTCTGCGATTACGGCTATTGATCGTGCGCTTCGAGACGTAGAGGAAAAAAGAACCGGCTCGGTTCCGATGCACATTCGAAATGCCCCCGCAAAAGGAATGGAAGATCTCGGATACTCGGTCGGGTATAAATATCCTCATGATTTTCCCGGGAATATCATCCAACAGCAATATCTTCCGGACGAAATGACCGGAACCGTATACTTCAACCCGGGCGAAAACGGATATGAGAAAAAAATCAAAGAATATCTCGATTATAAAAAACGAATGTTGGAGGAAAAATAATCGCGAGCATCCGTAACATTCGTTACGCCTAATCTTGTTGTTTTCACGTAAATTATCACTGGACATTGGATAATTAATGAGGGGTGATTCTATGAATTCACAATACTCACATCGCGTATATTTGGATCATGCGGCAACTACACCCGTGCGAACGGAGGTTTCGTCGGTAGTTTCGGAAACAATGGATTCTTTCTACGGAAATCCGTCTTCGATTTACAGGGAAGGACAGGATGCCAAAAGACTATTGGAAGAATCCAGAGATTCTGTAGCGAATTTTCTGAACGCGACCGGAAGCGAGATTTATTTTACTTCATGCGGCACAGAATCGGACAACTGGGCAATCAAGGGAGTCGCGCTGAATCATTTCGGTCAAAAAATGCATATCATAACCTCATCCGTTGAACATCATGCCGTTCTTCACTCTTGTAAATCACTCGAAAAAATCGGGTATGAAATCACATATCTTCCTGTTGACTCTTTCGGTCTTGTAAATCCGGAAGATTTGAAACGAGCTATTCGCGAAAACACTGCTTTGGTCTCGATTATGATGGCGAACAACGAGATTGGTACCATTCAGCCGGTTAAGGAACTGTGTGCAATCGCCAAGGAAAAAGGAGCATTATTTCATACGGATGCCGTTCAAGCGGCGGGAGCCATACCGATTGATGTTCGGGATTTGGGCGTTGATTTGTTGTCTGTGTCCGGCCATAAGGTATATGCTCCGAAAGGGGTAGGCGCACTTTATGTGCGAAGAGGCGTCAAGCTTTCAAACTTGCTTGACGGAGGAGCTCAGGAGCATAACCGTCGCGCGGGTACCGAAAATCTCCCATACATTTGCGGATTTGCAAAAGCTCTTTCATTGGCCGCCGAGGAAATGTCCGATTATTCGCTTCGCATTTCCGATATTCGCGACGAATTGATCCAATCGGTCCTCGACAGGATTCCCCATGTACGGCTTAACGGACATCCCGAAAAAAGATTACCGGGAAATGTGAATTTTTCTTTTGAATTCATCGAAGGTGAATCGTTGTTGTTAATGTTGGATCACCATGGTTTTTCCTGTTCAAGCGGCTCGGCTTGTACTTCGGGGTCTCTGGATCCTTCTCATGTTCTTCTTGCCATTGGACTTCCTCACGAAATCGCACACGGCTCTTTACGCATATCGATCGGTCGGGACAATACCAAAGAGCAAGTCCTCGGCATTGTGCCCGTTCTTGAAAAAGTAGCGAACCGTCTTCGCGAGATGTCACCGCTTTATGAGGATTACGTCAATCGCCGAGAAACGACATATGAGATTTGTGAAAAATGCCTGAACGAAACCGATATGAAAAAATAATCGATTATTAAATTGGAATTGAGGGAAAGAAATGTTATACAGCGATAAGGTTATGGATCATTTTATGAATCCGAGAAATGTGGGCGAAATTGAAGACGCATCAGCGACCGGAACCGTCGGAAATGCAAAGTGCGGCGATATTATGAAGGTGTATCTCAAAATAGAAAACGACCGGATCATCGATGCAAAATTTAAAACGTTCGGTTGCGGAAGTGCAATCGCTACATCCAGCATGGCAACCGAAATGATTGTCGGAAAAACGATAGACGAGGCTCTGACACTTACAAATAAAGCCGTAGCGGAGGCTTTAGACGGCTTGCCGCCCATCAAGATGCATTGTTCACTTCTCGCCGAGCAGGCAGTTAAAGCCGCTTTGAAAGAATACTACGAGAACAACGGCGGAATCCCGGATGCGAAACGGGTATTCTTTGATGTGTTACAAGAAGACGAACATAGTGTATAATGTTTTTATTAACGTTACCTTGTAGGAGGAACTTGAAATGTCAGAACGCTGCATTCGTATGCGTTCTTCTTTTGTTAAAGTGGGGAACAAAAGAAGATCAGCTATCATCCTTTTTGTGCTGATTACTGTTCTCCTTATTCTTTTTTCCGGATGCAAATCAACCGGACCGAATGACCCGGTTCCACATGATGAAATCAATGAATCGCCGGAAAATGTTGCCCGAGTGTATTCCGAGTCCGTTTTCACCGGCAACCACTTATTGATGTTCCAATGTTTTCCGAGCCGTTTTGTATCCATGATGGCGGAAAGTGATTTGGTCAAATCGGCACAATGGGGCAAACAAATCCAAGACTCACTTCTTATAAACGGCATCGAATTCTTGGGTACGGAGTCAGGTAAAGCCGAGGATTTGTCATCGGACAGCGATTCCCCGTCTTTTTTGGCAAAAGCAGCCGAAATATCCCAAAAATCATATGTTGACGAAAGTGCTATTGACCAGATCGCAACATGCGAAATTACCCTGTATTTTAAAAGAGACGGGAAGGATATGTATCAGACCGTATCCGTCATCACATATGAGGTGGAAGATCGCTGGTATGTCTTTGAAATGGAAGCGATCAATGTCTGAAATACGACCGGCAGCCGTCCTGTTCTTATTTCAGAAAATCTTCGAAACGTGATTTTCTTTCTTTTCTTCTGATATAAGTGAAGTTATACCGAAACCCCAAGTCGATCAGATATCGGGCCGTTTCACTGAAAAGACCGGCGACAGACGATGCTTCGTGCGCATCCGAACCGAGCGTCAGACGTTTGCCGCCGAGAAATCTGTATTGATCTAAAATTTCGATGTCCGGGAAAGAATCAATCTCCGAAACACCTGATTTTCTCAATTTCTGAATGGTTCGCGTGTTGATTTCCAATGATTTACCTTTGGAAATAAGTGCCCGAAACAGGCGGTCAAAGGCTTTCGGACAATCGGCATATCGCATAACCGGGTTTTCTTTAGGCGAATACCGAACGATATAATCATAATGACCAAGAATGTCGAATGAATCGGATTCCTCCGCCATATTTGCAAGTGAACTCACATATTCGTTGTGCAAATCGCTCTTCTCTTTATCGTAGCAGTCCCTGAAGAAATATGGGTCTTTTCCTTCAAACAGGTGGTTGGATAATATAATGGAATCAAAAGGAATTTGCCCGGACAGATCGGCGTACTTCTGAACCAGTTGAGGTTGATAGCCCAGCTCAATGCCCAGCCTCAAAGAAATCTTCCCGCGGGACGCTTTCGTCCACGTGCAAAAAGCACTATAGTAATCCGACAAATTAAAAGTCATCGGGCCTTCCATATCGTGCGGAAAATCATCATCATAATGGTCGGTAATCACGACGGACGTTAGTCCGCTTCGGGAAGCGGCTTCCAGCATTTCTTCGACGGTCATTTTGCCGTCTCCGCTGAAATAGAGAGTATGAACATGGCTGTCCGTGATCATGAAAATATCGTCTCCTCATCAAAGAAATCAATCTAAAAGTATGTTATCATATATGGACAAATAATGAAGAAAAGAATCACATATTGATCGATAAAGGAGCACAACATGCCCGGAAAACAATCTGCGACACCCGGAAAACCCGGAAGATCGGTTCAGAAAAAAGCAAAAACGGATTATCGATATCTTCTTGCCGAATATCCGAATATTTGGGATAACTGTTCCGCGCAGGATGAACGAAAAATAATGAGTTACGCGGAAGAATACAAAAAATTCCTGAATACGGTAAAAACAGAGCGTGAATTTGTCAAGGAAGCAATCCATCGGGCGGAAGCTAAAGGCTTTTCGAACATTGAGAACCATACGGATTTGAAACCCGGAGACAAAGTGTATTATTCCGTGAAGGAGAAAGGGTTGCTTCTTGCCGTTATCGGAAAACGTCCAATGACGGAAGGATTCAATATGCTGGGCGCGCACATTGATTCGCCGCGGCTGGATTTGAAACCGAATCCGATTTTCGAGGAAGAGGAAATGGTTTTCTTGAAGACGCACTATTACGGCGGAATCAAGAAATATCAGTGGACGACGATCCCCCTTGCTATTCATGGAATTATGATTCGAAAAGACGGGACGGAAATCAGCGTGAATATCGGAGAGGAGGATCATGACCCTGTTTTTTACATCACCGATCTGCTTCCGCATCTCGGTGCCGAACAAATGTCTCGTAAAGGATCCGACATCGTAAAAGGCGAAGACCTGAATGTTCTGATCGGCGGTCGTCCGGTTATAGAGAAGGACACAAAAAATGCATACAAGGTCGCGATTCTTCTTTTGCTAAACGAGAAATACGGAATCATTGAAAAGGACTTTGTAAGCGCCGAACTTGAGATCGTTCCTGCAATGAAAGCCAGGGATGTCGGCTTTGATCGGGCCTTTATCGCTTCTTACGGACATGATGACCGAGTTTGCGCGTATCCTGCACTCACTGCAATTCTCGATCAAAAAAAACCCGGTAAAACCATTATTTGCATGTTATCCGACAAGGAAGAGATTGGCAGTTATGGGAACACTGGCGCGAATTCAAGGATCTACGAAAACTTCTGGATCGAGCTTTATATAAAATCAACCGGAAGTTTCGACGAATTATCTTACAGAAAGGCACTTTCTTCGGCCAAAATGCTTTCCGCTGATGTATCGAACGGATATGATCCGAAATATGCGTCCGTTTCCGACCCCAAAAACTCTGCGTACATGTCACACGGTATCAAGCTCGAGAAATATGTCGGTTCCAGAGGAAAATCCGGAACAAACGACGCAAATTCGGAATTCATTGCCGAGGTTATTCGTGTATTTAACGAGAGAAACATCCGTTGGCAAACCGGCGAGCTCGGCAAGGTAGACGAGGGAGGCGGAGGAACAATTTCTGCGGAAATGTCCTCGTACGGTTTGGATGTTTTGGATTGCGGTGTGCCCGTTCTTTCCATGCATGCCCCGTATGAGGTAATCAGCAAAGCGGATTTGTACATGACGTTCCTCGCATATAAGGCTTTTATTGAGGATATCTGATCTTTCCGGATGAAGTAGTATGGGAAGAACGGTAGTTTTGGAAAGGCAGGACTGATTCATGATCATAGTAGTACGGCCGGGAGCCACAAAGGATCAGGTTCAACAAATTCTCGAAAAACTCGATCAATGCCACCTGAAAGCGCATGTTTCTGAGGGATCAGAGCGTTTAATAATCGGTGTTATCGGAGACAAGTCCAGACTCGCACCTGGCGCCTTGGAGCTTTTACCGGCTGTCGAAAAACTAGTCCCGATCATGGAATCGTATAAATTGGCCTCTCGGGCATTCCGGCCCGAAGGTACCTCTTTTGAAATAAAGGGCATTTCTGTCGGCGCCGATGAATTAACCATGATGGCGGGACCGTGCGCAGTAGAAAGCGAAGAGCAGGTGGATCAGGTGGCTTCGGTTGTCTCTTCCTGCGGCGCACGTTTCCTTCGGGGCGGAGCATATAAGCCCAGAACCACTCCATACTCCTTTCAAGGTCTTGAGAAAGAAGGCCTGAAAATATTGCGAAGAGTTGCAGACCGCTATAATCTTTTGGTAATCAGCGAAATCACATCGGAAAACGATATTGATTACGCATCCGAATACGTTGATGTCATTCAGATTGGCGCCAGAAATGCTCAAAATTTTCGTTTGTTGTCCGCAGTCGGCAAATCAAAAATACCGGTAATGCTCAAGAGAGGCATAGCGGAAACCATCGACGAATGGCTCGGATCCGTTGAATATGTCATGAGTGAGGGTAACTACAAAATTATAATGTGCGAGAGGGGGATCCGGACTTTTGAAACCTCAACGAGAAGCACCCTTGATATCAGCGCCATTCCTGTTTTAAAGGCAAAAACTCATCTGCCCGTTATAGTCGATCCCAGTCATGCTTCCGGAAAGGCTCAATATGTTCGATCTCTTTCTTTAGCGGCCATAGCGGCGGGAGCGGACGGACTGATCGTCGAAGTGCACCCGAATCCGATGTGTGCGTTATCGGATGCGGCACAACAAATTACCCCCAAAGATTATCAGGCTCTTTCCAAAGAAATCGCTTCCATTGCACGGATTATCAACCGAAAGTATCCGGATTAATTTTCGAAAGAGGATTTTTGTCCACCGCCTCATGAAGCGACTGGTCATCGATATGAGTGTATATTTGTGTGGTGGCTACACTGGAATGCCCCAGTATAGTCTGAAGACTTCTTATATCCACTTGTCCGTACTTATACATCAGCGTAGCGGCCGTGTGCCGCAGTTTATGAACCGAGTACACTTTGGTGTCGATGCCCGATTCAAACAGTCGCTTCTTAACGATGTATTGGATCATTTGATGGCTGATTCGATAACCTCGTTCCGATAGGAATAATGCATCTCGGTCCTTAATTTTATATTCATTCCGGTTCATGATCCAATCATCGATCGCACGAATGCAAGCCGCATTGAGGTAGATGGTACGTTCTTTATTACCCTTCCCGATGACCGTCAGCGTATCTTCCTTAATATCGGACAGATTGATTCCTCGAAGCTCAGAAAGACGAAGCCCGCAATTCAGAAACAAGGTGATCATACAGTAGTCTCTAAGAGCGGAAACAGATTTCGATTCATGTGCCGTTTTAAGAAGCATAATGCTTTCATCCAGGTTCAGGTGTTTCGGCAACCTTTTTCCGACCTTCGGTGATTCTAACTCATAGGACGGGTCTTCCGGTATCAGTTTTCTCTTCAAAAACAGATATCGGAAAAACGATTTCAAAGTAGCTGCTTTTCGAGCACGGGTTGCGGAGGATGCTTTTCTCTCTCGAGAAAGAAAGATCATAAAGACGAATAAATCATCGGATGTAATCGTTTTAATAAAGTCAATATCAATGTCCGATATTGGTATCTCCTGTAGTTTCGATTCACTTGTTGCCATTCCCCGGTCCTGTTTCATGAATCGAAAGAATAAAACCAGGTCGTATCGATATTCCTTCATCGTGAGAGCGGAGCGCTCCTTGACAGCCTGCATATAATGGATATACTGGTCCAAAATCGGAAATGTATCTATTGTATTCATTTCTCGGTCCCTGCCCGGCATCTTTTTAAACCCTTTCATCACTATGATGATTCTATCATAATCAGGATAATGAGTCGTTTAATATTCGCTCATATCATTGTGGTGGCGGAATGAAATATATAGTTGTCAAACGAGTAAACGTATGCTATCATACTCGAAAGAAATACATATGTCCTTGTGCGGCGGACATTACGAAAGGGCGAAAACATATGAGTCATAAATTGAAGGTTGGAATCATCGGAGCGACAGGATTTGTCGGGCAACGTTTTGTCGCATTGCTTGATCAACATCCATGGTTCTCCTGCTCGGCCGTTGCGGCCTCTCCGCGATCTGCGGGAAAGACGTATTCGGAGGCGGTGGAAGGGCGATGGAAGATTGACGCTCCGATGCCCGAATATGTTAAGAAAATGACCGTCTTCGGCTTGGATCGTCTGGACGAATTTCTTGATGAGGTTGACTTCGTTTTTTGTGCGGTCGATATGCCGAAAGACCAAATCCGTGAATTCGAAGAAACAATCGCCCGTCGCGAAGTTCCAGTCGTCTCGAATAACTCGGCACACAGAACAACTCCGGATGTACCGATGATCATACCCGAGATTAATCCGGAGCACTCGGCCGTAATCGATTATCAGAAGAAACGACTCGGTACCCAACGAGGTTTTATTGCCGTAAAGCCGAATTGTTCCATTCAAAGCTATGTTCCGGCCCTTCATCCGCTTAAGGATTTCGGAATTCAAAAACTGATTGTTTCAACCTACCAAGCAATTTCAGGCGCAGGCAAAACTTTTTCCGACTGGCCGGAGATGGTTAATAATTTAATCCCATATATCGGCGGGGAGGAAGAGAAAAGCGAGCAGGAGCCGCTTAAAATCTGGGGTTCGATCCGTAACAACCAAATCATTCCGACCTCGTCGCCGATTATTTCCGCTCAATGCTATCGCGTCGCGGTGTTTGAGGGACATACCGCAGCGGTCAGCGTTCTTTTTGAGAAAAAGCCCTCGATCGAGGAAATCCGTTCACGCTGGTCGGAGTTTGAAGGTGAAGCCGTCCGACTTGCACTCCCGAGCGCTCCGAATCCGTTTCTCAAGTATGTTGAGGAAAACGACCGTCCTCAGCCCATGCTCGATTCTTCGTTCGAAAAAGGGATGGGTATCACCATCGGCCGCTTGCGTAAGGACAATATTTTTGATTATAAATTTGTTTGTCTTTCGCACAACACATTGCGTGGAGCTGCGGGGGGAGGAGTACTTACCGCGGAATTACTTACAAAATACGGGTATATTCGACCCCGATAGTAATTGAATAAATCGGTTCCGAAAATCGATTAATGTCTTGACGCTTGGAACAAGTTGTGTGATAATCACTCTTGCGTTTTGAAACAAGTGATTTCGGCACTTCAAAGCGTCATGGGCCTTTAGCTCAGTTGGTTAGAGCAACCGGCTCATAACCGGTCGGTCCCGGGTTCGAGTCCCTGAAGGCCCACCAAACGCATTTTATCGTATCTTAATACATGAGCATATGGGAGGATTCCCGAGCGGCCAAAGGGAGCAGACTGTAAATCTGTTGTCTACGACTTCGGTGGTTCGAATCCACCTCCTCCCACCACAAAAAAACCGGTTTTCTTTCAAGCGAGGCCGGTTTTTACGTTTTGAAAAGCGCCAATCTAAGGTCTTTTGAATAGAGAATAACCGCAACCTATAAAAAGTTGCGGTTATTCTCTGGTGGGGCTGATGGGACTTGAACCCATACAATCTCACGATCGGCAGATTTTGAGTCTGCTGCGTCTGCCAATTCCGCCACAGCCCCACATCCAGAAAATATTATCACAGCCACTTGAAAAGTGTCAACGAATAGTTTATTATCCTCTAAACAAATACCTTTTAACAGAGATCCTGTGAGATCCGGAAGGGTTATAATAAGTAAATCGACGATCCATTCGAAGATTTTGCGTTTTTGTAAGCCTTCCGAGCCGGTTCCGGCGGAGGGCTTTGTTATATAAAGGAGTCCTCCCGGCAGGAACGTGAAGGGAAGTGCAAAATGTACGAAACATTTGAAAAGGCCGTGCTGATGGACGAAAATGCGATATCCAGAGCCTTAACTCGCATATCGCATGAGGTTGTGGAGAAGAATAAGGGACTCAATGATCTCGTTGTGATCGGGATCCAAAGAAGAGGTGTCCCGATGGCAAGACGAATTGCGGATGTGCTCGGTTCGATAGAGTCATATCGGCCTCCGGTCGGTATTCTGGATATCACTTTTTATCGGGATGATCTTTCCATGCTCAGCGCCCATCCGATCGTTAACGGGACGGAAATTCCGTTTGACGTAAATGACAAAAAAATAGTTCTTGTCGACGATGTTCTCTTCACCGGTCGCACCGTACGTGCCGCGATTGAAGCATTGTTTGACATGGGAAGACCCGCCTCTATTCAATTGGCAATCATGGTAGATCGCGGACACAGGCAACTACCGATCCGTGCCGACTATGTAGGTAAAAACGTTCCGACGTCCAACTCCGAATCGATTCGTGTCGAGCTTTCGGAAGTTGACGGTACAGACCGGGTCATATTATGTGACGAGGTGAAAAAATGACTTTACTCAGCAAAGACCTTCTCGGATTAAATGAGCTTACCACCGATGAAATTGAGGAAATTCTTGTTACCACCGAGACCATGAAGCGGGTTTTAACATCCGGAAATAAAAAAACGTCCCATCTGCAAGGAAAATCCGTAATCACGCTTTTTTACGAGAACAGCACACGAACTCGATTGTCCTTTGAACTTGCATCTAAATATATGGGGGCTTCCAGTGCGAATATTTCAACATCCGGAAGCAGTGTCA
The DNA here is from genome assembly GCA_012729635.1 of Clostridiaceae bacterium. Taxonomy (GTDB): domain Bacteria; phylum Bacillota; class Clostridia; order Saccharofermentanales; family Saccharofermentanaceae; genus JAAYCT01. Next base: position 55,570 of record JAAYCT010000025.1, on the reverse strand, counting down.
ACAAAGGAGAATCTCTGCTCGACACGGCAAGAACCATCGATATGATGGCCACCGACATCATTATCATGCGGCACAACCAGTCGGGAGCACCGCATTTTATTGCCCCGTTTTTAAAGGCATCTGTTGTTAACGCAGGTGACGGGATGAACGAGCATCCCACACAGGCCTTACTTGACATGTTTACGCTCAAAGAGCGTTTCGGGTCATTGAAGGGACTCAAGATTGCAATATGCGGTGATATTTCCCACAGCAGAGTCGCGCGAAGCAACTCGATCGGACTGTCGAAAATGGGGGCGGAAGTTCACCTTTTCGGTCCGCCGACCATGATCCCGATGGGTATAGAACAGATGGGGTGTAAGGTTGCCCGCTCACTGGATGAGGCAATCTGTGACGCAGATGCGATAATGGGTCTTCGAGTTCAGCTTGAGCGCCAATCGAATTCTCTGTTCCCCTCTGTCGCGGAATATTCGAAGTACTTCTCGATTCTCCCCGAGCTCCTTTCAAAGGCCAAGAGCAACGCGATCATCATGCATCCCGGTCCCTGCAATCACGGAGTTGAGCTTCCCACGATTCTATATGACAGCCCTCAATCCGTAATCAATGAGCAAGTAACAAACGGAGTCGCGGTACGTATGGCTATACTGTATCTATTGATCGCAAGGAGGAATCTTCAATGAAAGTAATCATTCGTAATGCCCGGATCATGGGCGAGGATTCTCCCGATAATCTTTATATCCGGGACGGCTTGATTACCGCACCGTATAATGATCCGCCCGATAGAGAAATCGATGTTTCCGGAGCCGCGCTGTTCCCGGGATTGATTGATGCGCATTGTCACTTAAGAGACCCGGGGTATGAATATAAGGAAGACATTCAAAGCGGAACTATGTCTGCGGCTAAGGGCGGTTATACCTCCGTTTGTTGTATGCCCAATACAAACCCCGTTTGTGACAACGCTTCCGTCGTTTCGAGCATCATATCCAAAAGCAAGAAAGTCGGTTTTACAAATGTGTTCCCGATCGGTGCGGCAAGCAAGGGACTTTGCGGGAAGGAACTGGCTGAAATCGGTCTGATGAAGGAAGCCGGTATCGTGGCGATTTCAAACGACGGACTCCCGATTGAACCATCCGATCTGATGAGAAAAGTCATCGAATACGCAAGCTCGTTTGATTTGATCGTTATGAATCACTGCGAAGATACTTCGCTATCTCAAGGAGCAATGAATGAGGGCCCGCTCTCCACGCGCATGGGGCTTCGAGGCATACCGACGCTTGCAGAGAACATAATGATTTCAAGGGATCTTCTCATTGCCGAATACCTGAATCTGCCCGTACACATTTGTCACGTAAGTAATAAAGTCGGCGTTCAAATCATTCGGGAAGCAAAAGCTCGCGGGGTTAAGGTCACGGCCGAAACCTGTCCGCATTATTTTTCGCTCACGGAGGAGGCCGTTACCGGATACAATACGGACGCCAAAATGAGTCCTCCGCTGCGCACCGAAGAAGATCGACAGGCAATAATCGAAGGACTTGCCGACAAAACCATCGACATTATCGTGACCGATCACGCACCACACCATCCGGACGATAAACAAATCGAGTTTTCAATGGCGGAAAAGGGTATCGTTGGATTTGAGACCGCTTTTGCTTTGGCCTATACAAACCTGGTCCGTAAAGGCAGAATATCTCTTTCCAGACTGATTGAATGCATGTCCGAAAAACCCTCCGAGATTCTTAAGCTTGGTCGAGGAAGCATACAAATCGGCTCCATAGCGGATATCGCTTGTTTTGACCTGATGACACCGTTTGTTTTTGATAAAAATCAGATGCTGAGCAAATCCAGAAACACCCCTTTCCATAACCACGAGCTGGTCGGGAAATGTATCCTTACCATACAAGGAGGGCAAATCACATATGAAGAACTTTGCTGATCGGTTAACTGGAAAAATCAAGGACATGAATAACCCGACCGTTCTCGGCCTGGACCCGAAGTTGGACTATATTCCTTCCTCCATCCTGAATCATCATCGATCCGAAATCACGGATGTGAGCAAAGCGTCCGCTATGGCTATTCTTGACTTTAACATGGCACTCATCGATGCAACGTACGACATAATTCCGGCAGTGAAAACTCAGTTTGCATATTACGAAATGTATGGAATCAACGGAATGATAACTCTGAAGCGTACGATTGATTACGCGAGAAGCAAAGGCATGATTGTTATCGCAGACGCAAAACGAAATGATATCGGTTCGACCGCTCAAGCCTATGCATCGGCGATTATCGGAGAAACGGATCTGCTGGACGGACATTCGGAGTCAATGATCGACGCGGATGCAATTACATTGAATGCATATTTAGGAATAGACGGAATTGATCCCTTTATCCGTATCGCAAAGGATCGGGGAAAGGGAATGTTCATTTTAGTTCGAACCTCGAACCCTTCCGCAGTCGATTTTCAGGATCTAAGGCTCGATGACGGGCGTTTTCTGTATGAAGCGGTCGCGGATAAAATATCCGAGTGGGGCGCTCCCCTGATCGGCGATTCCGGATTAAGCTCGATCGGTGCCGTAGTCGGTGCCACTTGGCCGGAACAGGCAGAATCACTTCGAAAAAGAATGCCCCACGCCCTTATCCTTGTGCCCGGCTACGGAACTCAAGGTGGCGATTCAGACTCTGCTGCGCGCTCATTTACGGATTCAGGTGACGGAGCGATTGTGAATGCTTCAAGGAGTCTGATGTGCGCATATAAGAAGAGGACGGATCTAAAGGAGGATCAGTTTTCTACGGCAACGCGCGATGAAGCGCTTCGTATGAAAGATGACTTAAACGGGGCTTTACGCAGAAAATTCGGATAGTATGCGGGATTGCCTTCGGATGACAAATAAACGGAGGATTATATGCCGAAAAGAACAGACATAAAAAAAGTGATGGTCATCGGCTCCGGTCCGATTATTATCGGTCAGGCCGCCGAATTCGACTATGCAGGCACTCAAGCATGCCGCACGCTCAAACAGGAAGGGTTTTACGTTGTGCTGGTCAACAGCAATCCTGCGACGATCATGACAGATCCCGGAATAGCCGACAGAATTTACATTGAACCCTTGCAATTTGATGTATTCAAAAACATTATCATTGAGGAAAATATCGACGGTCTTCTCGGAACGCTGGGCGGACAAACCGGCCTGAATTTTTCAATGCTCTTATATGAATCGGGGTTTCTTGCCCAAAACGGTGTTCAGTTAATGGGAACGTCATCAAAAAGCATTCGAAAGGGCGAAGATCGAGAGCTTTTCAGGGAAGCCATGCTTCGAATCGGCGAACCGTGCATTCCTTCGGAAACCGCTCATTCAATTACGGATTGCTTACGAATCGCCGAGGACATCGGATACCCCGTGATTGTTCGTCCGGCATTCACTCTCGGCGGAACCGGCGGCGGAATCGCTTCGGATAAAAATGAGCTCATGCAGGCGGCATCTCTCGGATTGACCTCCAGTCCGGTCGGACAGGTACTCATCGAAAAGTGTATTTCCGGATGGAAGGAAATTGAATTTGAAGCGGTTCGGGACGCACACGGGAATAAAGTTGCCATCTGCTCGATGGAAAACCTTGATCCGGTAGGAATCCATACCGGCGATTCCATCGTTGTCGCTCCCGCACAAACCCTATCGGATATTGAGTACCAGCGACTCCGATCTTCCGCACTTCGAATTGTAGAGGAGCTTGAAATCGTAGGCGGATGTAACGTTCAGTTTGCTCAGCATCCGACTCAAAGTGAATATGCGGTCATCGAAGTAAATCCGAGATTATCGCGTTCTTCGGCGCTCGCGTCCAAAGCGACCGGATACCCGATCGCTAAGGTTGCGACTCGCATAGCATGCGGTTATTCATTGGATGAGATAAAAAATGAAGTCACCGGGAAAACCACCGCATGTTTTGAGCCCGCTATCGACTATGTGGTTGCGAAAATACCCAAATTCCCCTTTGATAAATTTGTTAAAGCGAAAAAAACACTGGGCACACAAATGAAAGCCACGGGCGAGGTTATGTCCATCGGGAATACGGTCGAGAGCGCTCTTATGAAGGCCGTCCGTTCGCTTGAGATGAACATCCACGGACTTTTCGTTCCCCGGATCCACGAAATGAGTGACGAAGAACTTCTTGCCCATATGAGAATTGTCGAAGATATGCGATTATTTTTCCTGGCTGAATTCTTACGAAGAGGTCAGGATATCGAGCATATCTATCAGATGACTCTTGTGGATAAATTTTTCCTCGGGAAAATTCGGAATATCGTGCTCATCGAAGAGTCATTACGAAGCAACGGTAATTTGAATTCGGTCCCGGATGATCTTTTCTCACAAGCGGTTCTCATGGGATTTACGGACTACTATATCGCACTTCTTCTGGGAAGCTCTCGCGAATCGGTCTTTTCCAGAAGAAAAGAAATGGGGATTGTTCACACCTATAAAATGGTTGACACATGCGCAGGCGAGTACGAGGCGGTCACACCCTATTACTATTCAACTTTCGATACACACAACGAGGCAACACGAACGGATCGTAAAAAAGTTCTTGTTTTAGGGTCCGGGCCGATCCGTATCGGTCAAGGTATTGAGTTTGATTACTGCTCGGTTCACTCGGTATGGGCACTGCGAGATCTCGGATACGAAGCGATTATCGCAAATAACAACCCGGAAACGGTCTCTACCGATTACGATACATCCGATCGACTCTATTTTGAGCCTCTGACACCGGATGACGTTCGTGCAATCATCGAAAACGAGAAGCCGGATGGTTGTATATGCCAGTTCGGAGGTCAGACGGCAATCAAACTCATTAAAGCGGTCTCGGACATGGGCGTCAGAATTCTCGGGACATCCGCGGATATGGTTGATGCTGCCGAAGACCGAAGAAGATTTGACGTAATTCTTGAAGAGAACGGAATAAAGAGACCTCAGGGAGGAACCGTTTTTTCCGCGGAAGAAGCGCTGTCCATGGCGGAGACCTTGACCTATCCGGTTCTTGTTCGACCTTCGTATGTATTGGGCGGACAGGGAATGGCCATTGTATACAATGACGAGGAGATGATCGAGTATATGCGGATCATCCATTTGGTCGAACAGGAGCACCCCATCTTGGTCGATAAATACCTTCGCGGGACCGAGTTGGAGGTGGATGCGGTTTGTGACGGCGAGGACATCCTGATTCCGGGTATCATGGAGCATCTGGAGCGAGCGGGAATCCATTCCGGAGATTCGATCTCAATCTTTCCCGCCTATATTCCGGAGCGGATTCGTGACATCATCACCGATTATACTCGAAAACTTGCTTCTTCATTAAATATCATCGGCCTTGTCAACATTCAGTTCATTTTATTTAACGACGAGGTTTACGTAATTGAGGTGAATCCGAGATCATCCCGAACCGTTCCGTATATCAGCAAAGTAACCGGTATTCCGATTGTGGATGTCGCCACTCGAATCATGCTTGGAGCGAAGTTGGCCGACTTTTCATACGGAACCGGTCTTTATGCCCGTTACCCTTGGGTTTATGCTGTAAAAGCGCCTGTCTTTTCCTTCGAAAAACTTCACGATGTTGATGCGAGCCTCGGACCGGAAATGAAAAGTACCGGAGAGGTTCTCGGTCTTTCAACACGATATTCCGAAGCCCTTTTCAAGGCAATTCTGGCATCCGGTTTCAAATTTCCCGCACGAGATACGGGTGTTTTCCTCACCGTTCGGGACAGTGACAAATCCGATCTGGTTCCGCTTGCCGATAAACTGATACAGCTCGGGTATCATCTGTATGGAACCGGCGGCACCGCCAATTATCTGAATCGTTACGGAATCCCTACGAGCAGTGTCCGAAAAATAGAAGAGGGATCTCCGAACGCGATTGATATTATTATGAGCGGGAAAATTCGTCTGTTAGTAAATACGGAGGCGAATGCTTCGGTAATGATACATAACGGCTTTCGTCTCAGGAGAACCTGTATTGAGCACGGAGTTCCGATTATTACCTCACTGGATACTCTGGTTGCCGTTATCGAGTGCCTGGAAACGGAAATGAAGCCGACCGACCTCGAAATATACGAGCTTTCTCGCTTCTCTCAAATTGTTTCTCGTACGAGAAGAGAGACCCTTCCGAAAAACGAGATGCCATCCGAGAATAAAATACTGTAAAATAGAGGAGTCTATGAAAAAAGAACATCGTGCAGAACTGATTGACAATAAATCAATGAACAGCGATTCTTCGTTGCTTGTGTTCCGGTGCCCCGAAATCGCAGAAGAGTCGAGACCGGGGCAGTTTGTCAATGTTTCCTGTTCAAAGTTTCTGAAACGACCTTTCGGAGTCAATGATACGGATTCAATAAACGGCACATTTTCCATCGGCGTTCGCGAAGTCGGGGAGGGAAGCGCTGAGATCCGATCGTTAGAACCCGGTGCACTCGTTGACGTTCTCGGCCCTCTCGGCAATTATTTCCCGCTTGAAAATGCAAAGAAACTGATTATGGTCGGCGGCGGAACCGGTGTATACCCCTTGCATTTTGCCTTAAAGGAAGCACGAAAGGCAAACGTACAGACAATCTATATCTGCGGCTTTCGTTGCGTATCCGATTCCTGTCTCGTCGATGAATGCGAAGCGTTTTCCGACCGTTTTATGATCACTTCGGATACGGGAGATGTCGGAATACGAGGTACGGTAATGGATGCGCTATACCGGCTTAACGAGAATGAATACAATGATGCAACGGTGCTTTCCGTGGGCCCCGAAATCATGATGAAGAACGTATCCCAATGGGCGGAAAACATTGGTTTGGATTGTTTCGTTTCCCTTGAACGAAGAATGGCTTGCGGCATTGGAATGTGTCTTGTATGCACTTGTAAAATTAAAACAAAGAATCATGACGATTTGTATGAAAATAAAAGGTGCTGTGCGGATGGACCGATTTTTAATTCAAGGGAGGTGGTTTGGTGAGTCTTCGAATGTCCGTTGGAACGCTTACCTTTGAATCTCCGATCATTCTTGCCTCGGGCACCTGTAATTTTGGACGAGAGCTTTCTGAGTACATCAGTTTTTCACGGATCGGCGGCATCTGTTCCAAGGGATTGACCTTGTCTCCTCGTCTCGGAAATCCCGGATGCAGAGTCGCCGAAACTCCCTCCGGCATGCTGAACAGCGTCGGCCTCCAAAATCCGGGTATTGATTATTTCCTTCAAAATGATCTGGACTTTATGTCTTCTCTTTCTACGCGAGTCATTGTAAATGTCGCCGGACATGATCCGGATGACTATGTAAGGATGACTGAGCGGCTCAATGATCATTCCGATCAAATTGATATTTTAGAGCTCAATTTATCCTGTCCGAACGTAAAGGAAGGCTGCATGATCATCGGTAGCTCTCCGAAGGAAATATTCAATCTGGTCGCTCTTGTGCGTTCGATTACTTCGATCCCTTTATGGGTCAAGTTAACGCCCAATGTCACTTCCATTGCGGACACCGCATTAGCCGCTCAGGAGGGGGGGGCGGATGCGGTTGTTGCAATCAACACTCTGCTCGGCATGGCCATTGATATCCGTTCCGCCCGCCCGATATTACAGAACAATACCGGCGGCCTTTCCGGCCCGGCAATCAAACCGATTGCCCTCAGAATGGTTAATGAATGTTCCAGAGTTCTTTCGATTCCTGTGGTCGGATGTGGCGGTATAATGAACTACAAGGATGTATTGGAATTCTTGATCGCGGGCGCATCCCTCGTTGAAATCGGAACGGCTACGATGGTTCATCCAACAACGCCGGAATGTATCATCAACGATCTTGAAAAATACACAGCCGAAAATCATATCGAGAGTTTATCCGATATCGTCGGAACACTAAAATTATGGGGGGTATGAACATGACCGACAGAATCATTGATCTACTTTTCGAAACCGACGCCGTTCGCGTTAGTGATCCTAAATCACCGTTCTGGTATGCATCCGGTCGATTGGGGCCTTTTTATATTAACACCCACTTCCTTTTGAGTAATGAGATTGAGGCACTGGAGCTTTTATCCATCATTGAATCTTCTTCGTCCAGTGACCGACTGACTTTCCCCAGGCTGATATGTGAGCACCTGAGAAAAATCTACGACCGCTCGCTCTCGTTCCGTGAGGTAACGGACATGATCGTTAAAAAGGCCGGTGATATGGATTTTGATTTCATTTCAGGCGGAGAGCGGCGCGATTTCTTTTTTTCAATTCTTCCGGCTTTCATCTTGAAAAAGCCTCATCTTTGCATTTTCAAGGATTTTCAGGCCGTCTATAGTGCTGATTTCTTATCGGACGGAATCCATGCATATGAAGCGAATCTTATCGGCAAAAGGGCCCTGCATATCGCGGATCTGGTCACCGAGGCATCCAGTTATACACGCGTTTGGATACCGGCGATTCGTGAAGCCGGTGCAACCATTTCGGATACGATTGCGGTGGTCGACCGTAAACAGGGTGGTGGCGAGATTTTGTTGAAGGATGGAATTCGACTTCAGACACTGACTCAAATTTCTCCCGACTTCTTTGAATCCGCACTTGCAATCGGTCGAATCACCGAGCCGCAGTATCGGATGGTTCTGAATTTCATGCAAAACCCGGCCGAATACATGGACGTTTTCCTTTCCGAAAACCCGTCTTTTATTAAGGAGCAAATCGATTTGGGAGGAAAAGCAAAGGAGCGGGCAGAAATGGCGATTTCAAAAGGTTATGCGCGGCCTTCGGATTGTAACGGATGAAAAAAGGCGGATCGCAATCCATCCGGGTTTCTCCATCATTCGGTTTGCGGTATGTGTGGATTCGATCGAGTCGAAGGACAACCGCAATAAAGTTAAATGAGTCGGGAGACATTGTTTTGCTTTCCTCAAAATATCTATCCGGAGAGTATGCGGATTACGTCGTTGATCATCGATATGATTGGATTTGTAAGCGAAGGCAAGCCCGAAAGGATCGGATTATTATCCCTCGTTGCTCCGATTCCGACAAGAAGATCCTGTCGGATCATGTTCGATTGCGGTTTTTTTTCATACTTTCAACATATACGGGCAAAAAGCCCTCGCGCGTTTTTATCCGTTTTGGAAAAACCTCTTGGGGTTCCTGCTCTTCACTCGGAAACATTTCTCTGAACGGATATCTGTATTATTTACCGGATGATCTTTTTAATTACGTGGTTTTCCATGAATTAACTCATTTATATCACATGAACCACTCTCCGGATTTTTGGCTGCAGTTGGGAAAATGTATTCCCGATGCAAAATTAGCTCGGAAGCGACTCCTTCAATTCTCTTTGCCCGGATAAGGCACTTTCGGTAGCATTGAATCCACCTATCCCTTCGGTTATACTAAAATATGTATATGCCGTATTTCTTATCGAGAAAGGATTCCAAAATGAAAAAAATAAAAATGTACGAAGTACGAGAAATCCAAGACTTAAGAGATATGTTGCGTCAGAGTGTCAAAATTTTCAACGAAAAAACTGCTTTTATGATTAAGAAGAATCGGGGGGAGGAATATACCAACATTTCCTACAAAGCTTACGGAGCGGATGTCGATGCCTTCGGAACTGCTCTTTTACACTTGGCCGGCAAGGGCTCCCGAGTCGCTATTCTGGCCGAGACGCGATATGAATGGTACGTATCGTACCTTGCCACCACAAACGGAACCGGCATTGTCGTTCCGATTGATAAGGAACTTCCGAGCAACGAAATCGCGAGTTTATTAAACCGTTCTTACGCAAATGTAATTGTATACTCATCTTCAAAACAACCTGTCATCGACGAGATTAAGGAAAAGATTACCACCGTTAAGCACTTCATCTGTATGGATAAACCGGAAGGAAAAAAGAAAACCGACTATTTTTGGAGCCTTATTGATCAAGGGAAAAAACTGCTCGAAAAGGGAAACAGAGATTTTATAGATGCCGAAATCGATGCGGAAGGCATGACTATTCTCCTTTTCACCAGCGGAACCACGGATAAGTCGAAAGCGGTTATGCTTTCACAGAAAAATATCTGTGCGAATCTTCAAGGAATGTGCCAAATGGTATACATCGATCCATCCGATGTTTTCTTATCCGTACTCCCGATTCATCATACCTATGAATGCACTTGCGGATTTTTATGTCAAATATACAGAGGTTCCACGATTGCCCAGTGCGAGGGATTACGATATATCACACAAAATTTGAAGGAATCGAAGGCGACCGTTCTCCTTGTTGTTCCGTTAATGCTGGAGATGTTTCATCGCGCTATTATGAAAAAAGCGAATGCGGATAAAAAAATAGCGAGGAAATTTAAGTTCGGACTCGCAATAACGGCAGCTCTTCGAGCTATCGGCATAGATAAAAGACGGAAGATATTTCACGCAATCCACGAAGGATTCGGAGGCAAATTGCGAATGCTTATATCCGGTGGAGCGGGAATTGATCCGAGGATACTATCGGATATGCAAAAAATCGGTTTTTTATGTCTCCAGGGTTATGGGCTCACCGAGTGCGCACCGATTCTCGCCCTGAATCGAGATGTCGATTTTAATGATCGCGCCGCCGGTCTTCCGCTTCCCGGTGTGGATATTAAAATCATTGATAAAGACGAGAACGGGATTGGTGAGATCATCGGAAAAGGACCGAATGTTATGCTCGGATATTATGAAAATCCGGAAGCTACGGCCGAGGCGATAGACTCGGACGGTTATTTCCATACCGGTGACCTCGGCTATATTGACGCTAACGGTTTTGTCATCATTACCGGACGCAAAAAGAATGTAATCATCTCCAAAAACGGAAAAAACATCTTCCCGGAGGAGATTGAAGGATTGCTCGCCAGATCTCCGTATATCGCAGAATCACTTGTTACCGGAGAAGATGACAATAAGGATGACATAATCGTTACCGCAACCATTTTCCCGAATATGGATGCGATAAACGAAAAATTCGGCGAAAATCCGGATCCGGATTCAATTCAGGCTCTGCTGGATGCGGAGTGCCGAAAAATCAACGAGCAATTGGTATCCTATAAGCAAATTCGAAAAGTAGTCTATCGTGACAAGGAATTTGAGAAGACGACATCAAAGAAAATTATCCGCAATTATAAATAAATACACTGTCTTCATTCTGATAAAACACTCGTGGATCGGAGTTGGTTATGCTTAACAGGAGCACGGTTGAACGCGTCCTTATCGCCGCATTGACTTCGGGCGGGGACTTCTCGGAAATTTTTTACGAGGAAACCAAAACGTCGGGTATTTCTGCCGTCAACGGGATTGTAGAGAAAGCAACAAGCGGTATTGATCTCGGTGTCGGAATCCGGGTATTGAACGGGACATCAAGCATTTATGTTTTCTCCAACGATATTCGAGAAGAAAATCTTATCCGCCTTGCTCAAGAGGCTTCCGCCGAACTTTACTCGGCGCCGCAAGGAATATCCTTCTTGCTGAGTCGGCGAAGAGACTATGCCGTTCGCGATTATTCCGTTAACCCTTTGGCTATCCGTCAGGACAGAAAGGCAGAATTGCTTCGTCACTCGTCTAATCATGCAATGAACTTCTCGAATTTAATAACCCAGACTTCTGCGTCCTACTCCGATTCAGAGAGAAATATCATAATCGCCAACTCGGAAGGAAATTATGTAACAGATCGTGTCCTTCGGGCCCGTGTAGCCATTCAATCCGTTGCAACACTCAAACAAGAAAAGCAAACCGGTTATAAGGCTCCCGGAATTGTTGGCGGGTTTGAGCGCATCGAACAATTAAATCTTGAAGAAATCGCTTCGGATGCATCTCGGATTGCAGACACCATGGTCAAGGCAAAGCCTTGCCCTTCCGGTCGATTTCCGGTCGTAATCGGAAACGGATTCGGAGGAGTAATTTTCCATGAAGCCTGCGGACATGCACTGGAAGCAACCTCGGTCGGAATTAAGGCATCTGTGTTTACAGACATGCTCGGTAAAAAAATTGCCTCCGATATCGTTACCGCAATCGATGACCCGACACTGGACGGGGAGTGGGGAAGCTACCGGATTGATGATGAGTCCGTTCTGCCTAGACGAAACCTTTTGATAAAAAATGGAATCCTTACCGGTTTTTTGGTGGATCGACTCGGCGGCAGAAGAATGAATGCCGACCCCACAGGATCCGGCAGGAGACAAAGTTATCGTTATGCACCGACTTCCAGAATGTCAAACACCTTTATCGATTCCGGAAAGGATACGCATGATCAAATCATCGCGGATACCGAATTGGGTATCTATGCGGCGAAAATGGGCGGGGGCTCGGTAGACCCGTCTACCGGAGAATTCAATTTTGCTGTAACCGAGGCGTATATGATCCGAAACGGAACGATCATGGAACCGGTTCGCGGAGCTACATTAATTGGCAAGGGAAGCGAAGTTCTGATGAATATCGACCGAGTCGGCAATGACCTGGAGCTTGAGCAGGGCGTCTGCGGTTCCGTAAGCGGGAATGTTCCGGCCAATGTAGGACAGCCGACCATTCGCGTATCAGAAATGACGGTCGGAGGTTATGAAGAGTAATCATGAGCAATTCAAGGATCATTCCGGATTTCTTTATCGATCAGCTTTTGCGGAAGTCAAAAAAGGACGGATTTATCGAATCGGAAGTATATTTCGGGTCAAATCAATCATCCCAGATCCAGATCCATAATCATGAAGTAACCACGTACGAATCATCGGATACATCAGGCATCTCATTTCGTGGCCGAATATCCGAGCAAATGGGATACTCTTTTTCCGAGTCCTTCTCGGATAAATCCGCAGATTTTTTGATAACAAAAGCACGTGAAAACTGTATTGCTCTGGAAGAAAAGGAACGCGAGACCTTATTTGAGGGTCAGAAGAACTATCCTGAGGTTAATAATTTTTCACAAGCGCTTGCCGATAAACCGATTCATTTCTTTTCCCAACTTGGATTAGAACTCGAAGAACTGATATTATCCAGAGATTCGAGAATTGTTGCGGTCGATCATCTGTATATCTCCAGAAATTCAGGCACCGAGTTGATTCGAAACACATTGGGGCTTCACTGTTTATCTTCTTATAATCTTCTCAACCTTTATGTGGATTGCCGCTGCGTTTCGGGGACTCAAACCAAAAATGGTTATTACCTATGGGCCGGCAGAGATCCGAATCAGTTTAATATTTCCGAAATTGCCGATAATGTTGTAGAAAGATCCGTTCAAAAGTTGGGTGCAACCGCTATTTCATCGGGGAAATATCCGATAATTCTTGACTCGCGTGCGGCGGCGGACTTGCTTGATTCATTCTGTGGAATTTTCTCGGCAGAAACGGTTCACAAAGGATTTTCCCTTTTATTCGGAAAAATAAACGAGAAAATCTCATCCGAAATCCTAAACATCCGCGACGATTCCGTTTTCTCGCGATCTCTGTACTCGTCTCCGTTCGACTCGGAAGGTGTGGCCGGCCAAAGCAAGGCTCTTATTGAGAACGGCATCCTGAAATCCTTTCTCCATAATCGAAAAACCGCAGCCGTCGATCACGTCTTTTCTACCGGAAACGGCTTTCGAAGCGGATATAAGGGCTCGATCAATGTTTCTCCTACGAATCTATACGTCACGGAAGGGCAAAAAGAAAAAGCGGAAATGATGCGGTCAATGTACTCCGGACTTTTAATTACCGACCTGTCCGGACTCCATGCCGGAACCAATTCCATATCCGGTGATTTCTCTTTATCGTGCGAAGGATTTTGGGTTAAAACCGGGGTGATCGACAGACCCGTCGATCAAATTGTTGTTTCCGGAAATTTTTACTCACTTCTTCAATCCGTACTTGATATTTCAAAGGATTTATATCTATTACCGCCGCATGATAACGGGAGTATCGGTTCTCCTTCACTTTTCGTCGAGGGGCTGACGATTTCCGGGGAATGAACTCACATTATTCTTTTATAGAATTTTCGAACGACGACGGTTTTGAATGGCTCTTCTTCGCTTTTGAATCTTAACGAAAACGGATAGGGCAATCAGCAGTCCGATAACAATGAGTATCGCAATAATGGCTGTTTGTATTTTTTTCACCCACTCATCATTATTCTTTGCGTCCGCATCCTGCGCACCGGCATCTTCGGATTGCTTTGAAATCGTCACATCCAGCATACCGACCGTAAGTTCTGTTCCGTCTGAATATATTCGATGAATCGGGAAGGATACGACCTGGTTGGTTTGGTTTGGATCGACTTGTGCACAGGACAGGTCAACGTTCGTACTGTAACCGCCGAGTGCTTGCTCGGCCGTTACAGTAATATACGACTGCAATTTTTCCGAGTGATCCGAAACATGAAGATCGTATTCTTCCACAACATTTTCAACCTGCATAATTATTTCTTGTATAACGGAGTCATACTCGCTTGTATCATTTGCTGTAGTGGTAAATCGGGAAAAGCCGTACTCGAAAAGATCAATCAGATTCGAATATCGAATTTCCGACGATGTCGCTCCGAATATGACACCGATCAGTGTTCTGCCGTCGCTTTCGGCTGCGGCAACGATGGTATGGCCGGACAAATCCGTATACCCGGTTTTTCCCGCAACATACTTATCATAGGAATAGGTCGTTGTGGAAATGAATCGATTGCCATTGTTCAGTGTCCTTTTCCCGGAAAATTTATTCGTCGGCGGAATCACATAAACGGAGGTAGTGGCGACTTCTTTAAAAAAATCATACTCAAGGGCTTTCTGCATAATCAACGCCATATCGTGCACCGAGGTAAGATGCTCCGGATCGGAAAATCCGAAGGGGTTCGTGAAATGCGTTTGATTGCATCCGATTTCTTTTGCTTTGGCGTTCATAATATCCGCAAACCCCTCTTTTGTGCCGCCCATCTTGATCGCAAGCGCGGAACAGGCATCATTGGCGGATGTAAGAATGGAAGCATAAATTGCGTCACGAACAGTAATAACCTCTCCTTCCACCAGATCAAGGCGAACATATCCCTCCGGGATATAATCATACATGTTTTTAGTAACCGTTATCGTATCGTCAAGATCGAATTGTTCCAGTGCCAAAAGAATTGTTAAAACCTTCGTTGTACTGGCGGGAGAAAGAGGCGTATCACAGTCATCCCCGACGAGAAATGTTCCGGAAAGGGCGTCATATAGAATAAATGCCTTTCCGTTAATTTCCGGCAGTCCGGACGGATTCCTTTCCAACAAATCCGTCTTTTCCGGCACCGAATCATCGCTTTCATAAAGCGATGATTTCCCATGATCGAATGCGTTGAAGGACGCTTCGGTTAAAGTCACGGATCGACCATCGCTGAAAAATGCATGAGATGAAACAGAAAAATAATTCGAAAAAAGCACAAGGATAATAACGAAGCACGAAGTACAGCATTTGAATATTATACGAAAAGATCCAAGAAAATTGTGTATAAAGGAGGTGATGCTTTTCTTGTCGGAACGAGTCACTTTTTGTCCTCCGATTCGTAATGTTCTTTTCTATTCTACTCCATATCGCTCCATTTCCAAAATACCCATCGTTTTGATATGATATCAGTATTGATTTGACCGGAGTGTGCTTATGTCCAGAGTGATTGTCAGCAAAGATGAATTGGACCGTCAGCGAGAATATTGTGTCTTAATCGGCGATTTATTTCGACGCGTAAAAGTGTCTTCCGATCGATTCCCGACTTATTCGATTAAGACATATGGATGTCAGCTTAACGAGTCAGACAGCGAGAAGATGGCCGGTTATTTTGAGTTGATGGGATTATCCGAGAATGAAAACACACCGGATATTTTGCTCTTGAATACCTGCGCAATCCGGGAGAACGCCGAAGAACGTCTTTTTGGAAATTTGGGTCACTTTAAAGCCCTGAAGACGGAAAATCCGCGCATGATTATTATTGTATGCGGATGTATGATGAAGCAATCCTCGGACTTAGAGCGTCTTCGTAAACACTTTAATTTTGTCGATCTCGTCTTCGGTCCCCAGGATATTCACACCCTGCCCGAAATGTTGTATCATCGCGTTTCGGAAGGGCAGAAGATAGTGCACGTATCCGATGAGGATTACTTGCCGGATGATGACGACCTGCCTGTGCTTCGAAAAAGACGATTCAGAGCATTGGTTCCGATCATGTACGGTTGCAATAATTTCTGTACCTACTGCGTAGTTCCGTATACGCGGGGAAGAGAGCGCTCGCGTGATTATCGACGCATTATTTCGCAGTTAGAGCAACTCTCGGAGCAAGGGTATGAAGAAGTGATGCTTTTAGGCCAAAATGTCAATTCCTATGGAAAGGATTTGCCCGGAGCCCCCGAATTCCCTGAATTATTAAACGAAATCGCAATAAATAAATGGTTTTCGAGGATTCGGTTTATGACCTCCCATCCCAAGGATGTTTCGGATCGATTAATTGATGTTATGGCAAAAAACTCTTCCGTAGAACGTCATTTGCACCTTCCGTTTCAATCGGGAAGCAACGACGTTTTAAAGAGAATGAATCGGGGTTATACGCGTGAACGTTTTCTTGATACTGCTTTGCATTACAGAAATGAGATTCCGGAAGGAACCATATCCACAGACATCATCGTCGGTTTTCCCGGAGAGACCGAAGCGGATTTTGAAATGACTCTTGATTTAATGAGACGAGTTCGTTTTGACTCTGCTTTTACGTTCATTTACTCCAAAAGGCCGGGAACTGCCGCTGAAAAATTTACGGATGAAGTTGCGCCTGGCGTGATATCCGATCGTTTTTCAAGATTGTTGCATCTCCAAAACAACCATAGCTTATTATCAAATCAATCGGTTATCGGAAATCTCGAGGAGATACTAATTGAAGGGATCAGTCATACCAACAAGTCCGTTTATACGGGAAGAACATCGTCGAACCGCCTGATCAATTTCACGATTCCCGAGGATTCATTTCCAGTCGATGGGTCTTTTCAAATCACCCCGGACAACGAAGCATGGCTCGAAGGGAAAAAGGCGATGGTACGTCTGATCCACGCAAAGACATTTTCTATTGAAGGTCGTTTGGAGTCATTCCTATGAAAGAACAACCACTGACCTACGAAACGTTGAACAGAGATAAAATAACGCCGATGATGCTCCAATATTTGGAGCAGAAGGAACAGTGTCCCGACGCAATCCTGTTGTTCCGTCTCGGTGATTTTTATGAGATGTTTCTTGATGACGCCATCACGGCATCGCGCGTCCTCGAATTGGCACTAACCGGACGAGATTGCGGATTAGACAAGAGAGCACCGATGTGCGGAATTCCGCATCATGCTTCGCAGTCGTACATTTCTAAGCTTGTATCTCAAGGCTACAAGGTCGCAATTTGTGATCAAATCGAAGATCCGGCTACCGCCAAGGGTATCGTGAAACGAGCAATAACACGCATCCTTACTCCGGGAACACTAATCGATCCCGGCGCGCTTGATGAAAAGAAGAACAACTATATCCTGTCGATTTATCGGCTCGGAATGCAATATGGCGTTGCCGCGGCAGATATCACTACGGGTGATTTTGAGGCAACTCAGTTGATTATCGGGAATACCGAGTCTCAACTTTCCAATTTGATTTCAAAATATTCTCCGTCCGAAATGATTTGCAATCCGGATTTTAGTAAGACTTCCGTGAAATCAAACATCGAATCCTTGTTTTCGATTTCCGTACAAACTCGTCCGGACTCGGATTTTTCTCCGGATAATGCGTCTCGACTAAAGCCGGACCGATCCGCAAACATATCCGGATCCAATGAGCGAGGCCTATCATTATCGGCATCCGGCGCGCTTCTCCGGTATATTGATGAAACTCAGCGATTTTCTGTCCGTCATTTATCAAAAATCCGTTTATTTTCTATATCCGATTCAATGGAAATCGATATTCCCACGCGAACCAATCTTGAGCTCGTTCAAACCATCCGGACCAAATCACGACGCGGAAGCCTGCTTTGGGCAATTGATCGAACCGTAACCTCCATGGGATCACGTCTTTTGCGACGTTGGATGGATGAGCCTCTTGTTCGTGTAGACCAAATCCATTCACGGCAAGATGCAATCGGGGAGATGCTCGAATCGTTTATCAACCGACAGGAACTGATTGAGTCGATGACCGGAATTTCTGATTTGGAGCGACTCGCCTCAAAAATCGCACTAGCTTCCGCTACACCGAGGGATTTGATTCATTTAAAAAACACATTAGCCAAACTTCCCTATGTACAGAGTGTATCCCAAAAATTCACCCAAGGAATCCTTGGGGAGAATGATGAAGAATTTGACAGCTTATCCGATGTATATGAGCTTATCGAACATGCCATTGACGATGATGCTCCGATATTGATCAAAGAAGCGGGAATCATAAAATCCGGTTACTCGGAAGAGGTTGACCAACTGAAACAGGCATCAAAGCATGGGAAGGATTTCATTTTAAATTTGGAGTCAAAGGAACGAGAGCGGACCGGAATTAAAAATCTGAAAATCGGATACAATCGCGTTTTCGGTTATTATATCGAAATTTCAAAAAGCAATTTATCCCTTGTACCGGACGGTTATATTCGAAAACAGACTTTGGCAAATGCGGAACGCTTTATTACCGAAGAGTTGAAAAGCATGGAGGATACGATTCTCGGAGCGCAACAACGGTTAATATCCGTCGAATACGATATTTTTATTCAGATTCGCAATCAAATATCAGACCAGGCTTTTCGTCTGTATTGCACTGCGGATCGGATTGCCGTTTTGGACGTTATCTCTTCGTTGGCCGAAACGGCGCAGCGCGACAATTATAACCGTCCCATCATAGATGATTCTCCGGATCTGATTATTGAGTCAGGTCGACATCCGGTTGTAGAGCGAATGATCTCATCCGGTGCTTTTGTTCCGAATGATACTTTGATGAATGCCGATTCAAGAAGAATTATGGTGCTGACAGGACCGAACATGTCCGGGAAATCGACCTATATGAGACAAGTCGCACTGATTGTATTATTGGCTCAAATCGGAAGCTTTGTGCCTGCAAAATACGCTAGAATCGGCGTTGTAGATCGTATTTTCACACGGATCGGCTCCTCGGATGATATCACATCGGGACAATCTACTTTTATGATTGAAATGAATGAAGCGTCCTCAATCCTTCGCAGTGCGACGTGTAGAAGTTTGATATTAATGGATGAAATCGGCCGCGGGACAAGCACCTTTGACGGACTCTCCATCGCTTGGGCGATTCTCGAGTTTATCGCCGATCCGTCCGTCATGTTTGCCAGGACCATTTTTGCCACCCATTATCATGAGTTGAACGCAATGGAGAACCGAATCCCGGGTATATTTAACGCGCATGTTCTCGTTCAGGAAAAAGAAGGAGGGGTCATTTTTTTACACCGAATAGAAAACGGTGGAACAGACGATAGTTACGGAATCGAGGTTGCACGATTGGCCGGTATTCCAGATGAAGTGATTATGCGTGCAAACGACGTTCTGGTTGAACTGAAAAGAATGAAAATTCTAGGAGCTCATATTTCCGGAAAGAATCGGTTTGTTTTCTCCGATACTTTCGGTCAGGAACAGAATTTCGATAGTTTTTCATCCATACCGATGAACGGCCAATTGGACATTTTTACCGCCCGAAATGCATTCGAGCGAAAGGACCCTATACGGGAGGAATTAAAAACGATTGATATTTCAAAGATGACTCCTCTCGAATCACTGAATTACTTATATGCTTTGATAGATCGTGTGAATAAGGAAACTCCGGATAACACGGATCGGGAAGAGGATACAAATGGGAAGAATTAAGTTGCTCGATCAGGCAACAGCAAACGGAATTGCTGCAGGCGAGGTCGTCGAAAGACCCGCCTCCGTTATCAAGGAACTGGTCGAAAACTCGCTTGATGCCGGCGCTACGGTAATCACAGTTGAGATTATTGACGGCGGCATTAAGTTAATGCGTGTTACGGATAACGGGTGCGGAATGGATTCAGATGACGCAGTCGCGGCTTTTTCCTGCCATGCCACCAGTAAATTATCTCAGCTTTCCGATCTGGAGAGCCTCAGCACTATGGGATTTCGCGGAGAAGCACTATCCAGCATCAGCGCGGTATCCAGGGTGGTTCTTCGCTCCCGACAAGTCGGGGACGAGTTCGGAACGACGGTGATTGCCGAGGCTGGGAAAATAATCAAAAAAGATAAGTCCGGCGGTGTTTGGGGAACCTGTGTTGAAATTCGCGATTTGTTTTATAATTTCCCCGCCAGATATAAATTTCTGAAAAAAGATCAAACGGAAGCACAGTACATTACCCTGCTGTGTGAGCGATTTGTTCTAATTCGTCCCGATGTTTCTTTTCGTTTAACCAAAAACGACAAAGAGATTCTCCACTCTCCGGGCAATAACGATCCGGTTTCAGCACTGTACTGTGTTTACGGAAAAGACGTTGTATCTCAATCGATTGTCGTTCGGTCGGATTTCGAGCAGATAAAAGTACGGGGCTTTGTCGGACGACCGACTTTGGCCCGATCCGGCAGATCAGAACAAACCGTTTTTGTAAATGATCGGATTATTCGTTCCAAAACGATTTCCGCCGCTATAGACGAAGCGTACAAAACCCTGCTTATGAAAGGAAAATATGCCTTTGTGGTTCTGATGATATACGTTCCGTCCGCTCTTGTTGACGTGAATGTACATCCTCAAAAATCCGAGGTGCGCTTCTGGAATGATTCCGAGGTCTTCAGGGCGGTGTATCACTCGATACGCGGAGTTCTTATGTCCGAGTCCTTGGTTGAAGAGGGAAGCGAAAAGCACGAAAAAGTAAGCACGAAATCTGATTTTGAGAGCATACCGACAGTTGTACAGCCTACAATCTCTTTTCGTCCCGTCACGGAAACAAGCCATGATAAATCAAAATATCCATTTTCCGAAGAACGTGAGACGTTTAATAGCCAAACGAATGCTTCGGATGATGTATCGGTTCAACAGGATATAAGCACACTGTTTTCCCGACCTCAAACAAATGAAACAAATGCGATGTCGCGATCCGAATCATTACAAGAGCTTGCAAACGCACGATACATCGGCTCTTTGTTTTCAACCTATCTTCTTTTCGAATCAGATCATAATATGATTGTTATGGATCAACATGCGGCACACGAGAAAATTCTTTTCGAAAAACTTTTACATGAAAAAGCGAGAAGAGGCGATACCGCGGTTTCTTCGCAAAAACTACTTTCACCGGTGGTCATCTCCATGTCTTTATCCGATATGATGCTTATGGAGGACAACCTTTCCCGATTCAACGATATCGGTTTCGAGTTGGATCGGATCGGCGAAAGGGAATATGCCGTAAGATACGCACCCTTAGTATGTGATACAAAGACACTGCAGACTGTTATCCAAAATCTGATTGACCAAATAAAAAACGACAAGAATAAATCAGACGACGGAATGCTTCTTGCCCTGGCAACCTCGGCATGTAAAGCCGCTGTGAAAGCACATGATCGACTGGATCCATTAGAGGTTCGTTCTTTAATCGATGCGTTGATCGTTTTGGAAAATCCGTATTCCTGTCCACATGGCAGGCCTACGTTTGTTTATTTTTCGAAAAAGTATCTAGATAAGGAATTTAAGCGTATTATTTAATTATCAGAAGTCTTTTCCAATAACGGAACCACACCGGGAGAAATCTATGCCTCTATTATCCCTTCCGATCGGACAAATCTCTCACATACCGATCATTGCCGGCCCAACTGCCTCCGGGAAAAGTGCTCTCGCCATAAAGGTATGCACTGAGCTCTCCGGCGAGCTCGTGTCCATGGATTCCATGCAGATCTATCGAGGAATGAATATCGGAACCGCAAAACCGACCGTTGACGAGCAAAAAATGATTCGTCATCACCTGATTGATATTGCAAATCCCGATGAAAAGTATTCCGTCGCTCGATATTTAAATGATGCCTATCGTGTTATCGAAGAACTTCTCAGTAAAGAAAAACTTCCGGTTTTTTGCGGCGGCACCGGTCAATACGCGAAGTCTTTAATGGACGGTATCGAGTACTCTCCGATTACGGTGATACCGGAAATACGTCGTGAGATCACTGAGCTGTACGATAAAGATCATGGGATCTCGGCATACGAAGAATTGAAGAGGGTAGATCCCGAAAGTGCAGAAAAAATACACCCGAATAATGCAAAAAGAATTATTCGGGCCTTGGAAGTCTATCGTCAGAGCAACCGAACTCTGAGCAGTTATCGTGAATCATCTCTTCAGAAAGGACCCAAGTACCCGTTTAAGATCTTTGTTGTTAATCTTCCCCGTGATCTGTTGTACCAAAGAATCGATCAAAGAGTTGATCAAATGATTGCAAAAGGGCTGGAGGACGAGGTAAAAAAGATATGGGAGAATCAATCACTTGCCGGAGAAACCTCCGTCCAGGCCATTGGATATAAGGAGTTTGTCGATTACTTCGAAGGAATCAGAACGTATAACGAAACCATCGAAATCATAAAGCAAAGAACGCGAAATTATGCCAAAAGACAAATCACATGGTTTCGAAGCATGAAAGAAACCATCTGGATCGATCCGGATGAGGACTCGGTTATCATCGATTCGATCACATTGGATTATGCATAATGCATTTTCGCGCATCGTCGATATATCACAATAAATTTACGTATATATCATATAGATGTAATTATGTTTTCTATGATACGCTGTCTTTGCATTCATAAAGGAGGTGCTCAAAGTGTATCACGGAAATTCAATAGCCCAATCCTCTGCTCATATTCTTAATGATCATCACAATGATCATGATTTTGATTATTCGTTTCATTCGAAGGATTTTCGCTCATTTAAAAATGCAAATCTTCAGGAAATCTTTCTGAATAACTGTCGGAAGAACGGAGATATCGTAATCATTCATATGTTAGCAGGGAAGGCGAGAAGAGGCACTATTATCGGCTTTGATAATCAATCCATCATACTGTCGGACGATAACTCACAAAATCTGATCTATAAATCGGCCATCGCTTCCGTCGTTCCCGAGGAAGAGGTGCGGTATATTTTCGGTGAACCAATGAGAAAAGAATACTGCGGAGCAAATACATCCGCCGTTCACAGTTGAGATCGAAATAAGCCCGTTACGATTCCAAGAATCTGACAGTCCTCGGTATCAAAGCAAATCGGAGAATATTTATCGTTTTCTGGCTTCAGGTAGGGTTTACCATCGATTTTAACGAAAGTCTTAACGGTTGCTTCATCCTCAATGCGTGCTACAATGATTTGTCCGATATTCGCATTATTCTGGCGCTTAACGATTACATAATCACCGTCCAGAATATGAGCACCAATCATACTGTCACCCCGGACTTTCAGAAGAAAATACTCGCCGGAAGACAGAAAATCCGCAGAAATCGGAAGAGTTCGTTCAATATTTTGTTCAGCCAAAATCGGAATTCCGGCCGAAATCGATCCGAGTACCGGAAGATGAGTCACATTCTCCTGAATCAGATCCGGAACAATGATCGCCCTGCGTTTTCCCGGGGTGTATTCGATTTGATTCATTTCGACCAGTCTTTTTAAATGAGCATGTATGGTTGACGTGGATTTTATACCTACACCAAGGCAAATTTCCCGAACAGAAGGAGGATAGCCCTCTTTTCTTATGAAATCGACGATGTAAGTGTACACAGCCTCTACAGTCTGATCCAGATTGCTTCTAGTGAATTTGTATTTTTTGTCCATGTAAGCCTCCTGTAGATCAATCCATATTTAGATTATAGTAACATTGAGATTTTTTAATGTCAAACGATTGTTCGATTACGAAAATGCTGAACGAATGCTCAATTATGATATAATAATCAAAAAATAACGTAGGTGATTGGATGTCCGAGCAGCGCGGTTCAAATAACGGAAAAATCAACGATCAATGGTATGCTCGCTTGGCGAGAACGTTTGCAGTTCTCGGATCGTCAGTATATCGCAATACAATACAATATTTAAAAAATATACCTTCAAAAATCATTCACTTTTTTCGTATTCGTATTAACGAGAAGAAGAGGATGCCGAAGAGGAATACTCCAAATCGAATCTACGTTCTTGTCGGTTACACTACGCAAGCTCATATTGACCGGAAATTCAGAAGGGAAAAAGCAATTCACATTACCCGTACCGTATTGATTATCGGAGTATTTCTAATGATTTTGTTACTTTCGATTCGTTCATTAAAGCCATTTGTCGAATCGTTTCAATACAAGCAATTGCTCGGAATAGAGAACATACAGGAGATGACTCAAAACGATCCGTTTCAAAAGGATACGAACAACAACGTTATGACTTTTTCTACGGAATCCGAATCTTCCGAATTTTCGCCCTGATGAGAGGAGAAATATCCCACCTGATTGTTATCCTCGATTAAACAAAATGAATGTTTTGTTTAATCGGAGGGACGTATAAGCTTCCATTGGCGAACAAAGCAACCAATGGATGTCAATCATTCCCAAACGACGAAAAATCGGCTTTTACGCCGATTCTTCTTTCTTTTTATTTTCCTTGAAACGGTCTGTACATCGTTTCGGAAAAAATAAAACGATAACTACTTTACTTCTTCGATTGTTCTTTTGTGATCATTCGGTTCATTGCACTAACCACTGCACGAAGTGATGATTTGGTCACCGAGCTTGAGATTCCTGCGCCGAGATGTTTGTTACCTTGATCGTCCTCGATTTCAACATATGTGATGGCCGCAGAATCCGATCCGCTTTCCATCGCATGCTCATGATATGACGTGATTGAGAATTTTCGATTCAAGACTTTCTCAATGCCGTCACAGAACGCATCCAGCAATCCGTTGCCTTTACCGTGAATGGTTATCAATTTGTCCGAAGCCTTGATGTTCGCTTCCACATTTACGTGATTCTCATCCAGAGAGTCCTCCCTGTACCCGGATAATTCATAAGGGAATTTGACATTTACATAGATATCATCAAACAGTTCGAATATCTCCTTCGGTTTAAGCTCGCAATGCTTCTTGTCGGACAAATCTGTGCAGACCACACCGAAGTCCTTTTGAAAAGCCTTCGGCAACTGAAGTCCGAAGTTGCTCTCCAAAACGTATGCGACTCCTCCCTTCCCCGACTGGCTGTTGATTCGGATAATCGGTGCGTAATCCCGGCCGACATCTCGCGGATCAATCGGCAGATACGGAACCTCCCAACGATCGGGATGTTGCTTCATTCGTTTCAGTCCCTTGTTAATCGCATCCTGGTGAGAGCCCGAGAAAGCCGTAAATACGAGTTTTCCTGCCCAGGGATGACGAACAGGAACCAGAAGTCCCGTGCTTTCCTCATACATTTCCACAACACGATTCATATTCGAAAAATCCAGTTCCGGGTCGATACCGTGCATAAACATATTCATTGCAATGGTCACAATGTCCGCATTTCCCGTACGCTCACCGTTACCGAAAAGCGTTCCCTCGACCCGATCCGCACCGGCCATCAAGCCCAACTCGGTTGCAGCAACAGCGGTCCCGCGATCATTGTGCGGATGAATAGAAACAATCATCCGGTCGCGCCAACGCGTGTTTTTACAAAAATACTCCACCTGGTCGGCAAAAACATTCGGCGAGGCCATCTCAACGGTTCCCGGAAGATTGATGATCGCCTTTTTATCCTTTGTCGGTTGCCATATGTCCAATACGCTGTCACATATCTCCACGGCAAAGTCCGGCTCAGTGCCCGAAAAGCTCTCCGGCGAGTATTCGCAAAACCATTCCGTTCGGCTGGTGTCCATTTCGATTGCTTCCCGGATCATTTTCGCTCCGGAAACGGCCAATTCGATACACTCCTTTTTGCCGAAGTTGAAAACAACATCGCGTTGGAGCGTGGACGTTGAGTTATACAGATGCACGACAGCCTTGGGAGCTCCGCGCAGAGCATCCATCGTACGGGCGATGATGTGCTCTCTGGATTGTGTCAATACCTGAATAGCGACGTCATCGGGAATCAGGTTATTGTCAATCAGATAGCGTGCAAAATCATACTCGGTCTCCGAAGCTGCAGGGAATCCTATTTCGATTGTCTTGAACCCGATCTCGACCAAAAAGTCAAAATACTTCAATTTCTGGGAAAGTGTCATGGGCACTTCCAGCGCCTGATTTCCGTCACGCAAATCAACACTGCACCAGATCGGCGCCTTTTCGATGATTTGTGTCGGCCAAGTGCGGTTCTGTATCGGTACCTGTGGGAATCGGGTATATCTTTTGTAATTCATAATCATTTTCTCCATCTGTATTTTCGGTTTACTTCTTCTTAGAATTGTCTTAATCATGAAGCGCTTAGAAGAAAATCGAGGATTGAGCCGATTCGCAGCAATTGCGATTGTCGGCTAAAATTCCTCCTTTTTGTGATGATGATATTTCTAAACATAAAAAACCTCCCGTCTCCAATATAAGAGACGAAAGGTAAACTTCCGCGGTACCACTCCAATTCGCCTTATTAGGCGCACTCACCGGATACGAGATTCAAATCTGATATCCTGCCGCTGTATCGGTCGGCCTCCGACTCCGTCTAATCGCTTACGCTTTCAACAAGTACACTCCAAGGTGAGTTCAAAGATTGTCCGACGCCGCTTCACACCAAACAGCTGCTCTCTTTAGTCCGGACGGTTCTCCTACTGGTCCTTCTCATCGTGTCCGTGATATTTCAATTCACAAGTTGCAATGGGATTTCCCCCGATGGAGTTCAAATTACCACATTCCCGAAAATGAGTCAATAGGACAATACCATGATTCGATCGAAAAAATGAAATGGATGGATAACTTGCATCGCGAAAAAGCGAATTCATTTTCGTCAATCCAATAATTTTTTTCCATCAGGTCTCAACAGATAGTTCGTTAACCAATTCCTTGAACCGTTTTCCACGTTCCTCAAAATGGCGGAAAAAATCATAGCTTGTCCCTGCCGGAGATAAGATGATGATTTCTCCGGGCTTTGCCATTTCCGTAGCCATTCGAAGTGCTTCTCGATAATCGGAGGCTTCTTCCATCCGAAAGGAGTCAACAGCACATTCTTCTTCCACGGATTTACGAATCATGTCTTTGTTATCTCCGCATAAGACTATTCGGTCGCATACCTTCTGAATCGCACGGCCCAATCCTGAATAATCACATTTTTTATCTTGACCTCCGGCAATCAGTACACCATGCTCTCCTCGGTCTGCAAGTGCCTCCATCGTGTGAATCGTGCGATTCGGACTCGAATCAATCGAGCTGTTGAAATATCGAATTCCTTTTATTGTGGCGACCAGTTCGATTCGGTGTTCAACCCCTGCGAAGGATCGCGCGACAGACGAAACGTGCTCCGGTCGAACGAATGGGAAAACCGCAAGCGCCGCTGTCATAAAATTCTCTATATTGTGCTTCCCGGGAACCAATATGTCACCGGTACAAACCATTTTTTTCTCCTGTCCGCGCGAAGAAATCCATATTGCACCGTCTTCTACATATGCATGATCGTTTATCAAAAGCGCACTGTCTCCCGGAAGTTTGGTCTGCTTATTCCACGAAAAATATGCCACTTGTCCGCGAGCTTTCGATCCAAATACTCGAGTAATTGGGTTGTCTGCATTAATAATGAGTCTGCCCCAGAATGGCTGTGCCTTGAATATATTCGTTTTCGCACGAATATACTCTTCATAATTCTTATGAAAATCCAAATGGTTGGGAGAAATATTGGTGATGACCGCATTATCAATCGGAGTCTTCATCGTCATCAATTGAAAAGAGGATAACTCGAGTACAACGCAATCCGTCTCTTTGATTTTATCAATTTGATTGAGAAGCGGCGTTCCGATATTACCCCCAACATAAACATCATGTCCTGCTGCCTTGAGAAATAAGGATATCAGCGTCGTCGTAGTCGTCTTTCCGTCGCTTCCGGTTACTGCAAAGGTTCGTGCGGGACAGAGGCTCAAAAACACCTCCATTTCCGAGGTCAGGACAGCACCCTCCCGAACGGCCATCATGATCTCCGGGATATCGGGTCTGAGTCTCGGTGTTCGAAAAATTATCTCAAACCCCTGGCCGGGCAATTTATCGAGATAATCCTTTCCGCAACACCATTTTAATCGGACACCTTCGGCCTCGAAATCATCGATGGTCTTTTTAAGCACCGGATCTTCCGCATCCAGCACGTCAAAAGCGGTAATCATGGCTCCGAGAGAATGAATGTATCGAATCAATGGCCGGTTTGAGATTCCGACACCGAGAACGGCTACCTTTTTACCGGAAATGAACGCTTTGAACTCGGAGAGTTTTCTTATATCCATTCTCATATCCTTTACTGCTGTTTCCAGTATTTTACCACTTTTATTTTTCACTTGCGATTTTCCTACCCATATTGTATTATGAATTTTGTTCTGCGGGAATGGCGGAATTGGCAGACGCGCTAGCTTCAGGTGCTAGTGATCGCAAGGTCGTGCAGGTTCAAGTCCTGTTTCCCGCACCATAAGAGGATCGTGATTTTTACAAATCACGATCTTTTTCATTCCGTATTTTTGATTTGTGCTGCTATGCGTTGTTATAAGAAATTCAAAAGAGAAGTCGAAGTATTTCGTGTTCATTTTTCGTATAATGTAAGTAAGACAAGGAGGATGAGCAATGGATCACATCTGTCAACCAAATGCGAATCGCTTTACAGGATTCGCCGATATCTACGACAATTCGCGACCGGTTATGCCCACTCACGTCATTTCATTGATTACCGGGTACTTGGGATGCAGACCCCAAAATGTCGTAGATCTAGGTAGCGGAACCGGCCTGTCGACCGCAGTTTGGGAAGGTTATTGTGAAAAGGTTGTCGGAATTGAGCCAAACGAGGATATGATCAAGATTGCCAGCTGTAAATCCTCGTCCTCCATTTCTTTTCAAAAAGGATTCGCGGATAAAACAGGGCTTCCCGATGCATTCGCAGACGTAGTGATTTGCAGTCAATCCTTTCATTGGATGGAGCCATACTCAACATTGATTGAAGTCGATCGCATATTGCGTAATGGCGGGGTCTTTGCTTCGATTGATTGCGACTGGCCACCGGTATCGGACTGGCGGGTGGATCAGGCATTTTCCGAGCTGTACAACAAAATTCATCGCCTTGAGCTTGTACTCCCCGACATTGCGAGTCAATCTGTGCGATTTAACAAAGAAAATCATCTGAAAAATCTTTATATTAGCGACCACTTCCGATACATACGGGAAATTGTTTTTTCGCAATCCGAGCCGTGCAACACAAATCGTATGATCGGACTTATGCTCAGCCAAGGGAGCCTTCAGGAGGTCTTGCGGAAAGCACCTGTATTGATTGAAAGGGATGTTTCCGATTATCAAGCACTGGTTGATGAAATATTGGGCAACAAGGAATTTTCGATTGAGTTTTCATACCGGATGAGAATCGCGGTAAAGTAAGCAAACCGTTTATTTTTCCCATAACCAAAGACCGGACCATTGTCCGGTCTTTTTGATTTACAGATATTCAGAGAAACTTTCGGATGATGTCCTCCCTTTTCATCGGCAATAAATACGCCGGAGGAACATCGAAGGGCGTCAGGCACCCGCTCTTTCCTTCCTGATTCAAGTGATACGCCGCCCTTGCGAATGCGACTAAAACTCCTGCCGTGAATTCCGGATTCGAGTCCAGTTTCAGTGCATATTCGATCGACTGTCGATTTGAGCTTTCGGAGCCAGTATACCCCGATCGAATCACAAAGCCGCCATGCGGCATCGCCGAATGACTCTTCTGAAGTTCGGCTTGCGTGATAAAATGCACGATTGTCCGATAACCGTCAAAGTAATTCGGCATGGTAACAATTTCTTTTTCAATGCGACCCATATCTGCGCCCTCCCGGGCAACGACATAACACTCTCGTATATGTCTTTTCGTTGAGTCGGTCGGAATCTGTTCTCCATTCCGTGTCTTCTCCACCATCTCTTCAACGGGTATGGTATACTGCCGGGCATCCAAAACCCCTTCAATTCTTCGAATCGCATCCGAATGTCCCTGACTGATGCCCTTTCCCCAAAATGTGTAGGTCTCCCCTACCGGAATAATAGCCTCAGAATACAGACGAGTCAGGGAAAACATCCCGGGATCCCATCCGACCGATATAATTGCTACATGACCGGAAGCCAAGGCCGAAGCGTTCACCGAGGTCAGGTGATCATTTATCTTTGCATGCGTATCAAAACTGTCGACCACATTGAACCATCTGGCCGCAGACGGCGTCTGTTCCGGAAGATCCGAGGCGCTTCCTCCGCATAAAATCAGCACATCAATCTGATCTTTAAAGCTCTCTATATCATTTAGAGATATAACCTTAACTTTTTCGTCATGGGGTTTAATGCTCTCCGGGTTTCTCCGAGTAAATATAGCCGAAAGCGTCATATCTGTGTTCGATCGAAGCAAATTTTCGACTCCTCTTCCCAGATTTCCGTATCCAACAATGCCGATTCTTATTCCCATTTGAAATATTCTCCCGTCCACATTTCATATATTAATGAACCACTCATCATTTTAAACGATATTCCCAATGAATTCAAATAAATATTGCAAGCGCTAAGTTCGCAAATCTCATAATGATGAATCATATCGGATTTCGTTGCTTCCCGATACATTGTCCAATTGGAGTATAATCTAAATATGCCCGATCAAAATAACTCAGGAAGTAAGTAAATGAATCCGAAAGATCCTGGAACTGAGGTGATTGCATACAGTGTATCCGCAAGGCTTCTTGCGGAGCAAATTTATGTAACCGGTAATCTTTCCGGCGTATCGTTTTCTTCGGTTTCCGGACAGGAAGGAACACGATTACATCGAAAAGTTTTTGATGATATTGCCCAACGATACCCGGACCGAATCGTGAGAACCGAGGTTCCTCTCTTTTGTGAGTACTCGAAAGACGGTTTTCTTCTGAGGGTTTCCGGTCGTGCGGATTGTCTGATCGAGAAACACGAGTCAAATTCAGATTTGTATTCACTGATTGAGATCAAGTCACACAATCGGCAAAACGCAACCGTTAATGATTTATTCCGACCGGTTCACCGCGCTCAGTTATTGCTTTACGCACATATGCTGTTTTGCGACAAACAGGAAATCGATGAGCTTGAAATCATTCTTTCCTATGTTTCTGTACAAACAGTGCAACCGACCGACAAAACAGAACGAATTACCCGTCTTGACGCCAAAATATTTTTTGATGAAACATGTAGGAGTTATCGCAATATCGCGCAATTTATTGTTGATGAAAGAACGAGACGAAATGAATCAATAACCCGACTCTCTTTTCCATACATAAATCTTCGTGACGGACAAAAAATGCTGATGGAAAGCGTTGTTGGCGCAATCCGAAAAAAAGAGATATTGTTTGCTGAAGCTCCGACCGGAATCGGGAAAACGATCGGAGTCCTATTTCCTGCTCTGAAATGTATCGCGAGAGGTTTTGCGGATAAAATTTTCTACCTGACCGCAAAAATTTCAACTCGTGACGTTTGCAGAAAAACACTTCACGATCTTCGCAACAACGGCCTTTATATTCGGTCGATTCTTCTTTCATCGAAGGAATCTATGTGTCCCAATAAAGATATTTACTGTGAGCCCAAGGTCTGCCCATATGCAATCGGATACTACGATCGATTAAATGCTGCGCTTTCCGATCTTAAGTTGATTTCGGATATAACCCCGGACGAAATACAAAAGACTTCAGCAAAATATTCGATTTGTCCTTTTGAGCTTTCTCTGGACTTCTCCGAGTATTGTGATGTAATTATCGGGGATTATAATCATGCTTTTCATCCGAGGATTCGTTTGGAGCGATATTTTGAAGATCCATCACAATCACATATTCTATTGAATGACGAAGCACATAATCTTGCAGATCGTTCACGAGAAATGTTTACCGCAAAGCTCAACTTTGAAACTTTCGATCTGTTTTACAAAGCAGTCCGCGGAATAACACCCGAGATTGATGCGCACAGCGAAATAATTTATCGTTACTTTTCAACCGTGTATGATTTAATCCTGTCGGGTGAGAAATCGATTAATCGTGTTGAAAGCACATATAAGGATGAACATGTCTTTATCGCGGATGATTTTCGTGCTGTCAAAATGATTCCAAAATTCTTATATGCGGAATTGTGGCGTTTGTGTTACCGACTCTCCTTTATTTTGGATACCGTCCCGGTCGGTCCGGTCCGCAAAGCGATTCTTGACTTTTTTTTCGAGGCCCGCTTTTTTATAACTATCATTGAGCAATATTATGGTGACTCCTATATCTTTGTTATCCAAATCGATAAACGGTCCGAAAGCGGGAAACCGTTTGCTCCGACTTTTCACTTCTCCTTATCCTGCCTTGACGCATCGGAGTTTATCTCCTCCCGAATAAAGAAGCGTCATCCGTGTGTCTTTTTTTCCGCTACTCTTTCGCCATCCGTTTATTACAGAACTATATTAGTCGGTCCCGATGAAGACTCCGTCGACGAGATTGTTATCGAAAGCCCGTTCCCGCCCGAGAATTTGAAACTGATCTTTCGCACAGACATTCGAACCGTATACAGAGAAAGAGTATCAACTGTTAATTCGGTCGCTGAATGTATCATTGATCATGTTTCAAAATCATGCGGTAATTATATCGTTTATTTTCCCTCCTTTCGATATTTAAATTTTGTATCCACGCTGATCCGTGATCGATGCTCTTTAAAAAACACCGAGATCCTTATGCAAAACAAAGATATGAGTGCTTCCGACAAGGAGAATTTCCTTAAGAGTTTTAATGTCTTCGGAACAAGGACATTACTTGCTTTCGCTGTTTTGGGAGGACATTTCGGCGAAGGCATTGATCTGGTCGGCGAAAAGTTGTCGGGGGTATTCATCGTTGGGGTCGGAATACCGCAAATTTCACCGGAAAGAGAAATTCTACGACAGTATTATCAGGAAAAATTCGGCGACGGATACGCATACGCATACCGTTTCCCCGGTTGGGAAAAGGTCTTGCAGGCAAGCGGCCGGGTGATTCGAGATGAGTCGGATCAAGGTTTTGTCGTTCTTATGGATCATCGGTATGCACAAGGCGAATACCGATGTCTATTCCCCAAACACTGGCGAACAGAACTTTCGATTGATCCGGAAGAGTACATTCCGAATCATTCCGACGATTCGCATATCGAATAATCCTTGATTAAATCCAGCATATCCATTTTGCAGTACTTTTTCTCGAGATGCTCACACAGATATTTTCGTGTGATTTCCGATAATTCATCCGAGACTTCATCGGATACGGTAAACGAAAAAAGATTCGAAGCTTCTGCTCTTTTGAAAAAGCGAAGCGCCTCAACGGCACCGATCGAAATTACTTTGTATTTGCCTGCCTCGGAAAGACATGAAGGACGAAGACAAAAGATCCTGCAACGATTAAAGGAAAAAGCAAATGAACTATCCTTTTCTGATTTACCGCAAGGGCAAGCGCTCAGATCCGCCGAATATCCGGAAACGTCCATCACCTTCCATTCAAAGGCGGATATAACCGGAGATGTATTCTTTTGCGTTTCAGACAATGCAAACAGTGCGCAAATCGTAACCGGATAGATTACGGAAGATATATCCTGCGATACGCAAACATCCGAAGTAATCTCCAGTATGTGGGCAGCAGCCGTAAGTTTTTCAATATCTTCATATAAACCGCGAAAAGGCTCAACCATTTCCGATTCCTTTACGTACAAAAAACCACGTGAATGGTTGAATGTGAAGTCGGATAATGTGCCACACTGAGCTGAAAGTGCATGTCTGCTGCCTGTTTTTCCGGCACCCGGAGCACATGCAAGAAGCACTCCGTTTTCGATTGTCAGTACTCGAATGAGGCGATCCTGCTCTTTATGGGGCCTCGAAGACAGGACGAGCCCGCGAATTTTCATGCTCGACACTTTAATCTCCCTTACGATAACCCAGCTCGTTCAGATGAGAAGACAAATTTTTCCAATCGTTTCTAACCTTCACATGCAAATCAAGAAACACCTTGCATCCGGTCATCCCTTCTATGCTTCTTCTTGCAGAAGTACCGATTCGCTTGATCATTTGTCCTTCTTTTCCCAGGATGATTGCCTTGTGTGTCTTTTTCTCACAGACAATGGACGCGAAAACACGAACCATTTCTCGCTCTTCCGAATTGCTTTCCGTGAATATTTCCTCAAATCGATCCACAAGAACCGCTGTACCGTGCGGTACTTCTTGATTTGTAAAATGTAGGATTTGCTCACGAATCAGCTCCGAAGTGATGGATCGCTCCGATTGATCCGTGAAATCAATGTCCGGGTAGTATTTTGGTCCGGAAGGTAGCAGCGAAATCGTTTCATCCAACAACAGTTCCAGGCCGTCACCGCTTTTTGCGGATACGGGAATCATGGCTCGAAACGGATACAGTTCCGAATACACGGATATGATCGGCAGAATTGACTCTTTAACCACGCAGTCAACCTTATTGATTACAAGAATGACCGGCTTGCCGTAACGGGAAAAAATCTCAATTGCTTTTCGGTCCGCTTCTGAAGGTGTTGAAAACCGCCCGTC
Organism: Clostridiaceae bacterium; assembly: GCA_012729635.1. Taxonomy (GTDB): domain Bacteria; phylum Bacillota; class Clostridia; order Saccharofermentanales; family Saccharofermentanaceae; genus JAAYCT01. The sequence continues at coordinate 20,967 of JAAYCT010000025.1, read as the reverse complement.
AATCATGAAAAGGATTACATCGGCAAATTGGACGGCACGAACGGAGGAGTCCGCCATAAATCGAGAAAGCCCGTCTTTGGGTTTTAAAATCCCCGGAGTATCAACAAAGATGACTTGTGCGTCAAAACGGTTAATCACAGCACGAATATTATTACGTGTTGTTTGGGGTTTCCCGGAAATAATAGACAACTTGTATCCGGCTAATTGATTCAACAGGGTTGACTTCCCGACGTTCGGTTTCCCGATTATTGCCGCAAATCCCGAGTGTTTCACCGATGATGTTTCATGGTCATCGGTTCCGGAAGGATCGATATTCGCATTTTTTTCCGTCTCGCTCGGATAAAGTTTTTTCATCATTCTCTTTTGCTCGGAAATCATTCTTTTATCATCCTCCGATTTGATATGGTCAAATCCGATCAGATGCAATGCGGCATGTACAGCCAAAAAAGCAACCTCTCGATCCATACTGTGTCCGAGGTCATCCGCTTGTGTTTTCGCTTTATCGAGTGATATCAGAACATCCCCAAGAGAAATTTCACCGATTCCGTCCTTATGCCAAAGAATATCTTGCGCTCCGAGCGGCTTCAGAAGCTTTCCGTTTTGCATGTCCAAAAGCGGAAATGAAAGCACGTCGGTTATCTCATTAATGTCACGATACTCGTAATTTGTTTTTTTCATGTGTTCGGCACCGACAAACGATATGGTAACGGAAAGACATGTCGATTTTACCTTTAGGGCAGAATCGACAAATGAAGCCGAAGCGACGACGTCCATCGCCTTTTGGCAGACAATCTTCATTCGCTCCACACATTGAACATCATATTTCCTTTGTTTATTGACGAACAGTACTATCATCCGGATACCGCACCCTTTCATGGAAAAATCCCGCATACACTTGAAGAAATGCTCTTAATATCGTTTCCAGGTCATTAAATGAGAGTCCCGAATCATTTAACTGATCTTGCTCGATTTTTTGCTTAAACAGTTTTCGAAATAAATCCTCCGCATCATCGAGATTCGTTATTCCTGTTGATCGAAGCGCCGCCTCACAAGTATCCGCCAGCATGACCACTGCAGATTCCTTGGATGAAGGAATTCCTCCCTTATATCGAAAATCATTGATGGAAGGCTCGGGCATCCCTTTCTTAACCGCTAAGGATTTTGCTTTATGATAAAAGAAAATTTGACACGTTGTTCCATGATGCTCTTGAATAATTTGAACGATACTGTTCGGAAGCCGATTTTTTCTGGCAAGCCGCACCCCCTGGTCCGCATGAGCCGCAATTATTGACATGCTTTCCTCCGGTGAAATATCATTGTGCGGATTATATCCTTCCTGTTGATTCTCGCTGAAATATGTCGGGTTCTCCAACTTCCCGATATCATGATAGTAGGCTCCTACCTTGGCAAGAAGTGCATCGGCCCCGATTGCGTCCGCTCCGGAATCCGCAAGATTGGCAACCATCATGCTGTGTTGCGAGGTCCCCGGAGCTTCAAGAAACAGCCTCTTTAAGAGCGGGTTCCCCGGTTGAGAAAGATCAATTAACCGAACCGGAGAAACCGTGTTGGATATCAGTTCGAAAATCGGCATGGATCCGATTGCGGCAATTACGGAAGTTGTTGAGGAAATAATCGCCCATAATGCGGATGTAAACAAAACGGACCTCGGAGATTTCAAAACGAGATTGTACGCGACCGAAGAAGCAAAACACGCAAAAGCGGTAAATATAATCAACGTGGCGGAATTGAATTTCCTTGTTTTTCTTCCTGCGATCACAGAACAAATGAAGATGCCGATAACCGAAACTAGGATATACTCGACATCAAAATTATAGATCGGAGCGATAATAAGTATTTGCAAAAAGCACATAACGATGCCTGACTGAATACCCATATAAGTTGCAAGAATAACCGCAGAAAAATATACGGTCGAAATCAGCGATGATATGTCTTTTAAATATAGAGATGCCAGAACAGGCAAAAGAAAAGACAGCGAAACTGCGATAAGATCTTTCGGATTGGACATGATGATCGGTTTCACCTGAATAAGATAAAGCGACAATACAACCAAGAGAATCAACGTGTAAAAGATGATTCCGATCAACAGAAGATAATCGAATTGATCGGTTTCCAGCAGGTTTAAATCCCGAAGAACCTGGTACTCGCGCTCGGTTACCACTTCTCCGACGTTTATGATTCGATACCCCTTTTCAACCATTACCGGATTCATCATCGCCGCATCATACGCAGCATCTCGAGCCGCTTCCGTTGCAACCGCATCCGGCTCGATATTCGGAGACATCAATTGGGAAAGAATGGATCGGACGAGATCACGTACAGAAATATAGTATGTCGTTTCCGAATCCGAAATCACAGAGGTTTTCAAATCGATTGCGTCTTTGAGCATGATGTCATCCAGATTATCCACCATTAACGACTTTGCTATGACGATGGAGTTTGCCCTTATTTCATAGAACAATTCGGAAGAAGAAGTAACCAATTGGAAAGCCTCGTCATCGGTTAATTCGATGCCGAAGGAATCCCGGATAAGCAATTTCAGCCGACTGCTTAATGATGCGAAGGAATCAATGTACGTACCGTCATCGCGGGTATTCTCATCTCGCAAATCCCCTACCTCGTCAAAAAAACGGTATACCCTGTTTACGGATTCTTCCGCGACTGTTTCGGACCGAACATAAATCGGTTGAACCGATTCGATCGCAAGGAGTGCTTTCTTTTCGGTTTCATATGTGTCGACTACGGATCTGGGCGCGGAAATATCCAGGTTGCTGACGGATCCGACCGACAAATTATACTTTTGAGGAATAGATCCCAAATACACGATTGCAATCATTACCGGAACAATGATACATATCAATACGACTCGTATTGCATTCTTTGATTTACGTGATTTGCTCATTCGCATCCTCCTTTCGCAACGCCCGGTCTTTTCGATAGGCAAGCACTATTTTTTGTACAATCGGATTACGAACAATATCGGCGCTCGTAAGGAATACCGATGCAATTCCCTTAACATCCGAAAGCACGTTAATGGCATCAGAAAGACCGTTTCGAGTCCCGGAAGGCAAATCAATCTGAGTGATGTCCCCACAAACACAAGCCTTGGAGTTCATCCCAATTCTCGTTAAAAACATAATCATCTGATCGACGGTCGTATTCTGAGCCTCATCTAATAGAATAAAAGCATCATCCAGTGTTCGTCCTCTCATAAATGCCAGAGGAGAAACTTCAATCAGGCCTTTTTCATAGTATCGGGAGAATGACTCAAAACCCAGCAAATCCTTTAATGCATCATAAATCGGCCTCATATACGGATCGACTTTTTCCTGAAGATCACCGGGAAGAAATCCCAATCTCTCACCGGCTTCTACCGCCGGACGAGTCAGAACAATGCGCGAAACCTCTTTCTTCTGAAAAGCCATAACTGCTGCGGCAACACCCAAATATGTTTTCCCTGACCCTGCCGGACCAACACAAAAAACCACCTCGTTATTATGTATCGCGTCCGCATAAATTTTTTGTCCGATCGTTTTACACCGAAGCGAATAACCTTTCGGAGTAACATATATCGATTCGGAATAAATTTTAGAAAACCGATCAATTGACTCGGAATCTCCCAAACTTATCAGATAGCGAATGGATTGCGAGTCGATTTCTTCTCCCGGGGAAAACGCGCGATCGATCGCACGAATCGTCATAGCGGATCGGAGAACATCCCGCTTTGGCCCCGACACGATCACGGCGTCATGATCCGTTCTGACCTCAACACCCAAAGACTCCTCCAGAGCGGTTAAAGAGGCACGATTTACCGAAAGGCTTGAATGAATAGTATGGGTCAATATTCTCTCGTCTATCGATGGGTTTGCTTCGGCCATTTCCGCACCTTTCAAGGATATTTTCTCCATCGTTTTATCCAATCGGAATATGAAAATAATCTGATAAAAGTATACCACATACGCAGTAGCGTATTGAATTTTCAATTTGGGTACACGGAGCGATTTACTCCGTGTAGGCATCTGCATTCAAAGTATCAAGTAATTTCTTGTAATAATCGGGAAGCTCGGATTCTACAAAAATCTCTTTACCGGATCCCGGGTGCGTAAAGCGAATGGATTTGCTGTGCAATGCTTGACCGACCAATCCATACGACGTTCTTCTTCCGGAATAAACCGGATCCCCGATTGCGGGATGTCCGATAAAAGCCATATGCGCACGAATCTGATGCGTTCTTCCGGTTTCAAGAACAACGGAAAGATCCGTCGCCTTTGCAAAGCGCTTCACAACTTCAAAGTGGGTAACGGCCAATTTCCCCGATCCTTTGACCGTCATTTTTTTCCGGTCGGAGTCCGATCTTCCGATTGGTGCATCAATGGTTCCTTTTAATGTATCAATGATGCCATGAACACAGCATCTGTATGATCGAATAACATCGTGATTCGAAATCAATCTCGACATTTTGGTGTGCATTTCATTGTTCTTTACGACAATGAGCAATCCTGAAGTATCTTTATCTATGCGATGAATGATTCCGGGACGCGATGATCCGTAAATATCAGACAACCGCTCATTGAAATGAAACATTAAAGCATTTACAAGGGTTCCCGAATAATGACCGGGCGCAGGATGAACGACCATTCCCTGGGGCTTATTAACAACCAAAAGATCATCATCTTCATAGGCAATTTCAAGGGGGATATTTTCAGCGCGGATATCTGACATCACCGTTTCGGGAATCTCCAACTCAATAGTGGCTCCGTAATGGGGCTTGAATGAAGGTTTAACACTTTTCCCGTCGACGGTTACCGCGCCGGAAACAATCAATGACGATAATCGATTGCGTGACATATCCGGAATAGCCGACGAAACATATTGATCCAGTCGAATGTTATGAGCGTCATATGTCAAAACGTGTCGCATCAAAGAACCTCGTCAGAAGTAGTTGTTTCGATATCTGGCCCATCCGCATCCGATTTTCGATCATCTGGTCCGTCTTCATTTGAAGTGTCGCTATCCTTCATAAAACGCCGGTCAAACAGAAGGAGGATGGCTAGCGAAAAAGAACCGACAACAATGCACATATCTGCAAAATTGAATATCGGAAACGTGAACCTTCCAAAATCAAACATTAAAAAATCTACGACGGATTGATAGGCAAAACGATCAATCATATTCCCAATCGATCCGCTTGCCAAGACGGTAGCGGCAAGCCTTATCCAAAACATATTCTTGTTTCGAAGTTTAAAGATAACCACAATTAGAATCATAGAAATAACCAGGGACATGGAGGCGAGAAAATAGATACCCCACCCCTGATCCGAGAGAAAGCTGAAAGCTCCTCCGGTGTTTTTGACATGTGTTATTGAAAAGAAACCGTCGATGACCGGGATGGACTCTTGTAATCCTACGTTTCGAATGATGATTTGCTTGATCGTCTGATCAATGATTACGAGTAATATAATAAGTAGATACAGCATTTTTTGTCCTCATTTTCCTGCTTATTCTTTGATCATAATGCGAATAATCGAAATACATTTTCCGGTCTCGGGATCCAACTCGGCAACAACTCCGTTGATCATTGCCGCTCCCGATGCCGCTTTATATGATGTCGGAAGACAGTCGACAAATCTACGTAACGAAGCATCAACGTCCATACCGATTACACTATTGACAGCGCCGGTCATACCAACATCCGTAATGTGGCCGGTACCCCGTTCAAGAATGTTTTCATCCGCAGTCTGAACGTGCGTATGTGTGCCGAGGACAAGCGAAACACGACCATCGAGATAATAACTCATCGCAATTTTTTCGGAGGTAGCCTCCGCGTGAAAATCAAGGAGTACCATTTTTGCTCCGAATTGCTCTTTATAATCTTTAATCATTGAATCTGCCGCCCGAAAAGGAGATTCGCAGGGATCCATCCCTACCCTTCCCAACAAGTTTATAATCAGCAGCTTGTCCTTCCCGTTACCGTCCCAAACGGCATAATCGAATCCCGGCCAGGCCATAGATACATTCGCCGGTCGAACGATCCTCTGCTCACTCTGAGCAAGCGAATAAAAATCACTTCGCGCAAAGGTGTGATTCCCCATGGTGATGATATCCACCCCCGAGGAAAAGATATCCTTTGCGATACTTGCGGTAATCCCAAATCCTGCGGCGGCGTTTTCTGCATTCGCCACGCAAACATCGGCGTGATACGTACGGCGCAAGTCACGAAGTCGCTCCTTAATGATTCGTCTTCCGGGCTGACCGACAATATCGCCGATAAACAGAACATTCAAATGTATTTCCTCCGTTATTCGATAAATCATTTTACCATAAACACGGGAGATTCACTCCATTCACATTTCACGTCCGGGCGAATCGCAAAAAAAATCCCGACCCTTACGGGCCGGGACTTCATTTCGGATCGTTTGTTATTTTGCGTAATCAGACGCACGCGTCTCGCGAATTATGTTGACCTTGATTTGTCCGGGATAATCCAATTCTTCTTCGATTCTCTTACAGATTTCCCTGGCCTTCAAAACCATTTCCGGATCGCTGACGACCTCGGGTTTCACCATGACGCGAATTTCACGTCCCGCTTGGATTGCGTACGATTTCTCGACGCCTTCGAAACTCGATGCGATTTCCTCGAGTTTTTGAATCCTCTTGATGTACGTTTCGAGATTTTCTCTTCTTGCACCCGGTCTTGCGGCAGAAACCGCATCAGCGGCGGCAACCAATACGGCAATCGGAGTTTCCGGTTCAAAGTCACCGTGATGCGATACAATCGCATTGATTACTTCGTCGGATTCCTTGTAACGTCTGGCAATATCTCCACCCAACTCAACGTGTGATCCTTCCATCTCAAAATCGGCAGCTTTTCCGATATCGTGAAGAAGTCCCGCTCGTTTCGCCAAAGTGACGTCCAAGCCCAGCTCGGATGCCATCATCCCGGTAATCCAGCAAACCTCGATCGAATGCTGAAGGACGTTTTGTCCGTAACTGGTACGGTAACGAAGCTTTCCGAGATACTTGATAATCTCGGGATGCAATCCGATAATTCCGGTGTCAAACGCCGCGCGTTCTCCCTCCTGTTTAATCGTCTGTGCAACTTCTTTCTTCGCCTTCTGAGCCATTTCTTCGATCCTTGCAGGATGAATCCTGCCGTCAACGATCAGTTTCTCAATCGTTAATCGCGCAATTTCCCTGCGAACGGGATCAAAACTCGATAGAATTACCGCTTCCGGCGTATCATCGATAATAAGATCCACTCCGGTAATCGTCTCGATCGCTCGGATATTTCTACCTTCGCGACCGATGATCCGGCCCTTCATTTCATCATTCGGTAAAGAGACAACGGAAACAGTGACTTCGGAAACATAATCCGAAGCGTATCTTTGGATTGAGCTCACAATGATGTCTTTGGCTTTTCGGTCCGCTTCTTCTCTTGTTTTTTCTTCCATTTGCTTGAGAAGTGCCGCCATCTCATAGCTGAATTCTTGTCTCGCCTGATCCAGAACGAGATTTCGAGCATCATCTACGGTTAATTCTGAAATTCTCTCCAGCTCAAGAACCTTATTTCTTTCCAGATCCCGTGCACGTTCCTCCATGGCCAAGACATCGCTGACACGCATATCAAGCGCCGCTTCCTTTTGCTCAATGATGTCAAGTTTCCGATCCAAGGTTTCTTCCTTTTGTTCGATTCTGTGTCTTTCCTTTGCAAGCTCGGTCTTCCTTTCGCGAACGTCACGATCCAACTCAACCTTCGCTTTGGTTATCTCCTCTTTGGCTTGCAGAAGGAGTTCTCTTTTTCTGCTCTCAGCTGTCTTCTGCGCATCACCGATCAGTTTCTCCGCTTCCGCTTCGGAAGCGGCAATTTCGTCCGTTAGTTTCTTCTGTCGCGAGGAAAATCCCTTGCGATAATAGATAATCACGGCGAAAATACCGATCAGCAAACACAAGAAAGCAGTGATTGCATACAACAACCAATACCACTTTTCTATGGTACTCACCCCCAATATTTAGTTTTCAAGTTTCAGAATTTATAGTACGAATAGAATTATTTGCACTTTATTCATTGTAATGATTTCATCTCCGATATGTCAACTGTTTTGGGATTCAAAGTGAATAATTACTACATTTTATGAGAAAATACACAGTCATTTTTCACAATTTCGACAAATATCCATAAATATCAAAAAATACTCTTCTTCCCCTTCTGTGATAGAATGAATCAAAAAATTCGGAGAACACGAATGAAATTCAAACTGACGATTTCTCGGGATGAAAACGGAAAACCCGCTTATGAAGTATTATCCGGACGACTCAACATGTCCGGTTTGCTGATTAAAAAAATCCGTCTCTATGGTTCTTTGTTGGTGAACGGAAGAGCTTCCAGAATGAAGGACCCTGTTTTCGAGGGAGATACCGTTGATGCACTTTATGAAAGTGATATGATTCCGCGGATGAATCGGGATAGCGGTATCAAAATATACCATGAAGACGAGTGGATTGTTGTTTGCGAAAAGCCTTATGGAATCGTCACCCATCCTTCATGGCAACATATGGATGATTCCTTTATTCAAAGACTTTCTCCGGACCGCCTTCATCCGGTGATGCGATTGGATCGGGAAACGACCGGTTTAATCGTGGTTGCAAAAAACGGTTATGCTCATAATCAAATTATTACCGGCCCGATGTTTAAGGAATATACTGCGATTGTATATGGCGCATTCGAACCGTCGGAAGGAACGATTGATCTTCCGATCGGAAGATCGGACTCATCGATTATGATCCGAATAGTCCGCGATGACGGGAAGAATTCTGTTACTCATTATAAAACACTCCTCAGTAATCATGCTGTTGGGATTTCCATGGTTCGTTTCGTTTTGGATACGGGGCGATGTCATCAAATAAGGGTTCATTGTCGTCATAACGGTCACCCGCTTGTGGGCGATGGGTTGTATGGGCCACGATCGAACGATTACCCGATTCATGACGAAAAAGTCATATCCGTAGAAAGCCATATTGAGCGTCAGGCTCTACATGCCGGAAAGCTGTCCTTTAACCACCCGTTTACCGGGATAAATATGTCGTTTTCCAGCCCGATTCCCGAAGATATGGTCCGCTTGGCTTCTTTACGTACCATTTAATGGAATTTTATTCGTTTTCTTTGGCAGAAATCATATGTTCCGATAGATTCAGGGATTGCACATCCGTTTCCCCGGACAAGAGGCGAGCGACTTCCCTCTTCTGTCCTTCCTGATCCAACTTATGAAGCACTGTTTGCGTTCTTCCCGAAAGTAATTCTTTGGTAATAAAATAGTTGACATCGGCCGCTGCGGCGATTTGAGCCAAATGCGTTACACACAAAACTTGTTTGTATCTGGCAAGTCTTTTCATTTTTGATGAAACCGCGGTCGCCGTTTTACCGGAAACACCCGCATCAATTTCATCAAAAATCAGTGACGGAGTGGAGTCCGCATGGGCCAGAATTGTTTTTACCGCAAGCATGATGCGTGAAGCCTCACCTCCGGACACGATTTTTTCCAATGGTTTCTCCGGTTCTCCCGGATTGGCCGAAAAAACAAACGAAGCTTCATCACAACCGTTTTTTGAAAAAAAACGATTTTTGGGTCTTTCGCTGATGACAACTCCAAACGAAGATCCCGGCATACCGAGATCCGACAATTCGGAAACGATTTCATCAGATAATCGTTCGGCAGCTTCACCCCGAACCGATCGTATCGCAATCGCTTTGCTTAAAAGATCTTTCTCAAGAGAAATTCGATTCGTGTGCATTTCTCTTAACCGCTCTTCGGAGGAAGCAAGAATATTCAGTTCTTCCCTCGCGTCTTTTTCATATTTTATCATTTCAGGAATACCGGCACCGTATTTACTCTTTAGGCGATACAACAGGTCTAAGCGATCATCGATATCATCCGGTGACATTTCTTCACTCTTCACCCTTTTCTGAATACGATTAAAATCTTCGCCGACGGCCTCCAAGTCAAGTATAACTGCCTTCATTCGATCCGAAAGCGGGCGATATGCATCAGTAAGCGATGCTAATTGATTCATTCGTTTTTCCGACTCTCTGATCAATGATAATGGCGATGAATTATCATCGGACGAAAACGCATCGGCCAAGTATTGCTCTAAAACGCTTATTTTTCCGATTGCGTCAGATAATTTCTTCTTTTCATGCAGTTCTTCTTCCTCACCGACTTTGAAACCGGCACGTTCCAATTCTTCAACCTGATATTGAAGTAATTCGACCCTTCTTTGTCTGGATTGCGGGTCTATGCCGAGACGTTTGATTTCATCCAGACACACTCTGTATTGATCGAGAATAATTGTATATTCGGAAATCGCCCGACTCATTTTTTCTCCGGCAAAACGATCCAACAATTCGATATGTTTTGAGACCGTAAATATCGTTTGCTGATCGTTCTGTCCGTGAATATCAAGCAGTCTGGGACCGATTGATTTTAAAACGAATAACGGCACTAATTTCCCGTTTATTCGAACAATGCTCTTTCCGGCTGCATAGATCTCTCTTGTTATGTAAAGGAGATCGTCATCATCCGCAGAAATTCCCAAATCAATAAGCTCAGGGACAGAAATGACGTCCGATACGTGATCAAAGACACCCTCAACCATCGCCTTCTCGTTACCGGATCGGACACATTCCTTTCCGATTCGGTTGCCGATCAAAGCACCGATTGCATCGATTAACAGTGACTTTCCGGCACCGGTTTCACCGGAAATCACATTCAGGCCTTCTTCCGGCTCAAACTCCAAGGTATCAATTAAAGCAAAGCCGGATATGCATAATTTTATCAGCATATATTATCGTCACTCCTGTTGAGATCCGAAGTTCATGTCTTTGATTGTTTGACAAAGAGCTGCTGCACACTCCGGGCTCGGTGTCGCCACAAAGACAGTATCATCTCCGGCAATCGTGCCGATAACATCCTGCAAACGAATCGAGTCCAAAGCGGAAGCCGCTGCCTGAGCCATGCCGGGCAGCGTACGAATGATGACCAGATGATAAGCTTGCTCGGTTCCCAACACCGATTGAGAGAAAACCGTCAACAGACGACCGGGTGCAACATCTCCCGTTCGGTCCAGCACGCTGTACTTTGATCCGCCGGACGGCAATGTAACTTTGATGATTCCCAAGTCCTTAATGTCACGAGAAACCGTGGCTTGTGTTACAGTCAATCCCTGCGACCATAATTCGCTGACCAATTCCTCCTGGGTTGGGATCTCCTTGCTGCGTATTAATCGTAAAATACTCTCCTGACGTTCATTTTTCGCCGTCTTCATAGAAACTACCCCTTGCTCTGATTTTGTTGCGAATCGTTTGGTAATAATTGGAATGACCAACTCGCGCAATTTTCATGTAGTGCTCCGATTTTCCGATTATCACTCGATCCATCGGCTCGAGATTAATCTCATTTCTTCCGTCAAAGCAAAGGATCGGAGGATCATTGAACTTTCGGATATGAATCTCCACACGACTATCTTCACTCACGATATAACTGCGGCTGTGCAATGTGTGCGGACAAATGGGAGTTACCAAAAAAGCATGTAAATCCGGCTTCACAATCGGTCCACCGGCAGCCAGTGAGTAAGCTGTTGATCCCGTTGGCGTAGAAATAATAACCCCGTCGCCCGATAATCTTTCCACATAATCATCGTCAATGAACAGATCCAGATTAAACACGTGCAGAAGTCGACCTCGAGCAACCACCGCGTCATTTAAACAGATTCCAGATCCTTTTTCGGTTCCGTCCTCACGGATGACGGTCGTAAGAAGCTGAAGTCTTTTCTCGATACGATACCGGCCGCGGTGAATCAAAGAAAGACACTCTTCAAACTCATTCGGTTGTATTTCCGCCAAAAATCCGATACTGCCCAAGTTCACACCTATGATCGGAATATCCTTCAAAAAGTGCTCGTGAACAGCCGACAAAAACGTGCCGTCTCCGCCCAGGCAGAAAATCAAATCACATCCCTCATACCCGGCAACCTTCGCGGAGGATTCTTTTGCCAAAACGCTATTTGAATAAAAGTCATCAACTATCGCCTGACTGCCCATTTCCTTTATTTTTGTAGCGGCATACCGCGCGAAAGCATACTCGGGATCTTTATCCAAGTTCGAAATTATTCCTAAACGCATAGAAATCCTCCGTGCCTTTTCAGGCCCCATACAATAAATTATACATATCGGATGATAAAAATGCACCATGATATACGCAAAGGTCAGCACAGCCATTCTTATGGACTATTATTTATCTCCCCGGCGATCCTTTTCGCAATAGAAGTGCAGTCCATTCCCTGAAGCGCAAGATTTTCATTTCTTGTTCCGATTACAATGTTTTCGCACCCGATATTCAAGCAAATATAAGCGGTGTGAATACGGTTCCTCGCAAGAATCATGCCGATCTGTGAGGATACACCCCCGGACGGCACACCCTCTTCACAGCAAACAATCAAGCGCTTTCCTTCGGAAGCTTTGAGAATCATCTCTTCACTGATCGGTTTAATTTTCTTTAAATCAATAAGCTCGCAGGAAATGCCCTCATTATGTAGAATCTCAACAGCATCGTAGGCTTCCGGTGTCATGGAACCGACGGAAAAAATGACCACATCCGAACCCATCGCCAATTGCTGACTTTCGACGCCCTTTTCATTGGGAACGGAAGTTAATTTCTTTTCGCTTGCTCTCGGATATCGTATTGCTACGGGACCGTTTGTTGTATTCACGGCGTAATCAAACATGGAATGAAGGTCCGCGTAATCTCTCGGCGCAAGCAATTCAATATTCGGCATCGCATAAAGCATGGAGATATCATAAAGACCTTGATGCGTCGGTCCGTCCGCCCCGACAACACCGGCCCGGTCAATCGCTATAATTACATGTAGATTTTGAAGGCAAATGTCATGAAGAACCTGATCGTAGCTTCTTTGAAGAAAAGTAGAGTACATAACGATAATCGGAATCGCGCCGTTGGCAGCAAAACCGGCGGCAAGCGTTACCGCATGTTCTTCGGCTATCCCGACATCAAAAAATCGATTCGGGTACCGATTCTTGAACATATCCAGTCCCGAGCTTGACATCATGCCCGCCGAAATCGCAACGACGTCGTTGTTTATCTCCGATATTTGAACGATGCTTTCGGAAAAGGCGGAGGTAAAGGACTTGGAAGAACCGTTACTGAAACCGATTTCAACGTCAAACGGAGCAACCCCGTGGTATTGCGACGGCATTTCTTCCGCCGGATTATATCCTTTGCCCTTTCGGGTGCACACATGGATAAGAATCGGCTGATTCAGCTCGCGAATAACGCGAAATTTTTTAATTAACGTCGCGATGTCATGACCGTCAAAAGGTCCGTAATACCGGAATCCGAGGCTTTCGAATATGACCGGGTTCTTTCTGTGTACAATCATACGGATTAAGTCTTTGAAAAACAAAAGAAGACGATATACGGGCTTACCGAGGAGCGGGATACGATGGAGAATTTTCTCGGTTCTGTCTTTTGTTCTCAGATATGCCGACGTTGATCGAAGAGAGTCCAGATGTCTTGAAATTGCACCGACATTTCGATCGATCGACATTTGATTATCGTTTAGTATCACAATTAAGTTTTCACCGTACTGACCCGCATCATTTAACGCCTCGTAAGCCATCCCCCCCGATAACGCGCCGTCACCGATAACGGCAATTACTCTTCCCGTCTCCCCGGAAAGCTTTTTTGCGCGTAATAGTCCGAGAGCGGCGGATATAGACGTGCTGCTGTGACCGGTGCCAAAGCAGTCATACCGGCTCTCTTTTCGTGAAGGAAAGCCAGAAATTCCGTTGATTAAGCGCAATGAGCAAAAATCGTCAGATCTTCCGGTCAATATTTTATACGTATAGCATTGATGACCGACATCAAAAACAATTTGATCTTCCGGAGGTCGAAAACAGGACAACAAGGCAATGGTCAATTCTATAACTCCGAGATTGGAAGCCAAATGTCCCCCGTTCTTGGAAACATTCTGAATGATTTTCTCCCTGATTTCGACAGCAAGATCCTGTCTGTCATCGTCAGACAGATCCGTTAACATGGAAGGATCGGATATTCGATTCAAAATATCGGACATCGGACTACTCAATTCTCTCTTTCATGGATTACGTCGGTGAGATCAGTGATCAAAACCGTATTGTACCCCAATCGGGCGAGACCATTCAAGGCATGGTATACCGCTTTCATCTCCATGTCGTATAAAGATCTAGCCTTCTGAAGCCCAAATACGGTTACAAATGTTGCCTTTCCTGCCTTCTCATCCTTCCCTACCGTCTTGCCCATCAAGGAAGTGGTCGAGGAATAATCAAGAAGATCATCTTTGATTTGAAAGGACAGGCCGAGATGTTCCGCAAAAGAGAAAAGGAAATCCCGGGTCTCTTCGGATCGAGAATACTCGCCCTTCAAAATATGCGGTACAAGAATCGAAGCAGATATCAGCGCCCCGGTTTTCTTTTTATGAAGAGAGTAGAGACTCTCCGGAGAAATCGAATGAATCATTGCATGAATATCTTCGGATTGTCCGCCGATCATTCCACCGATTCCGGAGCATCGCGCGATATAGGATGCCGCTTTACCTTTTTCCTTCGATCCTGAGATACATTCCTCAAAAAGAATTTCATAGGCTCGATTTAAAAGCGCATCACCGGCCAGAAGCGCCGTTGCTTCGTCGTATTCAACATGGCAGGTCGCACGACCTCTGCGAATGGAATCATCGTCCATACAAGGCAGGTCATCGTGAATTAATGAATAGGTATGAATCATTTCGATCGAACCCGCAAACGGAATCAATATATCTTCCGGAACGGAAAGCATTTCTCCGATTATCATGGTCAATAAAGGTCGAAGACGCTTTCCTCCGCCCAACAGACTATAAAGAGCGGCCTGCGCAGTTAGGTCCGTCTCATATTCGTTGAAAACGTTTTGAAGAAACCGGTTCACTTTTTCCGTTACGACTTGTCGTACCTCAGTAAAGCTATCTTCCGTCAATTCGACACCCGACCGTCTGTTTCGTCAGCATCGAATTTCGATTCGGTCCATTCGCCTTCCGAATTCCGTGAAAGGATCATAAGTTTTTTCTCGGCTTCTGCCAACTGATCGGAGCAATATTTTGCCAATTCGGCACCTTTTGAGTATAGCTTAAGCGACTCTTCCAGACCGACTTGACCGTTTTCAAGTTTTCGGATGATTTTTTCCAGTTCGGACACTGCTTCTTCATAACTGAGTTCGGAAATATTGTCAGGTTCCATTTTCGCCTCCCGAAACAACACGTAATACTTCTGCGCCGATTATGCCGTTATTCATCCGGATATCGATAGATTGACCCGTTTTAACGCCGGATATGTCCGAAATAACGTTCGAAGCCGGATCGGTAACAATCGCGTAACCGCGATTCAAAACTGAATTCGGACTCAATGCATGTAGCTTTTCAATCAGTATACTACAGAACGACTTTTTCTGAATCATTCCAGAAGCGAACGCGTTGTTCATTCGGTATATAACAGAGTCAAATCTTTGAAATTCCGCCTCGAATCTCATTTTGGGAGAAATGAGTGCCCGATGAGATGTTTTCGTTTCAAGATCCCCACGGAGCCGTGAAAAGAAATGTTGAATGGAATTATTAAGTAATTTGTTATATTCGAGTAACCTTTTTTTCAACAACGCCTTATCGGGCACCACAAGCTCAGCCGCCGCAGAGGGTGTCGGTGCCCTTAGATCTGCGACAAAATCAGATATCGTAAAATCCGTTTCGTGTCCGACCGCCGAAATGACCGGCACTTTTGATCGATAAATGGCTCGAGCCAGCTCCTCGTCATTAAAAGCCCAAAGGTCTTCAATCGACCCTCCTCCACGTGCAAGAATCACAACATCTGCCTTCCCTGTTTTGTCAAAATACTCAATCCCTTCACGCAATTGGTTTTTTGCGTCTTGTCCCTGAACGGCGGACGGAAAAAGAATCAACCGGAAGCCCGGATATCTTCGGGACAAGACATGGATAATGTCACGGATGACCGCCCCTTTGGGAGATGTAACGACCCCGATCGTATTGGGAATAAATGGAATTCTCTTTTTGTGCGATTCGTCAAAAAGACCTTCCGTTTTCAGCTGTGTCTTTAAATTTTCAAACTGACGAAACAAATCGCCGATACCGTCTGTTTTCATTGCGTATACTACGAGTTGAAAACGTCCGTCCTGCTCATACAGCGATGCTCTTGCGGTGACGACCACCTTTTGTCCGTCCTCGGGTTCAAACATCAAATTCTGAAAATGGCCGCGAAAAAGAACGCAGGATACCTGTGCTTCGTAATCTTTCAATTGAAAATATGCATGACCGGAAGGATATCTTTTATATCCGGAAATTTCGCCGCTCACCGAAACCGAAGCGGTATTGGGATCCGCCGATAAAAGGTCATTCACATATCGGTTGAGTTGCGCTACCGACAGAATATCACTCATTTCGCTTCCTCAGAGCCAACCTTTCCGAGAATTGCGTTGATATATTTTTTTGCCTCCTCGGAGCTGTATCGTTTTGCAAGGATTATGGCTTCACTGATTGATACGCTGTTTGGTATCGAATCAACAAATAGCATTTCGTAACACGCTATTCGGAGTAAGATCAAATCCGTCTTTGGTATACGATCAATTTTCCATCCGATTAAATAAGGCGAATAAATCTCGTCCAGAGCTTTTTTCTTCTCAGAAACACCCGTTACAATCATTTTGAAAAAGTCCAGATCATTTTCCTGAAGCGAATAATTCTCCAAAAAAATTTCCAGCTGATCCTGTGGGTCATCCGTCCGGAACTCCAATTGATAGAGAAACCGAAAAGCGGCCTCGCGCGACTCTCTCCTGCTCATCGAAACCTCCCGGGAGGAATCAATTTATCCATGAAGTTTTTAAGTTTCTCCTTATCCGAAAAAAGCCGAACACCCAACAGATATCCGATTAGGGTTACAATAAGTATAAACAATGTTTTAAAAAAACCGAAAATCACAAGAAGCAATGCTAAAACAAACCCGGAAAGCGCACCGATCAACCCGGCATTCCGATCTTTTATCATCTCGAGAATTTTAGCAAAGAAAGCTCTCATCGGAATTATCTTTCCACCTTGGCGACTACCGGTTCGACCCGGCTTACCTTCACGGAAACTGACTCAACCGTGATTCCGGTGTATCTTTCGATATCCTTCTTGATCCTCTCCTGAACCTTTGCCATCATTGCCGGAATTTCAACATTTGAGTACAGCACTGTATATATTCGCACCCGGATTGCGCCGTTTTTTGCGGAAGAAACATGCGCCTTAGCGGATTTGATACCGACTTGGGCACTCTTCGCAGAATTCAGGGCGATGCTTTCCATCGCATCAACACCGATGTCAACCGATCCGATATCGGTCTGACGGATTCGAGTCCTGCTGAGTTTTCCGGATAATATGGCATAAGAAGCCGTGGATACACAAGAAGCCATCAGTAACAGAACAATCGCAAGATAAATAAATTTATTGACGGGGTCCGTCACCACACCGGTAAGCGGAGATAAAATCTGACCGAAAAAAGTAGTATCAAATAATGCGTAAAGAAGCACAACGGAGAGCAATGCCAAAATAAAGGAATAAATAATCAAAACAAATCGAATGACCTGATTCAACCTTGATTCTCCTCTCTTGTTACTACACCGCAAACATGAACGTCCACCGCTTCGACCACAAGTCCGGTAAAGCGTTCGACATCCGCCTTCACCCTCTCCTGAATCGACCAAGCCACCTCAGGTATTATCATACCATAATAGATTACCGGGTATACGGTTACTGACACAAAGCCATCATCATTCTCATGGAAAACAACACTAACGCCCTTACCTTCGTGAAGAACTCCGAGAGATTCTTTGACTGCTACACCTGCAGACGGCATCAAACGTGCCACCCCTTTCGTCTGTAGAGCAGCTTCCGCGGCGTACTGAGCAACAAACCCTTTGGACATGGACCGTTCACCCTTAATGGATTCGATTTGCTTGTTCTCGCTCATACGATCCCCCAAAGACAATCAAAACGATTATGCTCGCTCCAAATATTCACCGGTACGCGTATCCACACGGATCATCTCGTTCTGATTGACAAATAACGGCACCTTCACCGTTGCGCCGGTCTCCAGCAACGCCAATTTCGTTGCATTTGTTGCTGTATCCCCCTTAACTCCGGGTTCACATTCCGTAATCTCAAGTTCTACGGTAATCGGAAGCTCCACTCCGAACACTTCACCCTGATACGACAAAACTTTGCAGGTCATTTCTTCCTTTAAGAATCGGATACCGTCTCCGATGCTGTCCTTAGAAATGGGTCTTTGCTCGTAGGTAGCAAGATCCATGAAGTAATAAAGATCCCCGTCGGAATATATAAATTGCATATCATTTCTGTCGAGTTGTGCCTGTTCGAATTTCTCGTTCGGATTAAAGGATCTCTCCACGACCGCGCCGGTCTTCACATTCTTGTATTTGGTGCGTACAAAAGCCGATCCCTTGCCGGGTTTAACATGCTGAAACTCAACGACCTGAAAAACCTGGCCATCCATCTCAAATGTTAATCCGTTTCTGAATTCTCCCGCACTGATCATATATTTCCCCTCTCCTACTCAATCCCACAGGACCTAATTATCATATGTTTTCGTCTATAAAATTCTACTTTACCGGTACAATATTCGCAAGGTATTGTTTAAAAACCGTAAATATTTCTGATGATCCATTCCGGAATTCTTTTCAGTCGGACGTAGAAAATTTCTTTTTTATCGTATGGCTCCACGAGAACAGCCATGATTCCTGCTCTCTTGGCCGCCAAAATGTCGGTAAAAATCTGGTCGCCGAACATTATACAACGTTCCTTATTTGCATTCATTATTTGAATCGCGCGAAAAACACCTTTGGGAGAGGGTTTCCCGGCATAGTCAATGAAAGGAATTCCCAGAGACGTAGCAAATGCCGCGGATCTTGATGATTTTGCATTGGATACCAAGCAAGGCTGAAATCCCGCCGTCCTTATTAAGCGAATGACCTCAAACGAATACTCGTCCGGTTCCGTCGCACGATCCTTCGAAATCGTGTTGTCCAAGTCAAGAAAAGCAAATGCATATCCCTTCTCCTTCCATTCTTGAAAAGGAAACTCGGATACTTTTTGAACAACGCGATCCGGAATCAGATTTTTAGAAAGAATCAGATAATCGCCTCCTTTGATTCATCCACGAGAATACACGGAATACAAGCGAAAAGCAAATACACATTTTACTTTTTTCTTGAATAATGGATCGTCTGTCATTATAATTGATTCAATTGAACCAATGGAAGGGAAATACTACCCAGTGGATAAGAATATTATCGTTGCAAAATTCGGCGGATCCTCTCTGGCGGACGCTTCGCAGGTAAAAAAGGTCTGCGATATCATTATCGGCTGTCCCGAAAGAAGTGTTGTGGTCGTTTCCGCTCCCGGCGTTCGCTCAGCAAACGATACCAAGGTAACCGATTTGCTGATTTCTCTGGCAGGCGAGCGACTGGCCGGATCGGACGGAGACATTTATTTCAGCAGGGTTTTTGATCGTTTTTCCGATATCGCAACCGCACTGAGAATCGAAGAAATACTGCCGGTCATCAGGGATCACATTATTCAAACCATCGAAAATATACCCGAGTCGACCGATCGATATATTGATGCCGTCAAATCTCTCGGTGAACATTGTTGCGCGCTTACCGTCGCCGCTTATCTCAACAGTATCGGCGTGAAGTCTCAGTATTGTGATCCGAAAGACTTCGGTATGCTTCTTTCCGTCGCTTCCGGGAGAGCGGTCGTACTTCAGGAATCCTATGACAATCTTTCAAAATTACGCGATATCGAGGGAGTGTGTGTATTCCCGGGATTCTATGGGTATTCGCCGGAGGGTGAAATCATCACTTTTACCCGGGGCGGCTCCGATGTCACGGGTTCGATTCTTGCCTCTGCTATTGATGCGAAGGTATATGAAAACTGGACCGATGTCGACTGTGTATACGCCGTAAATCCTCGTCTGGTTACCAACCCGTTCCCTGTCCGGGAAATCACCTACGCGGAAATGCGAGAACTTGCTTATGCCGGTTTTTCGGTTCTTCATGAAGAAGCATTGTATCCCGCTTTCCGAAAAGGTATACCGGTTCATATACGTAACACGAATAATCCCGCCCGGGATGGGACATACATTGTGGCAAAAAGATCGGTGTATGACTCATTGATTACCGGCATCGCGGGAGAAAACGGTTTCTGCACATTAAGCATCCGTAAATACCTCATGAATCGGGAAATCGGATTTGCGGTTAAGGTTCTCTCCATTATCGCGGAAGAAGGTATTTCCATTGAACACATGCCTTCCGGAATTGATTCGGTCTCAATCGTATTGCGTTCCGCTGATTTATCGCCTGAAAAGCAATCTCGAATCGAAACTCGGATTCGTAACGAGTTGAACGTGGATGATGTGTTTGTCCGTCGAAATTTGGCGATCGTCATGATTGTCGGAGAAGCGATGGCCAATACGGTCGGTACAACCGCAAGAGCAGCTCAAGCCCTTTCCAAGGCAGGGATTAACCTGGAAATTATCAATCAGGGCGCATCCGAGATCTCGGTAATGTTCGGGATACGAGAAGAATATTGCTCGTATGCGGTACGCGTTCTCTACAACGAGTTTTTTAATAAGTAATTATCGGCAAGAAAACGCCCGATCCATTTCGATCGGGCGCTATTATTTTATCCATTCAGGAGAATTTCTTGCCGGAAAAGGATGAATCGAAACCGAAATTTCTTCTATGGAGCGGTTGTCTCGGACGTTTCCGATGTTTCCGAAGTCTCCGATGTTCCGGAAGTCTCCGATGT
>JAAYCT010000002.1 GCA_012729635.1 Clostridiaceae bacterium | reverse complement strand
TAGAAAACCGGCGCCGGCGGGGTGGCGTACCTACTCAAATGCGCTCAACTGCTGATTGAGTAGGCTCGTTAAGGATAGAAACCCCGCGCCGGGGAGCCGGCGTACCTACTCAAATGCGCTCAACTGCTGATTGAGTAGGCTTGTCAATGATAGAAACCCCGCGCCGGCTGGCTGGCGTACCTACTCAAATGCGCTCAACTCCCGATTGAGTAGGCTCGTTAATGATAGAAAACCCGCGCCGGGGAGCCGGCGTACCTACTCAAATGCGCTCAACTGCTGATTGAGTAGGCTCGTTAAGGATAGAAACCCCGCGCCGGGGAGCCGGCGTACCTACTCAAACGCGTTCAACTCTCGATTGAGTAGGCTTGTCAATGAAAGGAAGCCAACGCATCAAGTCGTTTGGATCCCCTTTATATATACTGTCATCCATTGTCGAAAATTAATTAAATTTCGACAAGAATTTGGGATTAGAATACGTATATCATGACCATCTTGAAACGCCAGATCTTGGGAAGGAAGCATAGGATGGATGATCGCTGTCTCGAGCTAGGTACGAATAAAATTATAGAGGCTCTTATCGCAAGGAGAACAGGAATTGAGGAGGAACTTGCGAGACTTGAGAAGGAGTTGAAAAGCGCTCCGGAAGGTAGACTTAGAATTTGCAGAAAAAGATTAAGACGCCAGTATTATCATTGCATTTGTTCTGCGGACAGGAAGGGGAAATATATTCCTCATGCAAATATTGCCCTCGTGAAGGCGCTCGCGCAGAAAGATTATGACAGGAAGCTTCTGACCCCGATGCGCAGCGAACAAAATGCAATTTGTGAGTTTCTGCGGAACTTTCACCCTGAACAAGTCGATGAGGTTTTTCGTTCACTTAGTGAGTTTCGAAAATCACTCGTAACTCCGATTCGACTTTTAGATGAAGATTACTTTCGGCAGTGGGTCCGTGTCGAATATGAAAAGATGGGATTTGACCCGGATGCACCGGAGCATCTTACGGCCGGAAATGAGCGCGTACGATCGAAATCGGAAATCATGATTGCCGACGCACTCACCCGGGATTGGATCGTGTTCCGGTATGAGTACCCGATCCAAATTGAAGGACTGGGATGTGTGCACCCGGATTTCTTATGCCTTCATCCGGTGACCAGGCAGGCGATTGTGTGGGAGCATTTCGGAATGATGGACGATCCTTCTTATGCGGAACAAACTATAAATAAGATCGAGAAGTATTGCAACGCCGGCTACCATCTCGGCTACAACCTCATCGCTACTTTTGAAACAAGCAAACACCCCTTACATTCAAGACACATAGAGCAGAAGATACAGAGACATTTTCATTAATGTTGCAATTCTCAAATTGCTCCCCCCATACCCACTCGGCTTCGCATCCGATCAGTCTGTCATTCCGGAGTACTAGATCACTTTTTCCGGACGGGTGGCTCACCACCTGCCGGAATCGCGACTCCGCTACACCGGTGTATTCACTTACATATCAGCACAAAATCAGACCGAAAAAAACACAGTTTCGCCCCATATTCCTGTTAGTCTGAGCTTACCGAAAGGATAATCAACGAAAGAGGTGAGCAACATGAAGAAATTTCACAAATGGATTGTGGTAGGAATGGTGGTACTGGCTCTGGGCGCGACGAGCGTCGTCGCTCTTGCCGCATCCCCTTACGATACGCCGGCCGAGGCAATTGCCGGAATTACGGGACGTACGGAGGAAGATGTTCGGGCAGAACGCGCCGAGACCGGAAAGACTTACGGAGCGATCGCCATTGAGGCCGGAAAGCAGGAAGAATTCAAGGACGCGATGACCGAAATGCGCGAGGATGCGCTTCAGGCGCGAGTTCAGGAAGGTCAATTGACGCAAGAGGAAGCCGATGCGATCCTCGCACGGATTCAGGAGCGCCAGGCCGACTGTGACGGCACCGGTGCGGGACGCGAAGATCGCGAGAACCTCGGCCTGTTCGGCCAGGGCGGCGGTCAGGGACTCGGACAAGGTGCCGGTCAGGGTGCAGGACAGCGCAAGGGCGCCGGCAACGGCTCCGGAGCGGGCCTTCGGGACGGATCCTGTAACGCAGGATAAGAAAACACCGTGACCCCCTACACCAGGAAGATCATAAGCAAAGACGACCCCGGGAGGAAGACTCCCGGGGTCATCTTATTCGCGCAGGATCCTTTTCGAGTCAAACGAAAATCTCAGGGCTCCAGCACTACCTCTCCGTTGAGATCCATAAGGGCACATCCGGAGTCTTTCCACAACAGGAAATATTCACCCGAAAGGGTCATTGGGTTACCGGAATCCGATACATATCGAAGATTTCCGTCGTTGTCGATGATCGAAAATCCGAAATCATATTGGAGCAAAAGGTATTCGTCGGCGATCTGGAACTGCGGCCCATTCGCGTTCCCGAAGCGTGTATTGGCGATAAACTCCCCGGTTGTGCTCGAATAGATGGTGTAATTACTCAAAACCAGAAGCGACGAATTAACACCTGCGACATACACGTCATCCCCCACATCCCGGATCACAAATTCTCCCCAATCGGATTTGATCGCGAGGGCACCGCTTTCGTCCCGGCCTTCTGCGTACGAGATTCCGAAATTAATGGAATCACTTTCCTCAAAGCCATCCAGGACTTCACACGCGATCCCGTCGACATAATACTTGACGCCCGGGATCAATCGCCCGTCAGGACTTTTTGTCTCGTCCGGAACCGGTTTCAACCGGACGTCATACACCCGCCCGTCTTTCATGAAGTAATCATAAAAGAACACCGACCCCATTCCTTCCGGAAGGCTTACAGCTAATTTTATAGGGATCGGGTTAACGTCTTCCATCAGAATGTTGCCGAAAAGATCCGCCAGATACCACGTTATCTTACCTTCGTCATCGTACTCGGAAACCACTGCATATTTCTCGCCGACGATCTGAATGGGGCCGGGGGCCAGATCATCAATGACTATATTCGACGCAACGCTTCCGTCCGCATTGATCCGTACGAAGTAAATCTTCTGATAATAGTTCCCCCCGTGTCCGGCGCTATATAAAACTTCGACACAGATACCCGTGCTCTCCTCAAACGGAATCACTCCGAACATGTAAGTTTTTTCGGCATCCCATTCGACTTGAAGCTCCTCCCCGTTATTTGAAAACACTCGCAAATAGTACTTTGGAGGTTGATTCGAATTCTCTTCTGACCACACAGAATACTCAACATGCCCCCCCGGAAAATCATATCGACTGAAACCGGTTGTTGAAATATTGTCGGAATGATTGATGATCGGCTCGATGATTTCCTTTTCAATCACTCCGATCGGTAGCTTGTTCGGGTCTGACCCATAATAAGTCTCACAGTCAGAATTCGAATGCTCTTCGGTGTATACAATCTTTCCGAAACAATCATAGACAACGACGCCCTCGGCTCCCGGAAGAACGGCATAATACCTTTCGTCGAAAATCTGTCCGTCGGGCAACTCCTCCCCGGGGATAAAAATCGGTTCCGTCATCGGGGTCGGCATCGGTGAAGGTGTCGGCGCTTTCGTCGACGCACTTGTTTGTCCGCTTGTTTCCGTCTGCGTCGTCGTTGGATTCGCGGTGGTTTCCGAAGTGCTTGTACTCTTGACGTCTCCGGTACCGCAGGCCGAAAGCAGAAGCGCGATCACTAAGAGGATGATTAGATTGGTCCGGGTTTTCATGAGTTCCCTCCTGAATTGAATTGTTTTTCGGGGAAACGCCCGTTGGTGATTGACCGAAGAAGCGAATTCAAGTTTTACTATATCTCGTAGTATCTATATTTCACTATACTACAAGCTTGTAGTAAGTCAAGATGTCTTTCAAAAAAATCCGGACATCGAAAGTAAGCATTATCTCTTTCGCTGGGCGATTAAGTATAGTAATTAATGATTATCGTTTTTTACCCTTTCAGCGTTCTCATCAAATTAAAGACCGCCGGTCATCCGCCCTGTAGCGTCCTCATTGAATTTAAGACCGCCGGTCATCCGCCCTGTAACGTTCTCATCGCGTTTAAGACCGCGAGCACCGTCACGCCGACATCCGCGAAAACCGCGAGCCACATCGTCGTGATTCCGAAGGCGCCGAGCGCAAGGAATGCGAACTTGATCGCAAGTGCGAACGCGATGTTTTCGCGAACGATCCGCATCGTTTTTCGGGCGATTCGGATGGCGTGGGACAATTTCTCAAGTTTGTCATCCGTAATGACGATGTCGGCCGACTCGATCGCCGCATCACTTCCGAGCGCGCCCATCGCGATACCGACGTCCGCGCGTGTAAGTACCGGCGCGTCATTGACCCCGTCACCGACAAAGACGAGCGATTCATTCTCCGGCTTTTCGAGAAGAAGGCGCTCCACCTCGGCGACCTTCCGGTCCGGCAGGAGCTCGGCGCATGTCTCGTCGATGCCCACCGCCCGGCCGACGGACTCACCAACCGCACGGCTGTCTCCGGTCAGCATGACGATGCGGGAGATCCCCAAAGCGCGAAGCGAGTCCAGGGACTCCTTGGCGTCCGACTTGACCTCGTCGGAGATGACGATGTGTCCCATATATTCGTTTTCTACGGCGATGTGAACGATCGAGCCCTGACGATGACAGTCGCGCGGGCAAACGGTGATTTGCTCCATCAGCGCCGCGTTTCCGACATGAACGACCCGATCGTCGATTCGCGCACGGATGCCGAGACCGGCGAGTTCCGTTACATCGGTGATCCGGCTCTTTTCGATATGACCGCCGTGCGCGCGGACGATGGCGCCCGCAAGCGGGTGGCTCGAGTAGTTCTCGGCCGCCGCGGCGATATCGAGAAGTTCGGCTCGGGTAATTTGTTGCGGATGGATCGCCGTGACCGAAAAGGTCCCCTTGGTAAGCGTTCCGGTCTTGTCAAACGCGATCCATCCCGCTTTGGAAAGGGTCTCCAGATCGATAGCGCCCTTGATGAGGATCCCTTTTCGGGAAGCGCCGCCGATCCCTCCGAAAAACGAAAGCGGCACCGAAATCACCAACGCGCAGGGACAGGAGACGACCAGAAAAACGAGTGCGCGATAGATCCAGTCGCTGAAATTCTGAGACAGGATGATCGGCGGAACCGTCGCCAAAAGGATCGCCGCGGCAACCACAAAGGGCGTATAGTATCGGGCAAAACGCGTGATGAATCGCTCGGTACGCGCTTTTTTTCCCGCGGCATTTTCAACCAATTCAAGGATTTTGGAAACGGTGCTGTTCTCATACGCCGTCTTGACCTCGATACGGATCACGCCGCTCAGATTCACCGTCCCGCTCAACACCGAGTCGCTTACGCCTTTATCTTCCGGAATAGATTCGCCGGTCAGCGAGGCGGCATCTATCGTCGTCGTTCCTTCCGTGATCAAACCGTCCAGCGGGATTTTCTCGCCCGGACGAACGACGATCGTCTCCCCGATCCGAACCGCATCCGGGAGCACTTCCCGTTCCGCCCCGTCCCGGATGACAACGGCACGCTCCGGACGAATATCCATCAACGCGGCGATCGATCTTCGGCTTTTTCCGACCGCAACGCTCTGTAAAAGCTCCCCGACCTGATAGAAAAGCATCACCGCGACGCCTTCCGGGTACTCCCCGATCGCAATCGCTCCGACGGTTGCGACCGTCATCAGAAAGTGCTCGTCGAGAAACCGCCCGCGAACAAGCTTCCGGGCCGCCGTAAACAGCACGTCATAACCGGCGACAAGATAGGCGAAAAGAAACGCGACGAGCCGCGGCCATCCGTCGATCGGAAGAAACAGCGCCGGAACAAATATCGCAATCGCCGCACTGATGCGAATCAATAATTTCTTCTGCTTTACCGACATCGTTGTCTCCATATTTCCTTCCTCCGCTCCTCTTCCTTTTCGAAAAGCACGAGGCCAATAAATTCATCACCGTTTCTCCGTGATGTGTTCCAATCCCTGAGCGATGATCGTGCGCACATGGTCATCGGACAGGAAGTATACGACGGTTTTGCCCTCGCGCCGATTCCCGACGAGCCTTGCGTCCTTCAAAACCTTCAGTTGATGCGAGATCGCCGACTGCGTCATCCCGAGAAGCTCGGCGATCGCACAGACGCACAGCTCGGATTCGGAAAGCGAGCAAAGGATCTTGACCCGCGTAGTGTCTCCGAAAACCTTGAACAGATCTCCGAGATTACACAAATCCTCCTCCGGGGGCATTTCGCCTCGGACGGCCGAAAGGCTGTTTTCGTGGTCATGTTTTCGATTTGCCATAGATGAGCGCTCCTTCATATGAATATCTGCTCATATATTAGCGCGCAGATCGGCTCTTGTCAATCCGCCCGTCTCTTTTCGACACAAATCGTTTCGCCTCGCCAAAAAATATGCTAAGATATTCTGGATTATTCATAAAAGGAGTATGTTATGCCAAAAGAAAATTATTATAAAACATCCAAGCAAGTCCGGCCGCTCCGTCTTCTTTTGCTTCTTCTTGTGACGATCCTGTCCGGAAGCGCGATCAGTCTTCTTTATCTGTATTTGGTGCGGATTATTCCTCTCGTGTATCTTGTTTTTTTGGTCACACTTCTGTTCGGCTCGCTGACGGGCTCGATCGGCGCGCTGATCTGCCACCTGTTAAAGATTCGGAACAGTGTGCTCGCCATGGCGGTCTCATCTGTCGGGATCTTGGCATTTACCTACGTCAAATGGGCCGCTTTCATCAGTTACCAAATAAAGGACTCGTATTTCTTTATTCTTCCCGATCTGTTGCGCAACCCGATTTACCTGACTGAAAAAATTGCTCTGCTCAATGAATACGGTACCTGGTCAATCGGTACAAGCACTACCCCGGTGCACGGTATCATTCTTACCATCGTCTGGCTGTTTGAATTTATGATTTACGCCCTGATCCACATGATCATAATCTACGCAAAAACGACGAATCCGTTCATCGAAAAGGATAATACCTGGGCCCGTCAGCACAAGTCGATCTTCTATTTACGTGTTTTCGACGTCAAGAAAAATGTGTCGGAAATCGAAAAGAATCCGAAAGTCCTCCTTAGCCATCTGGAAAAAAAGCAATATACCGAAAACGTCAATCATGTCGAGCTTCAATTGTTTCACTCCGCGGATTTTTCGGAAAACTACGTCAATGTAAGCGAAATGTCGGTCAACAGCAAAAACGGCAAGAACGGACGGAGAATCATCAAAAATCTTTCCGTCAGTCGCGATTTTGTTCAGGAGCTGTTTGCTTACCACGATCTGAGCATGTCAACCTGACCCGGCTCGGACACAAAGGCCTTTCCGAAAGGAGGCGATTGCATGATTCTCTCCGATCTGGCCGGTGTTTTCAAAAAATCGACGGCCCTCTTCGACTCCGTCGAAAACCCTTTTGAGGACTATTACCTCATCCGGCTGATTCCTGCGCCCGGCGTCACCTGGATCCCCGGGGATCACGGCGCTTTTCGATTGTCGCGAAAAGAAGTGAAGGGCCGTCATTGGCGGGCATTCTCGATCGCATCGATCCCCGAGGAGGGGGTGATGCTCCTGGGCACACGCACCGGCAAGACGCCGAGTCCTTATAAGGAGCGGCTGATTCACATGGAAAAAGGCGCGCCGGTCACGGTGAACGGCCCCTTCGGCTGGTTCAAGATCAAAGACGCGACCTCCCCCGTCGTGCTCTTTGCCTCCGGCGTCGGCATCACGCCGATCCGGGCGATTCTTCAGAGTCTTCGGAGCGATATCGCGCGGGGCGTGGAGATTGTTTACGCCTCCGAGGGACGCTATCTTTTCGAAGAAGAGATCGAGGCGATCGTTCGGGAGAATCCCCAAATGACGCTTTGGAAAACGACCTCACCGGAGTCGACACAGGACCGGCTCTCCGCTCTTGCCGAACAATACGGGAATCACGCATACTACTTTATTTCGGGGGCTCCGCGGGTGATTCGTTCGGTCCGGCGTCACTTGAAAAGAAGCGGCATCCGAGGCAAGCGTCTGGTGGACGATACATTTCGGGGAGCCTGAACGTCAGCCTCGGCTCCGATCATCGATTGACCCGCCGTTATGTTTCCGTTTCTTCCGGAATGCTCTCGCCCGCCTCGGCATCGGCTTTTTTCCCGAGTTTGGCTTTGCTGTACCTTTCATAGCCCCATGTGGTCGCGAATCCGACAGCAACGAGGGCGACAAAGAGGATCCAACTTCCCGGCTCGGAAGGGATCAGCATTCGCGCCGAACCGATGATCAAGCCCGCAAAAAGCCAGCTGAGTATGGGCTTGTGGCGCATATACATTCGATTGAGCAGATTGGAAAGTCCGATCATTCCCAGTACGGCACCGATTCCGTAAAAAATCAGGATCTTCCAGTCGAGATTGGCCAGCGCGTTCATAATGTCGTCGAAAATGCCCATCATGTAGAGGACCGATCCGCCGGGAACGCCGGGGAGCACCATCAGCGCGCTCGACAGCGCGGCACCGATCATAAGAATCGGGATGCCGGGCTCGGACGTACTGTCGACGACCGATCCGGTTTTCAGAGAAAGAACAAATCCGATCGCGATTCCGATGACAAGGGCGATGATCCGGCCGACGGACGGTTTTCGATTTTCTTCCAGTACTGTCCGAACCGAGGCCAGGACACAGCCGAGAAGGACACCGAGGATCACGAAGGCGTATTGCGTAAACACCCAGGCAAAGATCCAGCCGCTGAGGATCAGACCAAAAGCCAAACCGAGAGCAAACGTCACCCACCGCGTCAACTTAAATTTTGCCATATCTCTCATCAGGTCCTCATAAAGGCCCAACAGAAGGATCATCGTACCGCCGCTCATGCCGGGCAGGATAATGATCAGACCGACCACGGCACCCTTGATGAATTTTGTGATTGAATCAATATAGATGCGCTTGGTTTTTTCGCTGTCCGCTCTCAAAATAACGACTCCTTAGACAATGATCGCGATCGACCGGTTAAGATATTTTGGGGATCTAATTTACGTACGCTGACCCGTGCAACAAGATACTCACGCTGTGAATTGTATCACGCAATGACTTCGCGGTGCTATAACTTTCAGGAGCATCTTGCGGTTCACCCGGCTTTCGTGCAAAGTATAAAGGACGCTGCTGCTTTTCGCGCGCGAAGCATTACGAAGCAAGGGAGATTTCAATATGATCCCCATTCTGACTACTCCCCGCCTTGTCCTTCGCCCGGTAACAACGGACGATTTTCTTGATATCTGCGCGTACGGCAGGGACGAAGAAACCGGACAGTATATGCTGCATTGGCCGAAGACGCCGGAGCAAATCAAGGAGTATATCGACGAGTGCGTTGCTTCAATGAGTTCTACGACTCCGACATGGTTCGAATTCTCGGTGATTCATAAGGACACCGCAAAAATGATCGGGACGATCTCTCTCATCAGTGAAGGCGACGAGGCGGAACTCGGCTGGATGCTTCACCCGGCGTTTCGTCGTCAGGGGCTGATGAGCGAAGCCGCCGCGGAGATGATTCGCTATGCGTTTGATTCTCTTGATCGGAGCGCCGTCTGGGCGACTTGCACCGCTCAGAACATCGCGTCCGTCCGCCTTCTCGAAAAACTGGGAATGGCAGTGGTTCTTTCGGAGCCCCAAAAGAAAGTAATCAAGAACGATCGGGAAATCTTCCTCGACCGGCTGATGTATCGAATGTCCCGGACGGAATGGGAGGCTCGACAAGAGCCAAAACTCCAACCGGGATCGTAGTCCATCGCATCGCGCTGACTACGATCCCCCGGTGAATGGATTCAAGCATCCGTTGTGTACAATGTCCGATTTCTTAAGCTACCTTATACTTTTGACCCTTGATTTCATCGCGAGCTTTCGCAGAAACGGCACATACATCGCCGGCGATTTCATATTTTTTAGAAGTACGTTGAATCGAATTTTTCTCGCCTTCGCGGAGTAACGGGGAAGAAAACTCTGAAGGCCCTTTTCGAGGCTTTCCGCGAGAAAAAGCGAGGTTCGAAGCGCATAGCTGATGCCCTCGGCCGAACTCGGACTGATCGCTCCGGCCGCTTCTCCGATCAGGGCAATATCTCCCTTTCCGGCACGGAAATACGATGCCCGGGTCGGCCGATATATGTACGCGCCTTCCGTCCGGGTCTTTCTGTCAAAGCAAAACCCGAGCCGGGTCAGTTTATCCTTCAACCGCTCAAAATTTTCCGCCGCATCCGGTCCCGGCCGAAGCGCCGCCCCGAAAAGAATCTGCCCGTCCTTGGGGATCACCCACGCATAGAAATCCGTGATCTCCTGATCGAAAATCGCCGTAAAATAAGGCATCGGCTCTTCGCACGCAAACCACTCCTGGATTGCGATATATTTCTCGGGCGCGTGCTTTTCGCCGAAAAGCGATCGGCGCACCTTCGAAAACGCACCGTCCGCTCCGACGAGGATCTTCGTCTTTGCCGAGCACTTTTGCCCGCCGCGCGTGTATTGAAGCTCGTACCCTCCCGGGATCGGAACATAGTCCTGAAATACGCATCCGAATTGTCGGTCAACGGCTGCCGGTAATGTCGAAATCAGCCACCGTTCGAATTTGCCGCGATCCATATTAAAATAGAACCGCTGATAAAGCCGCTCCAGATGATTATTCAAATCAATCGTCCGTACCGCGAAAAGCTGAGGATCGACCAATACCTCCTTCGGGATGCCCAGGCCGAGCCGCGCGATCATCTCCTGCGCGTCGGGCGCCAAAAGGCCGCCGCAGCATTTCCCGACGGGTCCGGAACCCTTATCGATTCCGAGCTCTCGCTTATCAATCAAGAGAACCGTATACCGCTCGCCGATCAGCCGGGCAAGATTGGCCCCGGCCGGGCCGGCACCCACAATGGTCACGTCGTATATCATTCAAACCGCTTTCGGACCGCATCACGATTATCCGCACAAAAACGGCATTACCCGGTCCAGTACATTATATATGACATGCCCCCGATTTTTAAGGATAACGATATCGGTATGCGGAAGAACTTTGCGCAGGCGCATCTCGCACTTGGGCGCGTTCGTCAACCGGTCATTTTCTCCC
Source organism: Clostridiaceae bacterium (assembly GCA_012729635.1). GTDB lineage: Bacteria > Bacillota > Clostridia > Saccharofermentanales > Saccharofermentanaceae > JAAYCT01. The sequence continues at coordinate 44,765 of JAAYCT010000002.1, read as the reverse complement.
CCGATATAAAGAATCGGCATCTCCAGGCGACGGAGCTCCGCGTCCGGAAAGACCGGAATCGCGCCGGTATAGGGGCGGTAATTTTCCGAAATCAGTGACAGATAATCCTTAACCTCCTGCGGAATCGGATCGTTTCCGTAAACCATCTGAGTGATCTTCTCCGCGCCTTTTTCGCCTTGCAGAGAGAAAAGGATCAGTCGAAAAATCCAGCACACCCGAAGAGAAGCAATCCCAGAAGCGGCCAGCAGTACCAGCTTGTCCACCTTTTCGGGAAAGGTTACGGCGAATTTGATCGCAATCCACGCACCCAGAGAATTGCCCATAATGGACGCTTTACGGATCCCGATCCGCTCAAAAACCTCCGCAAGCCAAAGGGCGTATCCGTCGGACCGGACGTCCGGGCGCGTCTTTGCACTGTGACCGGCATCTCCGATCAGATCCACCGCAAACACGCGGTAATGCTTCCCGAGCTCCGGAATATCCGAGAACCAAGCGGCGCTGTTACTGGTCGATCCGTGCAACAGCAAAAGCGGCGGATTGCCGTCGGAACCGGACTCCAGAATATAGGTCGTCCCGAATGAAGTCTCTACACAGTACTCCTTGTATTCAAACTCCACCTTTGAAAGGAGCCGATCATAGTGTTCGATGATCCGCGCTCTTCCGAATTCGGACGTAAATATCGAATCTTTATTTTCCTTTTTTTTCGCACTCATCTTTCTTCCCTCATCTCCATGTCACCCAGGACGTCCAGAATGGCCGCCGTAAATGCCGGGCTCCCCCACAACATGATCCGAACCATCCGGTCCGTCTCAATATATTGGGAAGTCATCGACTTATAGCCGTACTCCGGCGGGCACGAGTGGATCGTCGCCGAGATCCAGTTGACGATCCGGACCGCCTCTGCGCTGTTCTCTGCCGGAAAATCAATGACCGACGATACCTTGATTTCGCGACTCATGTTCCCGACAATCGACTGGAGCCCGGGGTACAAAGCGGGAGGATTTCTCTCCCCGCCTTCCGCGAAGACGCTCAGGTCATGTCCGGTCACGCGCCAGGCTTTCCCGACCTTCTGTGCCCTGAGCCGACCCTCGCGGATATGCCTCTGAATTGTCTTCGGATGCATTTGCAGCATCCCGGAAATCTGCTCAACGGTATAATAGCTCTCATTGCTCATGGCATCCTCCTCTGTGTCCCTTATAATTCCTTATCATTTCTTATTGTTTCCTGATGAAGTCATATTACGCCCCTTCGTCCCTTATGTCAACAGGGATTGAAGAGAAAAGCACGGATTATTTGTGCCGTCGACTCGACAGATTTTTCGCATAAAAAAAGCCGTCCGGTCGGCGGCGTCCGACAATGCTTCGGTGCGGCAAAGATAAACCGCCGGGCTCGCGCTCCGGTCTTCGACTTCTTTCCCTTACTCAAAAAACATCGGATCCTTTCCGAGAACTGACGCGTAGTGCTTTCGGATGAATCGCGCGTTTTCTTCGGCCATCAGGATATTGGCGGTACGATCCGCGTATCGTATTGCCAGTCGCTCAAAGGAACAGGTCAACGGAGATATCTCATCGATATGCCCGGTGGTGAGCCGATTCATGCAGCAGCAATTGTACTTACACCGCTTCCGAAGCGCGCAGGTCTGACACTCGATTGGCTCCTTGCTGCCCTTTTCGGCTACATGCTCTACATTTTTCGCAATCAGACCGTCGAACACATCGCCCATCCGGTATTCCGGCAGATCCAGAAACTGGACGCAGGGATAAATCACGCCATCCGGAGCGACCGAGAGCTGGCGTTTGCCGAATCGGCAAGTCTGATTGATCCCCCGTCCGTCCATGATGTGCGAGCGGATTTTGCTCTCAAAAAGCGTCAGCTCGAAATCGTCACCCGCCCGTGTCTTTTCGACGTAGAAATCGGAAAGGAGCCGATACTGCTTTTCGAGTGTCTCAAGCGCCTCCGGTGTCCAATCCGCTTTGATTCCGACCGCGGGAACCGTCTGTATTTTCCGGAAGCCCTTCCCGAAAAGCCATCGGACCGACTCCGCGAGCCGGTCGGCCAGGGGCGGATGAATCGTGCACATCGCCGTGGAACGCGGGCAATATCGGAGAAGTAAATCGATCGTCTTTTCCAGACGCCCGGACGAGGACGCTCCGTCCTCCATCCGACGGGAATCCTCCTGCATCAACCCGTCGTGCGAAAGTCCGATCCCGATGTCATGCGTCGCCGCGAACGCTAGAAATGCCTCATCCATCAGGGTTCCGTTCGTCACGATAAGATAATGAAAAACCTCGCCCCTTTCGGCACGAAGTGTCTCACAATACGCCACGGTTTTTTCGATTAAATCACGGTTTAAAAGCGGCTCTCCGCCATAGAAGCAAAGCCCGGTGTGCATACATCCGGAAGGAATCAACGAATTCCCCTGTGAGCGCACGGAAAGATCGACTGCGGCAAAGGCCGTCTCAAGACTCATTTGCCTCGGTGAATAGTCATGAACGCAATACGCACAGCGCATATTGCATCGGTCGGTGATATGAAGGGTCAGATTCATACAAACGTTCCGCCTTCCGAATCGGGGAAATGATTGATTTTCGTATTACGGGAGATTAATTTTCGGGAATGACCACTCCGGGCTCCGCGATATCTTCCGTGAAGATTGCTTCGGTCTCGGTATACGCGACCTCACCCGCAAGTATCACTTCCTCGGTCTCCTCCGATGTCCCGGTCGTGCCTTCCGTCCACTCCTCCGGTACGATGCCCACGGTTCGGGTCGACTCGATCGACAAATCCGTTATCGTCGTTTCCGAAATCGTCGGTGCGCCCGCAAGTTGCACGTTATCTTTTTTCGCACCCGGATCACAATACGAGAGAGAAAGCACGGTCAGTGACGCCATAATCAACGCCGCCGCGCCTTTGGGATTTCCGACCGGCTTTTTGCCGGAGGAAACGTCTTTAATCGAAGGATACTCGGCCCCGTTATAAGAATCAAAAGGATGAACTTTCATTCGTTGATCTCCTGTCTCTGTATGATTGGAAAACGAACCTCTATACTCATATGACGAGACGTCGCCCGTAAGCGTTGCGTTACCGGTCGATTTTATCGCTGGTCGGAACGATGATATCACGCCGCGATGTCGCCGCGCAGACTGCCCTTCTCCCGGGCATCCTCAACCATTCGCAGAAGAACGTTTTCCGAAAGCCCGACTATGGGCTTTTTTCAAAAAAACGGAAGGCGGATGCTTTCATCCGAACTCTTTTGCGGATTCGCTCGCCGGTCACTCGGTAATTTCGATCCGGTTTCCCTCCGGGTCGAGCACAACGCTCTCGTAATACCCGTCACCGGTCACTCTGGGCGCTCCGATCACGGAAAAACCGTCGTCTTCCAGCGACCGGGTCAGACGGTCGACCCGGTCGCGGCTTCCGACGCCGAACGCCAGATGCGTATAGCCTGTCCGAAAGGCCTCTTCGAATCCATGGTTAACCTCGGGACGAGACATGATTTCCACCTGCGTCCCGCCGTTAAAAGATAGAAAAAAGGTGCGAAGTCCGGTTGCGGGATTGTGATAGCCCGAATTGGCGGTTGCGCCGAAATAGCGGATATAAAAATCCCTTATTCCCTCTAAATCGAGTACATACATCGCAATATGTCGGATGATCATGTCAACGCCTCCGGGGCAACGGATCGACTTCCTTTTCATCCCCATTATATCTTAATGCGCGACCGCGGGTTGTTTCTATTCATGCGCCCGTACATATGATAGACTGATTGGGAAGATTGTGCCAACCCCTTTGCCCGCCCGCGATTCGTAACGAAAGGAACCGTATCGATTTGCGTTATTTATTATATATCGATCCTGCACTCGGAAGTATGGTTATTCAGGCGCTCGTGGCGGGAATCGCTGCAGTCGGCATTTTCATGATTTCGTTCAGAAACCGAATTTCGGCATGGTTCAAACGCATATTCAAATCCAAAAACGAGGCGGATATTCATTCGACGGACAAGAAAGATGAAGGAAATTGAGCTAAGAAACGGCGGTTCTTTTCGCGATCCGTCCGGCTGTATTTTTTCAAAAGGCGGGACGCTTTACCGCCAAATCAATCGATCCTATGCGGCACAATACAGTCATCTGAAACAATCCGGCCTATATCGGAAACTTCTTGATAAAAGCTGGCTGATCGGACATGAAGAAACGTCGGAGATTTGCCCTTTCGAAAACGGGCTTATTGTTATCCGACCGGAACGGATCCCGTTTATCTCCTATCCGTACGAGTGGTCTTTTTCCGCACTCCGGGATGCCGCGCTCCTGACCCTTAAAATCCATCGGCTCGCGCTGGACCACGGAATGGTCTTAAAAGACGCCAGTGCGTTTAATGTTCAGTTTTCGCGCGGGAACCCCGTCTTCATCGACACCCTTTCTTTTGACCTGTACCGGGACAACAGCCCCTGGATTGCCTACAGTCAGTTTTGTCGTCATTTCCTGGCCCCCCTTCTGCTGATGAGCCGGGTAGACGTTCGGATGAGTCGTTTGCTCGGTAGCTACATCGACGGGATTCCGTTGGATCTGGCCGATCGAATCCTTCGGGGAAGAGGCGGCTTTTTCGCCAGACAGCACATCCGTTGGCATGCCGCCGCCATCGCCCGACATTCGGACACATCGAAGCGCACGGACGGGAATTCGCCCCATTCCACCGTTTCCTTGTCCATAAACAATCATCGGGCCCTGATCGAGAGTATGATTCTGGCGATCGAAAAGCTTCGCTTCCCGATTCGTAAAACCGAGTGGGGCGATTATTCCGCTCAAACCAGCTACTCGGAAGCCTCCGCGGAATCAAAGAAGTCCATCGTTTCGGAATTTCTTACTCTTGTAAAGCCCTCGTCTCTTTGGGATATGGGAAGCAACGACGGCACCTATTCCCTTTTGGCAGCCCGCTCCGGCGTAAGAACGATTGCGTTTGACGCGGATCCGGTTGCCGTGGAACGTTGCTACCTTCAAACCCGAAACAAGAATATCCCCATCCTGCCGCTTCTCATGGATCTGACCAATCCGAGCAGCAGTATCGGATTTTCCGGAAAAGAACGGATGTCCCTGGCCGAAAGAGAGCGGCCGGATTGTATCATGATGCTTGCGGTCATTCATCACCTGGCTATTTCCAACAACGTACCGCTCGATATATTAGCCGAGTGGTTGTCCGGGATGAGCGACCGGCTGATCATCGAGTTTGTTCCCAAATCCGACATGCAGACACAGCGTCTGCTCTCGTCGCGCGAAGATATTTTCGATCATTATACAAAGGAACATTTCGAAGCATCGTTTGCCCGACATTTTAAACCGACGGCCCAAAGAGCGGTCCTCGGGTCGGAAAGAACCCTCTACCTTTTTGAAAAATAGGCCCGCAGCCGATTTATTCCTTGTCGGGCTTGAATCGGCGTATTGTTCCCGAAGGAGTGACCGCAGTCCGTGAAAAATCCGTCGAAAAGCAATCTGTTTCGCGATAACATATCGGAGCCGCGGGTTCTTTGGCTTCTTGCGACAGGCGCCCTGTTTCCGCCGGCGATCCTTCTTTTTTACTATAATCAGAATTCCACATATTTCCCCGTACTATATGTTCTGATCCCTTCCGTATTATGTGTCGTCCTGACCGCGGCATTCTGGCTTTTGGGCGTCCGGATCTTTCGTCGCGCTCTTGCGGTGACCGTATTTTGTCTGATGATATGGTTCGGTATTTTTGTTGAATCCCTGGCGCATGAAAAAATCGCGGATTTGTTTTTTCACGTCGCCGTTTTCTTTTGTTTCTGGATCTTGATGTCCGGGATTCTTGCTTATGTTCTCCGATCCATACCGAACGACGGAAAATTTTCTTTGCTCCTCTGTTCCTTTTTCTCCGTGTTTTTCCTCATGTCGGCCGTATCTTGCACCTATATAACCGTCACCGGCAGCCTTTCCCCGAAGCCCGAGATCAAGACGGATTTTATCGTCGAACATCGTACGGACGACCGGCCGAACGTTTATTGGATCCACTGCGACGGGATGTTAAGCGTAAGTGCCGTGGAAAAATACTTCGGGGATCCGCAGGACGATTTCTGCGAAGCGCTTCGGGAGAGAAGCTTTCTGATCAATGAGACGGCTTCCTTTGAGGCCAGGCATAAAACGACCATCGCCGTTCCGGCCCTGATGTGTCCTTTTTTCTATGACACCCGTCTGAAAGAAATGATTGATGATCCGGCATTCGATACCCTCACGATCCACAACCAAGCCGAGGCGATACTGACCGATGTCCGACTGAATAACGAATTGATCGATGCCTTCTCATCCGCGGGATACGACACAAATACCGTCGCATTGATGGATCAGCACTTTTTCCCGACCACCGATTCATTCTATTTCCCCTTGGATACAATCGGATGCGGGCACTTCACCCGATGCATCGCTCTTCAATACCCGTATACGCTCGCACGGCTGCCTCAACTTTCGAAAGAAAAAGCAATGAAAAGCATCCATGCCTCGGAGGCCGGGGTGTTTATGCTCTCCTTTTTCCGTCCCGGAACCATGCTTTTCGGGTTGGACCCGGGCTCACCCGATGCGCTTTTTCCCGCGCTTCCGTCGTACGCCGAGCCGGTCGATCCGATATTGACGAACGAGGAAATCGACGCCTTATTCATGGGCGGCAACGCTTCGATTTCTCACGCATATTTTGCCCAGGCCCTGTCTTATATCCTGAATGACTCAAAAGAGAACGCGCCGAGTTTCAATATGCTGATGTCCGTCATGTTTCATGACCCGTATCTGTTTGACGCAAACGGCAATCGAAAGGAGTCCTTTTTGCTGGAGGACGCCAAAAATTATCACGACCAACATGTGTATTTTTCAAAGGTGCTCATCCGCATGATTGATATGATTCTGGAAAAGGATCCGGATGCCGTCATTATTCTTCAAGCCGATCACGGAATGAATACACACTATGATTGGGAACTGGATTTCTCCTTTGGAAAAGGCGGATACGATTTGCTTGAGCTTCGCAACAGTACGATGAGCGCAATCCGGATTCCTGAAAAACACCGAAACGGTGAAGAAATATATACGATGATCACACCGTTGAATCTGTCCCGCTACCTCGTGAATCGCTTCGTCGGACAAAATTACGCATACCTGGAGACAAACAATCCGGTCACTACGGTTTCCGATACGTAGTCCGATACCCGTAAAATGATTCCGATGGCTTTTGCGCGATCTCCAGCTTCTGCAAAACCACGCCCGGATCCAAATGAATCCATCGAACGGTATGCGGTCCGCGGTCCAAATCAAAATCAGCCGGGCATCGACGCCCGTTATCAAGTACATACCGGCACCAGTCCGGATCCCCGGGATCGCCCGCCGCAAAGCCTTTCGGCAGCGTATCGACAAGAACCGGTTCTTTCCCGTCGACCGAAACCGCAAAACACAAGCCTTTTCCCTTTACGGGATTGTTGGTCGGTGCGATGTACGCACTTACCGTGTAATGACCGGGGTGCGTAATATGGACATCATACTCAAGGAAGGGCGCACCCGGCGCGGATGGAAACCGGACATCGCCCGGCAAAACCTTCATGGCTACCCCGGACTTCCCGTAATCATTGATCCGAACCCATTCGGCTCCCTCCGGCTCCGACTTGCGCGCATACGCGTCGGACGGCATGCTGACGACGCCGGTCGTTTCCGGAAACGCACCGGAAGCGACATCCGAAATATCGAATGTTTCGGCCGTTACGGAAACCTCGGCAATCCCGTCCCCGAAATCAATCGTAACCATCCCGCTTTGTCGACCGGCAATCGCCCGCCAAAGAACACCGACCTCAATCTCCGTAAGCAAAGGATCTGTTTTCCGCTCCGAAAGGACGATCCAGTCCTCCGACGCGCGAATTCTCGCACATACCGGCTTCGAATCGGCGGATAACAGAAGAATACGTCGTTTCTGATTTTCAATGCTCGAAATCGCGGCAAGCGAAAGACGACCTTCGGAAATGTATGAATTGTTTTCGAAAAGACAGATGATCGGTTGTGCCTTTGGCGGAAGTTCCAACGACTCCGGGCTCGGATATTCGGATCCCTCGTCGTTCCAATTCCGGAATGAAACGTGCTTGGAGGACATCATGTGCCGCCATTTACCGCCCGCCATTTCCTCATTGTATCTTCGGATCAGTTCGCGGTCCTCATCGATGCAGACAAGGATTTTTTTGCGAAGCACGTTGGCGTACGCGGCCTTCATCCGATAAAACCGCTCATGCATCCCGGTATAAATCATCATTTTGCGAAGATTCGCGGAGGCGAGCGCGGGAAATTCCACCAGCGAGAAAAACGCATCTTTGCGTTCCGGCAAAATCGCGGGCGCAACACGTTTGACCGCCGCGATTAATTGATCCGCGCGCTCGAGCTCCGAGCGCGCTTCGTTATTCCCCGAAAAACAAAAGGTGTCCTTATGAATCGCTTCCGGTCGCCGGTCGCCGTTCATCCGGGTGTATTCATTTAAAATTTTTGCGATCGCATCCCGTCTTTTCGGCTCAACCGATTCTCCGAATTGTTCCTCCACCCACTTGTCAAGAAATTCCGCGGTTCGATTCGCTTCCTTCCAATATGAAAAGTCGAAGGCCAAACTCATAAAATACGACAGCGGCAGCTCGCACGGCCGCAGATCGCCGACATTCGCAACCCATAAATCACGTATTCCGTAGGTATGCGCCGCCGTCAACTGCTCCCAGGCCTTGGTAACCGGTGTCGAGTTGATCCACTCGTAGGAGATCGGCCCGCCGTGATAATCGAAGTGATAGTAGATGCCCCAGCCGGCCTTGCGGTCGCGCTTTTCGGGGGACGGAACCGTTCGCAGATTCCCGTAATTATCGTCCGACAAAAGAAGCATCGTATCCTCCAGCTCCGGCCAGCGATCCAGTCCTTCCGTCGTCTCGTCTCCGTAGTAGTAATCTTCGACCTCTTTATAGAGCGCCAAAACCTTGGGCGCATCCGGAATGCCGTTGTCGGAAAGAATCTTCTTCTGATCGGCAATCGTTTTTTTCAAAAGCTCGATGTTATCCGCAAGTGTGGCATCCTCGCCGAGAATCTTGCTGTCCCGTTCTCCGCGCATGCCGATCGTAACCAGCGACCGAAAGTCGCGATTTCTCCGGACCCCGTCGGTCCAAAATTCGGAAATACCCCGGGGATTTCTGTAATAACTCCAGTCCTTTCCGTATCCCTTGTCATTTGATTCGGTCATCAGATGTGAAAATTCCTCGCCCGCCCGAAAAAGAGGCTCATGGTGACTGGTTCCCATCGTGATTCCGAGCTCCGATGCCATTTGCGCCGAAGCGGTCGGAAACGCTCTTCCGTCCTCGCTGAATACGCCGGTCCACATCGCCGGCCAAAGAAAATTCCCTCGCAAACGAAGGAGCAGGTCAAAGACCCTCTCATAGAAAAGCTCATTAAAACCGCCGAAAGTACTGTGCACCCAGTTCCCGAGCGAAGGCCACTCATCATTCATGAAAAAACCGCGAAGGCGGATCTCCGGCTCATCAGAGTTAACATTCAGAAGCGATCGGTCGATCTCGACCGACTCGCGCGGAATCGGCGTCACATCCGCCCAGTAGTGCCAAGGAGAAACACCGCAGAGTTCCGACAGTTTCAAAAGGCCGTATTCCGCCCCGAGAAGGTCGCTTCCGGCAATTACGAGGATCTCCTTCCCGGGGATCGCAACGGTCGACATTCGGTAACATTCGCGCTTTCCGATGATTCCGGAGACTTCGATCCGTCGCTCGGCCGCCGCACGGTCCACATATCCGCCGCTTCCGAGGACGCCTGCAACAATAATGGTGTCGGCGTTCGCACAGGCTCCGTTTTCGGGATCTTCGGTTCCCGCGACCCGTATATCGCACGGACGTGCTCCGGTAATTTTTCGAAAATCGGCCGCTACCGCGGAGGCAACGCGGGTCAACCCGCGACCCGCTCGATCCACGCAAATAACCGTTTTTTCATTCTTTTTTATCACTCGAAGCCTATCCATGTTTGTCCTCCGTTTTTCCGGAAAATTATCGGGGCGCCCATCGCTGAGCGCCCTCGATTTTTCATTGCTCCGATACACTCATTGTAACATGAGCATCCTCGACAAATCAGCCTTTGTAGATGTCATTGGTAATGTACACATAGCTTTCGCAATTCAAGGTCCTGCATGCATTTACATACTCAGTCCAATTCTCGTCATTGATTTCCGTTTGACCCAACACGAAGTTGAGTGTCCACTTCGCGACCTCCTGCATCAGAGGCGCCTGAATCATGGCGAGCATCTCCTGTTCCTCACTATCGGCCTTGACCGGAGGATTTGCGGGAGCCAGCTCACGATATTGTGAGAGTCTGTCATAGAATTCGATCAGTTCGGGAGTAAAATTGTCCGCCATCTCGGCAACGGTTCCGCCATACCAGAAGTTTCCTCCCGCATAGCCCCACTGGAGACGAATGTCAACATCTTCCTCGGCTCCACCGATTCCGAGTCCGCCGCACTTGAATCCGGGCAACAATTTTTTCACTTGTCCGCCGGTGACCGGATCGTCAACATATTCGAAGGTTTCTCCCTCGACGCCCCATTTAATCAGGGTATAGGCTTCGGGAGAGTAGAACAGCCAGTCCACAAAACGGAAGAGTTGGATGACTCCGTCTTCGCCCAAATCATTCAAGGCGTTTGTGGAAATCATGACTCCGTTCTCCAAACGGTTTCTTTCCGCAATATAGGGGTTATTTCCCTTCGGATAAACGGTTACATAGGTCTCATGATTGCCTTCTCCGAGAATTTCATCCAGACCCTGTCTCCACGTCGAAATCTGAGAACGGTTCACGCTGATGATGGCCGTCTCGCCGCGATAGAACTTCCCGGTAGCGTCCGCATCCATTTGTGTGAAGGTTTCGGGATCCAGAACACCCTCTTTGATGAAACGGTTGACTACCGTTACAAATTCCCTGTAGTCATCAGAAATCGGAGCGAAATACCATTCATCTTTTTCTTCATCAAATTCCATACCGTTTCCGGAAGCCCACCCGGCAGGAACGCCGTATGATGCACCGATCAACTTCAGAAGGTTTCCGCCGGTTCCTTGTCCGGATTCCTGTCCTGCCCAGAGGTCAGACCAGACATAATCGGTTTCTTTGATCATACCCTCTTGAACCATATACGCCTTGACACCCTTAAGAACGTCGCACAATGATTCCCAGGTCCAATCTTTTTCGAGTTCCTTGATGTCATATCCCGCAGCCTTGAAAATATCACTGCGAACCATCAGGGTGTAATCCTGCATCGGCGCCTCGAGCATACCGGGCAAACGGTAATACTTGCCGTCAGCCTGAGTGATGGTCTCCAAGTCTGCCTGCATGTTATACTTCTCAACAAAGTCCGTGTAATACGGCATGTACTGCACATAATCCGACACGGGAAGAACGGCTCCGCCTCCGACATACGCACTTTCGTCGTAAATCTTCGGAATAATGTACGTGCCCTGACCGGCGGCAATCGCCAACTTGATGCCTTCCGAATAATCGCCCCAGTCATACTTGGTGACGTCGAGTTTGACATTCGTCAAGTCGAAAATCTTCTTGAAAACGCCCTCGGTCTCCCATGTGTCCACCATGGCATACCAGCTGGCATCCTGCAGAAACATGGAATACGTTACGGGATCATTCGCTCTGAATGTTGTCCCCAGACCAAACTCATACGGAAGATTCGCCTCGGTCGGCGCTGCCGTGGTTTCACCGGCTGAACCGGTGGTCGTCGCTTGTGTCTCACTTTCCTGCGGATCTGTTTTACAAGCCGTCAGGCTTAAAAGCATCATAACCGCAAGGAGTACACATAGTAGCTTCTTAAACATAATCATACCTCCTGTTTTGCTCTTTCTTCTCTTTATCTGCACCGGTCCGAGTATTGGATGATATCGAACCGTGAGCATTCCTTTTCGCTCGTTTTCGAGCCAATCTGATTCCGTCGTATTGTCCGTGTAATTTCCGGTTATTCTTTCACTCCGCCGAGCATCATACCCTGAACGTAATACCGTTGAACCAACGGATACGCACAGATTATGGGTAGCGCCATCAATACCATCGCGGTCGATTTGATGTTCGCCGCAACCTGCATCTTTTCGGCACTGACATCCCCGGGATCGTTCGAAGTCGCCGCATACGAAATAATGGTTCTCAAATAATAGGCAACCGGCCAATCCTTCTTTTCCAAATACAAAAACGCATTCCACCAGTTATTCCAGTAAGATACGGCATAGAATAAGGTCATTGTTGCCATAATCGGCTTTGAAAGCGGAAGCACGATTCGAAAAAATACTCCGAACTGAGACAATCCGTCGAGTTCTCCCGCCTCTTCCAGCTCATGCGGAGAACCTATGAAAAAAGCGCGCATCAGCAAAACATAATAGGTGGAAATCAATGCCGGAATAATAAATGCCGGCCATTTATGCCATAGATTTAACCCACGGGCGATCAAGACAAAGGTCGGAATCATGCCGCCTCCGAAATACATGGTAAAAATAACAAACGGAGCGATGAATTTATTCGCCTTAAGATGCGATTTCGAAAGAGGGTACGCAAGAAGGGCACTGAGAAACAGTGAGCTGGTCGTACCGACCAAGGTATAGAAAATCGTATTTCGGTAATAGAGCAAAAACTCTCCTTTGCTCAAAACGGAAATATAGGTCGTAATGTTGAATCCGATCGGAAAAATCGTAACGCTTCCGCTGACAATCGCGGCTTCCGAAGAAAACGACTGAGCGACCAAATACAAAAAGGGGTACAAAGTGGCAGCCGAAATAAGAATCATAAAGAAGAGGTTGAAGACACGAAATACCCGGTAACCGAGAGACTCCCTCTTATTCCATTTGCGAATCACCAACTCGTCCGCAGTTTTAATTTTTATGTTTTCATTTCCTTTGATGATCGCTTTGCTCGTAAAACTATCGCGATAGTGAAGTGCCGCATCCTTACTTTCCACGGCCTTTCTTTTGCGCTCATTTTCGATCATATCATCCTCGTTTATGACCGGTTTTTCTTGTTTCTCGTTCTTCACCATAACGACGTACCCGTTAACCATTTCACTGTTTTATTCGCTATCGTCAGAAGGATCAGGTTGATGACCCCCTCAAAAAGACCGATTGCCGTAGCGTAACTGTACAGATTCTGTTTGATACCCATTTTGTAGACATAGGTCGACAAAATTTCAGAGACCTCTTCCGTCATGGGATTTTGGATAAGGAATACTTTTTCAAAAGCCATTCCGGATCCGACCAGTCCGCCGATATCCAATATAAAAAGGGTTGCGATCGTCGGCAAAATACAGGGGATGGTCACGTGAAGCACCCGCTGTAAATGAGTCGCTCCGTCCACCTCCGCTGCCTCATACAGATTCGGATTGATGTGCGCCATGGAAGCAAGATACAAAATCGTACCCCACCCCAAGCTTTGCCAGAGACCGGAAGTAACAAAAATCGTCACAAACCACGACGGTTCGATAATAAAGTGCACGGTATCCTTGCCGAAATATTGAAGAATCTGGTTGACCGGTCCCCCCAAAGAGACAAATTGAATAATCATACCCGCCACGATAACGGTCGATATGAAGTGCGGCAAATAGGAAACGGTTTGTACGAATTTTTTCCAACGCAAGGTTCGAATTTCGTTCAGCAGTAAGGCAAAAATCAATGTAAGCGGGAAACGAACAACGAGATAAGAAATATTCAGTGTCAGCGTATTGAAGAACGCGCGCCAAAATGTGGGTTGTCCGATAAACATTTTGAAGTATTTCAATCCGCTGTTCTCCGAGCCGAAAATGCTCGCACCGGGATAGTATCTGCGAAACGCGATGATGTTTCCGGCCATCGGAACATACCGAATAACCACGAAAAATACGAGCGGAACCAACATCATCACATAAAACTCCCAGTTTCTGCGAAAATGCATCGACCGCCTGCGTCGTTTGCGAGCATCCTGTCCGCCCGGAAGCATATCTTGAATCTCAATGATGGTTTCGGCTGGTTTCTGCTCTTTTTTGCTCATTTCTTTCTCGCTTGCAATCCGGTAATGGGTGTCATCCCGCATACTTCCATGACTCGATCGCATACTTGTATGCTAGTTGACTGATATGCACAGATTATCATCTCTTTCGTGCGCTGTCAATGGCGCGCAGAGGGTTTTCACCGTTCTGCGTCGTCATTATGCACAAAAAACGTTCTTTTTTTTCCGGGTGAAGAAGTACATAAAGTTTGATAAGAAAGCGAAACGATTAATGAAGTTTCTAAATCGCGCCCATATCGAGTTTCGTTTGCCGGTTATTCAACGGGCAACCCGATCCGGAGTCCGTTATCGATCGAAGATCATTTCCATCGCTTTTTCCGCAAGTCTTTGACCCAATTCTCTCTTTCGTTGCGGATGCAACTCGAACGGAGCTCCGAGATCCTTCGCAGATACTACGGCGCAGCGTTCCGTACGTTGGGGAGCATGACGTTGCATTCGCTGAATTTCTGCCCAACCGGGTTCGGTCCCGTTGATCGGGTCGATATAATCGGCCAATTCAACACATATCACAGGCAGCTCCTGTTCGAGAGCGGTGCGCCATGCGGTCATCATCGAGTCGAATTTTTCATCGTATCGCTCCGGCTCTCCGGAATTCGACTCTCCCTGATACCACAGAACACCCTTCATCGAAAGTCCGCGGAGGGGGAGGATTGCCGCGCGGAAAAGGCCCGAGGGTAATTTTTGTGCCAAAAACCCTTCCACTGCGTCTCTTTGAGCAATTTTTTCAACAGCAAAGGCCCACCGTCCCGAAAGCTCCACATGCTCGTCGCTCGTTTCCAGAAAATACGGATGCTCGGGAATAAACCCGCCTCTTCCGTATTGAATAACCAAACGAACCGCCAATCGGTTCCTTCCTTTTTTCAATACGGACGCATCAAAAGAATACTTTCTCGGCGGATACCGGTACTCTGTCTGTCCAACCCATACACCGTTGATATACGTCTCATCCGAATCAATCAATTCTCCGAGATAAAGGAAGCCCGGTCCGGATGGATCTTTTTCGAGGATAAAGTCCCTATAAAACCATACGCTGCCCGAAAACCGATCGTCTGCGGAGACGGGAAACAGAGCAGGCAAAAGAATCGGCTCGACGTACTCCGGCATTTCCTTCGAAAAGCGAAGACTGTCTTCTGCCCGGATCGTTTCGTACCATTCCCCTATTCGTTTCTCTCGATTTTTCAGAAATTCATCCAGTGCACCATCCTCTAAAAAAGGCTCGATCCGGTCGTGATAGTCGCCGAACCGATCAAGTACACCCATCGGCATCCATGCCTCAACGGATGATCCGCCTTGTGCGTTCAAGATTAATCCGATCGGCACCTTATACTTCTCATAAATAGATTTCGCAAAAAAGAATCCGGCGGCACTCATTTCTTCGATTTCACCGCGAACCGCCTTGGTCCAGGGCGCGGATGGCAAAGCAACTTCGATGTCTTCGTCGAATATATAGGAGGCGGTTAATCGATACTGGCGTATATAGGGAAAGAATGCTTCATCGATCTCCTCTGCGGATACATCCTTCACCCTGGAAAGAGGCAGTTCCATATTGGACTGACCGCTGAGCATAAAAACATCGCCGAAACAAATATCTTCCAATACGATTTGTTCCGATCCCGATATTTTGATTGTTACACCCATGTCGGCCCGATGCGCCGGTATTTCGAGCGAAAAGCTTCCGTCCGCAACTTCAGCCTCAAAAACAACTCCATCCATTTCCGCCGTTACTTTTTCCGCAAGCGGGTCCGTACCGGTAATGATGTTCATTGCATTTCGCTGCAAAATCATTCCGTTTCCAAATATTCCGGAAAGTCTTGTATATACATTCATTTTCAAGCACAAACCTTTCGGCGGTTATTATGTATTTTGTCTGACCGGTTTCGGCGTCATTATAGCATATTCTTTCGAACGGAAATCGTCGGTTCTTACGATGTTGACTTGCTTTTTTCAAGCGTCTATACTAAGCCGGAACATGAAAACTTCAGACACATGCACCGGAATGAGGCACTATGTCCCTTTACGACAGACTCACACAAAGTAAATTCTATTCACTGGGAGACAAGCTCGGCGACCTGATCATCCTAAGCCTGCTCTGGGTTCTTTTTTCCCTGCCGATTGTTACGATCGGAGCCTCGACCGCCGCGCTATATCACGCAACGACACGGCGTTTCTGTCATGAATCACGAACCCCCGGAAAAGACTTCTTGCGATCTCTGCGGATGAATCTCCGACAAGGTACGATTCTGACCCTGATATACCTCATATACGGCGGAATCATCGCTTTCGATATCTATATCGCCAGAAACGGTCTCGGCGAATTTACGCTTCCTGCATTTTACGAGCAGGTTGCATACGTTTTGCTTCTTCCGATTATATTTTCTTTGCCCTACGTTTTCGCATATTTATCACGATTCACAAACACAATTCTTACAACAATGAAGCACAGTGCGGTTTTTTCAATCATGCATCCGGTTCATACGCTCGGTCTTCTCCTGATTGCCGCGGTTTGCGCAGGCGTAATGATTGTTTTTCCCCCTTCCGTGCTTCTTGTTCCCGTTACCGGTGCCTATCTGTGCTCGAAATGGATTGAACGGGATTTTAACATTTCCTTACAACCCGACAAAGAGGAGGGCTATAATGAAATGAGCGATAACTCCGATCAAACCGAGGAAGAATGTGAAGAATATGATTTGGGATTGGAAAATTCAAGCAAGCGCCAAATCGATTCCAATCTTTCCGAAAGCGAGGAACCCAAATGACTCCGGAAATTATTCTGTCCGTCGTTCAAATCATCGCCGCGATCTCCTCCGTTGTCTTCATCTTTATCGGTCTGAGGATGGCGTTGAAAAAATTAGACAAAGACAATTCGGCACAAACCATCCCCCCCGATATAATAAAAAAAAGTACTCGTCTCATCCTTATCGGGATCCTGTTCTTTGCACTCTTCCGTTTTGCCGCGAATTATTTTCCGATGAAAGAAGATCAATTCGAAGAAAGCATGATTCTGATTCAATCTCTCTGGCAGGCGACGTATATGATCGGATTTACCGCATTTATCCCCTATATTCTCAACAAACTGCAGTCCGGTCGTACCCCTCCTCCAACGAAATAGAAGTTTGGTTATCCTGTCCAAATTTCCTCTTTCTCTTATTGACGCTATTCTAGTTGTCTAGTATACTAGTTTTATCAAGTATAGAATGCCACGCGAGGCCGATAAACATGAAAATGATATTCCGCTGGTTCCCCAATGGTGATGACAGTGTTCAGCTTCATCATATCAAGCAGATTCCCGGGGTGACCGGCGTCGCAACCGCCCTTCCTCACATCCCCGTCGGAGACGTTTGGCCGACCGGTCAGATTCTGGCCGTTCGTGACCAGATTACTTCGGCCGGACTGGAAATGGAGGTCATCGAGAGTGTAAATATCCACGAGGACATTAAGAAGGGTCTTCCGTCCCGTGATCTTTATATTTCCAATTACATCACCACGATGAAAAATCTTCACGAGGTCGGCATCCGGTGTATTTGTTATAACTTCATGCCTGTGATGGATTGGATCAGAAGTGATTTGGCAGAACCGCTTCCGGACGGAAGCACCGCGATGTCTTACCGTCACGATAAGATACTGATGCTGGATCCGCACACGATGGCCCATTCGATGATCAACGGTTCCAACCAATTTTCCCTTCCCGGATGGGAGCCGGAGCGATTTTCGGCGATGGCCGAGGATATCGAGTTCTACCGGAACGTTTCGGTGGACGAGTACTTCGAAAATATCGCCTATTTCATCCGTTCGGTCATGCCTTTTGCGGATGAATACGAGATCGATTTCGCCGTTCACTCGGATGACCCTCCCTGGCCGATTTTCGGTCTTCCGAAAATTATTAACAATGCTTCGTCGATTCGAAGGTTTCTGTCTCTTCATCCGAGCAAGCATAACGGCATCGCATTTTGCACGGGAAGTCTCGGAGCAGATTCTGCCAATGATCTTCCGAATATGATTCGGGAGTTTGCCTCGGCAGGAAGAATTCCTTTCGCGCATCTTCGTAATGTCAAACATACAAGTCCCACCGACTTCCACGAGACGGCACACCTTTCGGGTTGCGGTGATCTGGACATGTTTGAAATCGTCAAGGCCCTGATTGATTCAGGCTTTGACGGATATATCCGACCCGATCACGGTCGGATGATTTGGGACGAGACCGGCCGGCCGGGCTACGGCCTTTACGATCGGGCACTCGGCTCGAATTATCTACAGGGACTTTGGGAAGCCGTCAAGAAGATGAGCTAGAACTTTTCCTCCTAGATCACACTTCTCGGACCCCCCCTTCACCCTCTGGCAATAAGGCCGACTACCCAACCGTTCCCCCGGGTAGTCGGTCCTATTGCTCTATCCGACACATCGGGCGATAATCATAGTAATCCAATCGCGGAGGTCATCATGCATTCTTTCGATTCCGACCTTTTTCAGAACCGGGATCCTTGGGAAGCCAAAGGATTTATCGTTCCGAGCTATGACCGTGATGCACTGATCCGGCGAACCGGAGCCGATCCGCTCTGGCTGCATTTCGGGGCAGGCAACATTTTTCGTGCGTTCATCGCCCGCATTCAGGACGATTTGCTCGAAAAAGGTCTCGCAGACCGGGGCATTATCGTCGCGGAAACCTATGATCCGGAAATTATCGACGCCGTATATACCCCCTTCGACAATCTTTTTATTTCGGCGGACCTTTCGCCCGACGGCGACGTTCGATTCCGTATTCCGGGAAGCGTGACCGAGTCCGTCCCCGTCGATGCGGAACGTCCCGGGGGGCTTATGCGCCTTCGCGAAATCGCCGCCCGACCTTCCCTTTCGATCATCAGCCTAACCGTGACCGAAAAGGGGTACACCCTTTGGGCCGGAGACGGTTCCCCGCTTCCCGACGTCGCCCGTGACATGGCGGCGGGACCGGGTTCGGTTCAGCACTTGATCGGAATTCTCTGTACGTTGCTTTTCGAGCGATATGAAAAAGGCGGTCGTCCGATCGCCGTCGTGAGTATGGACAACATGCGTCATAACGGTCTGATTTTGCGTGATTCCGTGACCGCGATTGCCCGATCGTGGGTCGAGTCGGGGTTAACCGATCCGGGCTTTCTCGATTACCTGACGGACGAATCCCGTGTCTCGTTTCCGTGGAGCATGATTGATAAAATCACGCCCCGTCCGTCCGACGAGGTATTCTCTTTGCTGACCGATTTCGGGATCGACGGAATGGCTCCGGTCATTACCGGAAGGGGCACCTACATCGCGCCGTTCGTGAATGCGGAGATCCCCGGATACTTGGTTTTGGAGGATTCGTTTCCGAACGGTCGGCCCCCGCTTCATGCGGTCGGTGTGTATTTCGGTGATCGCGAGACGGTCGAGCGCGCGGAGCGAATGAAGGTTTGTTCGTGCTTAAATCCTCTGCACACCGCACTTGCGGTGTTCGGATGTCTTCTCGGTTTCACAAGAATCTCCGACGAAATGAAGGACCCCCTTCTGGCCGGGCTGGTAAGACGGATCGGTTACTCGGAGGGGCTTCCGGTCGTCTCCGATCCGGGGATTCTCCGACCGGAGGAATTCCTGCGGGAAGTCATCGAGGAGCGCCTTCCCAATCCGCATATTCCCGATGCGCCGCAGCGAATCGCAACGGATACCAGTCAAAAAATCCCGATTCGTTTTGGAGAAACCATTCTTGCTTATGTACGATCCGATACGCGAAACGCTTCGGATCTGATCTTCATCCCACTTACCATCGCCGCCTGGATTCGTTATCTCTTGGGCATTGATGACTCGGGACTGCCGATGGAACGAAGTGCCGACCCGCGTCTGCCCCGGTTGACCGAGCTTTTGCGCGACATTGAGTTTCCGCGGCCCGAAAGCGTCGGGAACCGACTTCGTCCGATTCTTTCGGACCCATCGCTTTTCATCATTGATCTGTACGAGTGCGGGCTCGGGGAAAAGATTGAAAACATGTTTTCCGAGATGCTTCACGGACCGGGTGCGGTTCGCGCCGTGCTCGAAAAATACCTGAAGTCATAAATCGCCTCGGATAAACCGAAAGGACTCGAAGTCAAACGCGCTGCCCGGCAGGAAGATGAAGGAGACCTCGTTTTTTCCGAATACGGGTTCAAACTCGAATTTTTGTACGGCATATCCCGGCTCGTCGACTCTATTAAAATCCACAATCCGAACCGGCTCGCTGTCGTTTTGTTCGGATCGGAACCGAATCTGCACACTGTTTGTTTTATGTTCGGATCTTCCCGTGATATGAATGCCCCGGGCTCCGGCCGATCCGAAGTCCATCTCCGAAAATATAAGGGTCACGTTGTTTCCGATGGATGTAATTTCCTTCGCTCCGCGCTCGAAGGAATCGCCGGTAATCGCGTCGCATTCGGCGGCATATCTTCTTTCGAATGCTCCGTTTTTTCGGGTGAACGAGAACCCGCGAACATGCGCTTTCCGCGGAAACCGCAGGCAAAGGGTTTTGATTCCGCGAATTCGCTCCGGTAAGGGAAAGGTCTGCGCCCGGTATGTGTTCCAGATCGATGGCTTGTGGTACATAAGCTCCCCGATAAGCCGGCTTCCCCGCCGCTCCGGTTCACCCTCCCACAGCTCAATCGGCAGGGGATCGCTGTCGAGACAAAACACGTCGATCGTCATTTCATCCGATCCGAATCCGCCGAAATCAATCCGCTCAAAGCCCGCATAGCTGATCCCGTCCCGCGCACTCGAAAATCCCCGCTCATTCCCGTTCCCGATCTCGCCCCCGGAAAGCGTATACAAGCCTCCGGAAATGTACCCGTACGGGTTGAGCATCGGTTCTCCGAGTCCCGTGGATTCAAAAAAGAGTACCGAATATCTCTCGATATCCACGCCGCCGTTTCGGGTTGCACAGCGAAGCGCAAAGGTCCCGTCTCCGAGTGCGTGAACGCGAACGCCGCCCGGAATCGGGGCACATTCGGCAATCGGCGAATCGATCCCGAGCTCATCCGTCACGCGCCAAATAACCTCCGGAAAGGTGTTTTCGGCCGGCCGAAGCACGTATCGGACATCGGCCGTCGGATTTTCCGAAGAGAGCCGCAGACGTGTCGCGCAAAGCTCGATTTTCCGGACGGGAATTTCAACCTCCGAACGCTTGCCCGACGTCTCGGAACGGGTTCTTTCCGCTTCCGAAAAATCCGGGAAGATCTCTTTTTTCTCCGAGGTTTCCTCTCCTTCGCTCGCGCAGGCCTGTGCCTCGCTATTTTTTGCATGAAGTGACCGTTTCGCCTCGGGAAGACCGGGCGAAGAGACCCGAATCACAATCGGTCCCGGCTCGGCCCCCGCCTTGAGAATCGCAACCAGTTTCCCGGAAAAAAGACGCTTCTCATCGCCCTGAAAGCTGTCAAAATCCGCGCTGTTTCCGTTATCCAGCCCGACCAACCGCGCAGCACCTTCCACCGTGACCTTTATTCGGTTGTTTGCGTTTTCGACCGGTATGCCCCGATCATCCCGGACCGATATTACGACGAAAAGCAGATCCGTTCCGTCCGCCCGAAGCTCCGTTTGTTCCGCATCAATTACGATTTCCGCCGCGTCTCCGAAGGACTCCCTCCGGGCTTTTACGACGACATTACCGTTCTCGTCGTACGCGACCGCCTCGATATGACCGGGGACGTACGGGACCCGCCAATCGACGGTGATCTTTTCTCCGTGCAAAGGGTCGATCTGTCTTACCCCCTGACTCTCCCCGTTTACAAAAAGCTCGACAGCCGATAAATTGGTGTATGCGCGCACGTCGATCATTTGCCCCTCGTTATGGTCCCAATGCGGGAGCAGATGGAGCACCGGCGTTTTTCGCGCATTGGTCCAAGCCGCTTGAAAGGCATAATAGATATCCTTCGGAAGACCGGCCGTATCGACCAGTCCGAGAAACGAGTTTTTACTGTGATACGGCGTCGGTTCTCCCAAATAATCAAACCCCGACCAAATAAATTGCCCCAGCGAAAAGGAGGCGTCCCGTTCCGCAATGATGCAGGCATCGGCGGATTTCGCGCCCCAGCTGGTCCGACTGTTGCCGAGTGACGAGCACTGCATATCGTCGTCCGAAAGAACCGAAGCCCGAAGCGGAAAATGATACACCCCACGGCTTTGCGCGAGCGATCCGGTCTCGCTCCCGAAAATAATCCAGTCCGGGTGCGCAAGGTGGTGCGATTCGTAATAATTTTCCGAATAGTTGTATCCGATACGCTTGATATAATCAGCACACCGTTGCGTATTTTTCCACGGCATATAGTTGGAACACAACGTGACACGCGCGTTTCCTTTCGGATCGTTTTGCCGTACGAGCGCCTCCAGCTTCCGAAGCGTCTTTAATCCCTCCGGACTTTCGTGTGTGTCGTAAATCTCGTTGCCGACCGACCACAGGATGATCGACGGGTGATTGCGCTCAGAGGTGATCCAGCTCTTTACATCCTTTTCGATCCATTCGTTAAAAAATCGAGCGTAATCGTAACGTGTCTTCGGTTTTTTCCAGACATCGGTCAGCTCCGACATGACCAGCAGTCCGAGCTCATCGCACAGATCGTAAAACTCGGGGGCCATTGGGTTGTGCGCACACCGGACGGCGTCGGCGCCCATCGCTTTCATGATTTCAAGCTGACGCCGGGCGGCCGCGACGTGAAACGCCGCGCCGAGGGCGCCCTGATCGTGGTGCAGACAGACGCCATTGATTTTTCGATGTTTCCCGTTCAGGAAAAATCCCTCGTCCGGATCAAAACGCGTTTCACGGAAGCCGAAGCGGGTATCCACCCGATCCGTCACCCGCCCGTCCGCCCGAAGCTCGGTCATCAGCGTATACAATACCGGATCCTCCGGCGACCAGAACTTCGGATTCGGGACCATCAGGGTTTGGTCCGAGCCGCCCCGGCCGGAAGCAACGTCCGATCCGGCGGAGTCGATAATCCGATGCATGATTTCGACGCCCGGCGAGGAAACCGCCGTTTCAATTTCAACCCGCGCCTCTTTTCCGGTCCCCGTGCAATGGATGTAAATTCCGTTCGGAAGAATATGGTGCGAATCAACCGAAATGCGTCGAACATTCCGATAAATGCCCGCCCCGGAATACCATCGGGAATTCGGAGAAATATGGGTACAGGACACCCAAACCGTGTTTTCACCGTCCCGAAGATCATCCGTGATGTCGACGATAAATCCGGTGTATCCGTTTTTCCATTCCCATACCGGGCGACCGTTGATATAGACCCGGCTGTCCATATAGACGCCGTCAAAGCTAAGCCATTCTCTTTTTCCCGGAATGATCCGGTGCGAAAAGCATTTCGTGTACCAGCCGATCGCCGAGCGAAAAAGGTTTCGGACATCGCCGATCAAAAAGTCATGGGGAATCGTGACCGACTGCCACTTTTCGGACGCAAAGGGAAGGGGCGAAGCCTCTGGGCGCGGTTCTTCGGGTTCAAGGTCATCCGGATTCCTCATGCAGAATAACCATCCCCGGTTAAAGGAGACGGTGTGTCGTCGGGTCCCGTCACGCATATTTCGTGTTTCGTCCTTTTCTTCGGGAATATCGGTCATGCGTCAAACATCCGCTTCGTGTTCCGGTAACATACATCCTTTACGATTTCGCCGAGCAATATCGAATCCGCCGGAAACAAACCGTCCTCGACCGTCTGTCCGAGAACATCGCATACAATTCTCCGAAAATAATCGTGACGGACGTAGGATAATACGCTTCTCGAGTCCGTCAGCATCCCGACAAACGCCGGGAAATAACCGGAACTCATCAAGGAAGCGAGATGCTCGCGAATACCCTTTTCGTGATCGTTGAACCACCACGCCGCACCGTGTGTAATCCACGCCGACTCCGTATCTTTTCCAAAACACGCGGCCAGTGAGTCCAGAAGCGCGTCATCGTTGGAATTCAGACTGTAAAGGATCATGCGCGGCAGTTTCCCGCCGCTGTTCAGTTCATCCAAAAACCGGGAAAGCGAGGGGATGATATCTCCTCCGGAAATACAGTCAAATCCGCTGTTGGGCCCGAGCACCTGAGTCATCGCGGTGTTATTGTCTCTTCTTGCGCCCATGTGAATCTGCATCGTCCACTTGAGTTCGGAAGCCGTTTCCGCGAAAAACAGCATCATCGCTGTTTTAAATTGTTGAATTTCCTCCTCGGGAAGCGTTCCGGCCATGACCGCCAAGCGTTTACGAAAAATGCGGTTGATCGTGTCGCGCGGTGCCGGCTCAAAATCAAATCGCTCCATACCGTGATCGGAGATGCGACAGCCCATTTCCGCGAAATACTCCATGCGCACCCGAAGCGCGCGAAAATAATCTTCGATCGAATGGATCGAATGGCCGCATGCATCCTCCATCTGTTCAACGAATTCGAAAAATTCCGGTTTTTCGATGTTCAGGGCGCGATCGGGACGAAATGCGGGAAGGACACGAAACGGGATTTCCGGATTTTCGTCAATTTGTCCGTGCCACACCAGCGTATCGATCGGATCATCGGTCGTGCACAGGAGCTCCACATTGGATTGTTTAATAATCCCCACGGCACTCATTGCTTTCCTTCGGAGCGCAACTTCGGTGAGTTCCCAAACCTGGTCGGCGGTTTTTTCCGACAAGACCCCGTCGTATCCGAAGTATCGTTTGAGCTCCATACGGCTCCATTGAAAAAGCGGATTACCGACCGCACGTCCGACGGTTTTCGCCCAGGCGTCAAACTTTTCCCGATCCGTCGCGTCACCGGTGATCAGCCG
Source organism: Clostridiaceae bacterium (assembly GCA_012729635.1). GTDB lineage: Bacteria > Bacillota > Clostridia > Saccharofermentanales > Saccharofermentanaceae > JAAYCT01. The sequence continues at coordinate 19,912 of JAAYCT010000002.1, read as the reverse complement.
CTCCTCCACGCCCGCCGCGCGCATCAGTCGCCACTTGTAATGGTCGTGTCGAAGCCATATCTGTGTGATGTTTTCGTAGCGTATGTCCTGCGCGATCTCCTTCGCATCGATGTGGCAGTGATAGTCGATGATCGGTTGTTTTGATGCAAATTGATCATACAGCGCTTTCGCTGTTTTGGTCTTCAGGAGAAATGGGGGGTCGGAACAGGCGTGTACCGCACTCATAGTGAATCTCCAGCTTTCCGGATCGCTTCGGTGGTAAAGCGAATTCTATTCAAATAGTATCGCATGCCGTACTGTAAGACAAGGCACTCCTGTGCTAGAATGCTAGTGGGTATCAACGGTGTGACCGGTTTTTCCCCGGTGAAATCCCCACGGATTATCGACAATTTTCCGGTCCTTCCGATATCGATTCAATCCTCCCGAAGGAGACAATTATGAATATTTCCGAATTGCTCGAAGGTACCGGAATCATTCCTGTCGTTGTTATAGAGAATGCTTCACGGGCGGTGCCGACTGCCAAAGCGCTTCTTCTGGGAGGGATCCGGACGATGGAAATCACTTTCCGGACGGCTTGTGCAGCGGACGCGATCCGCGCCGTCGCCGAATCGGTTCCGGAAATGCTGGTCGGCGCGGGGACCGTCTTAACCGTCGAGCAGGCGGTCCGCGCCAAGGAAGCGGGCGCGCGCTTTATCGTGTCGCCGGGCTACGACGATCACGTCGTCGCTTACTGCGTCTCGGAGGGCATACCGGTCATTCCCGGCTGTGTCACGCCGACCGAAATCATGCGCGCCCTGTCGCGCGGCCTGACGATCGTTAAATTTTTTCCCGCCAACCTCTACGGCGGACTCCCGGCGATAAAAGGCCTGGCGAGCGTTTTTCGTAACATCCGATTTGTCCCGACCGGCGGAATCGGCCCGGACGATATCGGGACCTATCTTTCTCAGCCGTATATCTTCGCCGTCGGCGGCAGTTGGCTGTGCACGTCCGCGGACATCGCTGAGGGAAATTACGAACGGATCACGGAGTTCGCGAGACAGGCATCGGCGAGCGTAGCGCATACGAAACAGGAGATATCGAATATAAGAATCACGCCGTGAAACACCCGAAAACAGCAAACGCGCCGGAGCGCGTTTGCGCAAAAAACAGGAGGACCCCGAAATGACCGTACTGACCTTCGGCGAGATCATGCTCCGCCTCAAGACCCCCGAGCACCTGCGCTTCTTCCAGAGCCCCGTTTTCGAGGCGACCTTCGGTGGCGGCGAGGCCAATGTCGCGGTCTCGCTCAGTAACTTCGGCATCCCCGCCGAATTTCTGACGATATTGCCCGAAAACTCCGTTGCGGACGCCTGCCTCGGCGAGCTCCGCCGTTTCGGCGTCGGCACCGGAAAAATCCTCCGCGGTCCGGGCCGGCTCGGCATCTACTACCTCGAGACCGGCGCCAATCAGCGTCCGAGCAGGGTCGTCTACGACCGTGAAGGTTCTTCGATCGCTCAAGCCGTTGTCGGCGATATCGACTGGGACGCCGCCTTTTCGGGTGTCGACTGGCTCCACGTGACCGGCATCACACCCGCCCTTTCCCAAGGAGCCTCGGACCTGACCCTTCAGGCCCTTCGCATCGCCAAGGACAAGGGAATTACCGTATCCTTGGACCTTAATTACCGCAAAAACCTCTGGAAATACGGTCAAACCGCGCAGGAAGTCATGCCCGATCTGGTCCGCTTCGTTGACGTCCTGATCGCCAACGAAGAAGACTGCCAGAAGGCTCTCGGAATCGAGACCGCCGTCGACGTCGAGTCCGGCGAACTCGACACGGAAAAATTTCGACTTCTGACCGAAAGGGTCTTATCGGATTACCCCAACCTTCAAAAAATCGCCGTCACCCTCCGCGAGAGCGAAAGCGCCGACAGTAACGGCTGGTCGGCCTGTATGAATAACCGAACCGAATTCCTCTTAAGCCACAAATACGAGATCCGCGACATCGTCGATCGTGTCGGCGGGGGCGACTCCTTTTCGGGCGGCCTGATCTACGGGCTCCTCTCCTTCGAAACAGACGCAGAAGCGCTTGAGTTCGCCGTCGCGGCGAGTTGTCTCAAGCACTCCATTAACGGGGACTTTAATCGCGTCAGTGTCGCCGAGGTCCGGGCACTCCTGGGCGGCGACGGGTCCGGAAGAGTGGTGCGGTAGAGGCTGCTTACTGGTGCCGCCAGTGAACATTCGTGACGGGGATTTCACTCTTTTCGAGTGCGGCAATCACCGCTTCGGCCATCCGGTCGTCGGAATTCTTGTTCTGGAATTTGACCTCGGCCGTGATCGCCACCGTGCCGTGCTCGTAGTCTTTTTCGACATCGTAATGAAGAACGCGGATATCCTGTTTGTGTATCAGTTCAATCAGCTTGATGATGGCGACATCTTTATGTACCGTAATTTTTATGATCCGGTAATTGTCCTTTGAGTAGAGCTTTTCGACATGGTTAAGGATGGTCAGAACAAAGATTGCGATCAGGGTTGCCAGAATCGCGAGTTCGAAAAAGCCCGCGCCGCATGCCATGCCGATTGCGGAGGTGGTCCACAGACAAGCAGCCGTCGTTAATCCCTGAACGGAAAATTTATACTTGATAATTGCGCCGGCACCGATGAAACCGATGCCGGTGATGATCTGCGCCGCGATCCGGGTCGGATCCGCGGCGGCGGACCCCGGGTATGACTCCAGCCACCGGACCGCGAGCCCGATCGACAGGAGCATAAATACCGAAGACCCGACGGACACGAGGATGTTGGTTCGAAGGCCGGCCGAACGGCCGCGAATATCGCGCTCAAGTCCGATCAACGCGCCGAGAAGCGCCGCAAAAAGAACCCGAATAATAAAGCTCTCCGTCATCGTTTCCGGAAATATGCCAAAATCAAACACAGAGCTCCTCCCTTTCGGCGTACCGATCTCTTTTCTATAATCTTATACAAATACCCCATGTTTTACAATTCGGGCTTCATGTTACAATAATGACATGCGGATCGTAATCTCGGGCGGGCGGCTTGAACCGCGCGGACGTCTCCCCGTTCATCGTCCGCGTCGGAGGGTAACGTATGCCAAAAGCCGCTTGCTTCAGTGTCGCCGCGATGGATTATTTCCCACAGCAGAACGAGCAGTTTGCGGGCGGAAACGCCCTGAATCAGTCGATTCGGTTTCGATCTCTCGGTTGGGAAACCGCTTTTCTCGGAGCGCTCGGGACCGACGAAGCCGGAGACCGGATCGAGGCACTTCTTCGACATAACGGCGTCGATATCTCAGGGCTATGCCGCCTTCCCGGTAAAACCGCCTCCAATCGGATCATCAACGACTCAGACGGCGAGCGCTTCGGTATCGAGGGCGCTTGGGAAAACGGGGTCTATTCCGACTACCTTCTCTCGGGGGCCGACTGGAACCGAATCGCGGATTTCTCTCTGTGGTCGACCCACGGCAACGGAATCAATTATCCCGAAGCGATCGGAAGGAAAAGGCCGCGCAACTTCCTGGCCGTCGATTTTCTGCACTTTGACACCTATGAGCTTTTCGAACAAGGCCTCGATGCGGTCGATATCGCCTATTTCGGCGGCGTTTCCGGACAGCTTCCGGATCTGATCGCTCTGTCGCGCCGGTTTTCGGGCATCATCGTCCTTACGCTCGGTGCCGGCGGCAGCATCGCCGTTACAAACGGAGAAACCTTCGCCGAACCCGCACTCCCGCTCGAAAAGGTCGTCGACACGACCGGCTGCGGCGACGCTTTTCAAGCCGGCTTCACCTCCGAGTATCTCGCGTCGCGCGACATTCGTCGGGCACTGCGAAAGGGTGCCGAGCTCGGGCGCGCCGCTGCGGGCCATTACGGCGGAGTGCCGTGGGACTCGATTTGAATGGACCCGAATCCGGCTTTCGAACATTCGACGCAAAGAAAGAGGTGCCTATGTTCCGTTTCGATTCCGTCACCTTTCTCGATATTCTCCGCGTTCCCTCGCTGACGATCGAGAGCGGCCGGATTACTTCGCTTCTCGGTGCAAGCGGGAGCGGCAAGACGACGCTGCTTCGGATGCTCAACAAAATGGTCAGCCCGACTTTAGGGGAGATCTTCTACAAGGATCGCCCGCTTCGGGAGATTGATTCTGTCCTTCACCGCCGCGAGGTCTTAATGCTCTCACAGACACCGGTGATGTTCGAAGGAAGTGTTCGGGACAATTTACTCGCGGGCCTTCGGTTTCGAAAAGAGGTCTATCCCGAGGATGCGGTGCTCTCGGCAATGCTCGAGCGGGTCCGCCTCGACAAACCGCTTTCCGAGCCGGTCGAAAAGCTCTCGGGCGGCGAAAAACAGCGCCTCGCACTGGGCCGCGTACTTCTTCTCGACGCGCCGGTCTATCTGATGGACGAGCCGTCCTCCTCGCTGGACGAGGACACGGCAACCGCCGTCATCGACAGGATCACCGCCTGCGTCCGCGAAAAGAATAAAACCCTGGTTCTCGTCACACACTCCGGCGCCGTCGCAAATAAATATTCCGACGACATCGTCGAGATTCGAAACAAAGTCGCCGAAAGGAGAGGTGTATGAACGGAGTCCGGGAACTGACGATTCTTCAGGTCGCCCTCGCTTATGTTTTTGTCCTGATTGTTCTTGCAATCGTGCGCGCCCGGGGGATTCGCCGCGAAAAGGAGATCCTTCTGGCTTCCGTTCGAATGACGATCCAGTTGGTTCTCGTCGGCTATCTCCTGGTATATGTATTCGAGAATCCGAATCCGTTCATTACCGTCGGCATCATTATCCTGATGGAAGTTTTTGCGGTGTTTACCGTTTTTCGAAAATTCAAGGGCAGGCTGTCCGGTGCGCTGAAGCGAGTGATTGCAGTTTCGATTTCTTCGGGTACGCTCTTGTGCCTTTTCTATTTTCTACTGGTGGTCGTCCGTATCTCGCCGTGGTATGATCCGCAGTATTTCATACCGATCGCGGGGATGATTGTCGGCAATTCGATGACCGGAATCTCTTTGGGTGTCAAATCGCTGACCGACGGAATGACCGTTCAAAAAGCATCCGTCGAGGAGGCGCTGATTCTCGGAGCCGCCCCGCAGGAAGCCGTCCGGGATATTCTCAACACGACCTTTGATTCGGCGATCATGCCGACGATTAATTCGATGCTTGGGATGGGGATCGTCTTTCTGCCGGGAATGATGACCGGTCAGATTCTCTCGGGTACACTGCCGACGACGGCCATTGCGTATCAGATTGCAATCATGCTCGGGATTTTCGGATCGGTCGCGCTGTGCGTCATTCTGACGATTCAGCTCGGGATCCGGACATTCTTCAATAAAGAGCAACAACTTCGGTAGGGTACGGTCCGGTCGTTCGATCATGTTGCCCCATGCGTGTTTACGCTCCGAACCCCCGGGCAAAACGAACTTTTTTCGGGACAGAGACAAAATGATCAATCCGCCCTGAATCTCGAAGAGAAGTCCCCGTGAGGATTCTTCCGTCCGAAAAGCCGAAAATACCGGTAAACGGTCTACTTTCGGCGGTTTTGCCGGGATCCGAGCCGCCCGAAAAGCCCAAAATACCGGCAAACGGGGCACACCGATCCATCGTGGTGTAATCTTGTTCCGAAAAAGCCGCAGAGCCTGTCTTTTTTACATATTGACTTTTTTGAATATGTTTTGCATACTATACATATCTAATTTTTTGGATGTGAGGAAAAACGATGCAACCGTCTGTTGAAAAAAAAGCACTGATTTTCAACGCTCTCGCGGACAAGAAACGCCTGCGAATTCTGGGTATGCTCAAGGGCTGTGAGCGATGTGCATGCGATATAAAGGATGACCTTTGCATCCCGCAGTCCTCTCTGTCCTATCATATGAAGATTCTTTGCGACTCGGGGCTGGTCAACAGCCGACGGGACGGAAAATGGACCTATTACTCAATTAACCGTTCCGGCTGCTTGTTTGCGGCCGGACTGATCGAAACGATTCCGACCGTTGAAGGCGGATGTTGTTCGGACAAAAAGGAGACCGTCGATGAATAAGAAATTACTTGCGCAAATATTGATACCCGCTTTGATCGTTCTTTCCATCGGGGCAATTTGGATCTATAAGAATACCGAAACGCTTGAGCCGAAGGTTACGGAGAGTTCCGCTGACGGAAAAGAATCCGGGCCGGTCAACAACGATTTTATTCTGGAAACCGACGAGGTGAATATCGAAACGCTTTCCGCCTACGGACTGCCGATTATTTTTGATTTCGGATCGGAGTCCTGTGATCCGTGCCGAAGGATGAAGCCCGACCTGATTGCCGTCAATGCGGCGATGCAGGGAAAAGCGATCATCAAGTATATCGATGTCTGGGAGCACACCGATGAGGCGACCGGTTACCCGATCACCCTGATTCCGACGCAGATGTTTATTAACGCGGACGGAACCCCGTATGTTCCGAGCTACGATCTCGGGATCGACTTCATGATGTATAACCGGAAAGACACGGGCGAGCACGCCCTGACGATGCACGAGGGCATGTTGACGGAAGAACAAATGCTGCTGATTCTTGAGGATATGGGGGTATAGTCGATGACCGAGATTCTGGATACACTTTCCCGTCTGATCGGTCAATACCTTTGGTTGGCACCGCTTTTGGCGTTTTTGGCGGGTGTCTTGACGTCGTTTACCCCCTGTTCGCTTTCGAGCGTCCCTCTGGTCATCGGTTATGTCGGCGGGATCGGCGAGAAAAATCCGGGAAAGGCCTTCCGTATTTCCGTCGTTTTCGCGGCGGGAAGCGCTTTGACTTTTACAGCGTTCGGTGTCATCGCCTCTCTTGCCGGCCGACTGCTCGGTAATGCCGCATCCTGGTGGTACCTGGTGCTCGGGGTTTTGATGGTCTTGATGGCTTTACAAATTTGGGGGATTTTCAATCTGATCCCCTCCAGTTATCTTCTTTCCAAAAATAAAAAAACCGGCTATATCGGCGCTTTTCTGGCCGGGATTCTGGGCGGCGTCTTCTCTTCTCCCTGTTCAACACCGGTACTGGTCGCGCTTCTCGCGATTGTTGCCGGAAAGGGAAACCTCGGTTGGGGGATTCTTCTTCTTCTTCTCTACGGAATCGGGCACGGCGTACTCGCCGTCATCGCGGGAACTTCGATCGGCTTTGTTCGCAAGCTTTCCGCCAGTCCGAAGTACGGAGCCGCAGCGAAAATCATCAACCTCGTTATGGGGACCGCGGTCCTTTTCATCGGATTTTACATGTTCTATCTGGGATTCTGATCGATCGAATTATGATATAATCAATTCAATAATGTTATCGGATTTTCCGAAGAGGAATATTGATTATGATTCGATCAATGCTGGACATCAATGAACATATCATCTGGGAAGGAAAGCCGGATCGCGTCACCTATGTCATCGGCCAGCCGTTCATGTATCTGATTGCCCTGGTCTGGGGCGCTTTCGATTCGATCTTTATATTCGCGTTCACACGGGAAGACGGTTTCGGTTCGATGGGCTTTTTCATCATTCCGTTCTTTCTTCTCCACCTCCTGCCGGTCTGGATCGCAATCATCGGACCGTTCTATCGTTTCATACATTGGAATTACATCGAATATGCCATTACGGATAAGCGCATTTACATCGCTTCCGGCATCATCGGCCGGGATGTCAAACTCGTCGAGTTTTCACAGGTCCGGGAGCCGAGCGTCCGGGTCGGTCTCATCGAAAAGCTCCGAAACTGCGGTACCGTACGTCTCACTCCCTTCTCACGGGTAGCCCACTCGGGAAACACCGTGGTTTCGACGCAAGCCGGCGCGCTCCTTCACGTCCCCGAGCCGTACGAGGTATTCAAGCGCGTAAAGCACATGTCTCTCGATATCCAAACCGATATCGCCTATCCGAACGCGATGCGACCGGAGGATAATCCCGGCTACCGTACGAAATACGATCCCGACGATCGGGGTTGACCGCGGTCTTTACAATCCGCACCGGCGAACGATAGAATGACAGTAATATAATCGCGGGAGGACAGGATATGGACGAAATTTTTTGGACGCATCAATCCGATTTCCCCGAGGGTGTCCTGGGCACTCCGAATTTCAGCCCGACGCACCTGACCTGGTTATCCGTAAGCATCGCGATCATTATTATTGCGGTTCTTATTATGAAAAAATCGGGGACTCCTTTGCGAAAAGGAACACAGCGCGTATTAATCATCGTCGCGGCCGTTCTTGAAATTTCCCGCTGGATCTGGGCGGCGATCATCGGCCACTATACCGTCGTCGAGATGCTTCCTTTGCACCTTTGCTCCTTATCGATCTGGATGGAGATGGCGGCGGTCTTTTCCGGAAAACAACTCCTTCGGGATTTTTGTTATTGCCTGTGTATGCCCGGGGCTTTGGCCGCTCTTTTGACGCCGGACTGGAGCGCGTATCCGTTCTTCAGTTTTCAGTATTTGCACTCCGTAACGGTGCACTCGCTTTTGTTCCTGATTCCCCTGATCTGGGTCGTCAGCGAAGGCTTCCGTCCGAACTTCCGAAATCTTCCGAAGTGTTTCGGAATATTAATGCTTTTCGCGATTCCGGTTTTCGGAATCAATCTTCTCCTGGGCAGTAATTATCTCTTCCTCCGCGAGGCCCCGAAGGATACTCCGCTGGAGCTGTTCGAGACCTTATGCGGAAACCCCGGCTATATCCTTCCGCTGTTTCTCTTGATTATTGTCGTTTGGATTCTTCTTTATTTCCCTTGGGCGGTTGCGGATCTTCGACGGAGCCGGACGACTCCGTCGGAGACGGAAGCGTAGGCACCTCCGATTGCGTATCTGCGGTTTCGGTAACCGTCGACACTTCATCCGGAGAACGAGGATCGTCCGGCTTCTTTCTTCTGCGCTCGACACAGCCCCGCTCCTTCGGAATTTCACCTGCCCTGACCAATGCGGCCTTTGTAATTAAAGGTCCTGTCAACTCGTAAATCAGGGTCGCGCAAAGAATCACCGCTCGTATGGTCGATCCGTACTCGGGCAGAATCCTCAGCGCAACCAGTGACAGACCGATTGCGACACCGGCCTGAGGAACCAACATGAGACCCAGATAATTTCGAACCACCGGCTCCGCGCGTGCAATCCGCGCGCCGACGTAACTTCCGATCACCTTGCCGAAAACGCGGGCAACAATGTACACGACACCGATCAGGCCGATACTCTTTAAGACTCCGACTTCAAGTTCGGCACCGGAAAGCACAAAAAACATTAAAAACAAGGGCGGCGTTACCGCATCGGTCACTTTAAAAAGTTTAACCGACTGACGGCTCAGATTCGCAAAAATCGCGCCGGACATCATACATACAAGCAGTGCCGACAATCCGAAGATCACGGACAGTCCCACACCGCCCATGACAACCGCAAAGGCCAGACCGAGTCGATCTCCGTCCGATTTAAATCTTCTCAGGAAAAGTGCGGCGAGCGCTCCGATTACACATCCGAGCGCAAGAGAGCCACCGACCTCCAAAAGCGGATGCAAAAGCATCGGCGCTAAAGAAATTCCGTGATCGGAAGCAATCATTTGAGCGATTGCGGCGGAAATCGAAAAAGCGACTAATGCCGCCGCATCATCCATCGCGACAACCGGCAGGAGCATTCTCGTAACCGGTCCGTCCGCCTTATACTGACGAACGACCATCAGCGTCGCGGCGGGAGCGGTCGCCGCACCGATCGCTCCGAGAAGCAGTGCGACCGGCAATGGAACACCGACGGCAATCAGCAGAATATCCAGAACCAAAACCGCTCCGAACGCCTCAAACAAGGTAATGATCAACGGCGCGGCTCCGACCTTTTTCAAAAAATCCAACTTGAATTCACTGCCGATCGAAAACGCGATAAATCCGAGCGCCAAATCGGCAAGAATATCAAAATGCGAAAGCGTCTCTTTGGAAATCAGTCCGGTCAGGCCGAGAATCAGCCCGGCGACCAGATAACCGGTCACTGCCGGAAAGCGAATGCGGTGCGCGAGCGCCGAGCCGATGAAGCCGACGACAATCAATATCGAAAGGCAAAGTAGCGTGTCGGTCATTCCTTGGACACCTTTCCGTCAAAAAAGGTGATCGGCAGACCGAAAAGCACAGCGGTATCCGGCTTGTCCAACCCGCCGAGCAACTCGTTAACGGTAAAACGAACCTTTTCGACCAAGTGCTCATCAACGGCCATCAGTACGGTACGATTCGATTCGAGATCCGGATCAACCAGCATGCGGATGGACCCGAACAGGCTTCGTGTGTCCTCACCCACGATTCGGGCCATTCCGGTGCTTTCTATGACCGTCGCCCCCTTGACGCCCGCATCAATCAATACATCCAAAAGCTCTTCCAAACATTCTTTCTTATTTAAGATTAAAACCAGAAGCTGCATCGGCTTTTCCATCGTCTATTCTCCTCTTTCCGTATGGAGGCGGACAAATCGCCTCCGATTGAGTCCGCGAACCATCATAACGCCGAATCGAATAAAATGCAAAAGAATTTCGATACTTTTCGCACCGATATTTGTATTTCTTTGAAAATCGAAGTATAATGTCTCAACCCCTTTGATTGTATCGGGGAAGGAGGGCTCTTTCTTATGAAAAACGATCGTAAAGATAAAATATTGTGGTTATCCCAGATGGCTGTTCTTACGGCAATCATCATAATTATGGCCTTTACGCCGCTCGGGTATCTGAGAATCGGGCCACTGTCGATTACTTTTTTGATGCTTCCCGTCGCCATCGGCGCGATATTGATGGGACCGGCGGCGGGAGCGATTCTCGGCGGCATCTTCGGAGCGACCAGTTTTGCTCAGTGTTTCGGATTGGATCCTTTCGGAACCGCTCTGTTATCCATTAATCCGCTTTATACATTTATCCTTTGCTTCATCCCTCGTATTCTGATGGGTCTTCTGGTCGGATTGATTTTCAAAGCATTAATGAAATTGAACGAAAAGGTGATTCTACCCCATATGATTGCCTCGGCAAGCGGAGCTATCCTCAATACGGTCCTGTTTCTCGGCGCGCTGATACTGTTTTTCGGAAGAGATTCCTACGTGTTAAGTATTTTCGGATCGGTCCGGAATATTCTTCTTCTCATTCTATCCACCAATGCATTAATCGAGCTTCTGGTCTCGTTAGTCGTCGGAACCGCAGTGGTTAAAGCGGTATTGGTCGCGTTGAGGCGCGTGAAACCGCGCTCGGATCCGGCGATATCGCAAGAGCATTGATGTGTCGCCGAGCTACGAAAACTCGATTCGGACGGACGGCCATTCGCGACAAAGACCCTCAACTTTGAGAAAACGGTTTCGCTTACACTGGGTCTGCCGTTTCTACGTACTTCAGTCGATCACGGAACCGCTCTGGATATCGTAGGCTTGGGCATCGCGGACGCGACCGGCCTTCTGGAAGCGATCCGGGTCGCCGCCCGATATATCTGACGGAGATGCTTTCATGAGCAAAAAATATCTTAATCAAAACCTCCGCCCTTTTCGAAAAAAACTCGCGTTGATCCGCGGGTTTGATTTCTCCGGCTGTGAAGCGGAGGATTTATCCGCGCATTATTTGCGCCTTCGGGAGCGCCGTGCCGACGGAGCGGCATGGTCCTGTTTGGCGCCCGAAACCTTCGCGTTGCTCGCGGAAGCGATCCGAAGATCTCTGTGCCTTTCCCCCTATGATGCGCAGCTTCTCGCCGCTCTTTCCATGAACGAGGGGCACATCATCGAGTTTTTAACCGGCGAGGGCAAAACCCTGGTCGCCGTCTTTGTCGCCGCGTTGCGCGCCTTAGACGGAAAAGGCGTTCACATATTGACGTTCAACGATTATTTGGCGGAACGTGACGCGCGGTGGATGGGACCGGTTTACTCGCTTCTGGGCTTATCGGTCGGCTTCATTCGCGAGGCCTCCTCCCCGGAGGAGCGAAAAGCCGCGTACCGTTGTGATATCACTTATGTTACCGCACGCGAGGCGGGTTTTGATTATCTTCGATCCTTTCTGGTCTCGGACGAATCCGAACTTGTACACCGTCCCTTTCATTACGCCATCATCGATGAAGCGGATTCCATTATGATCGACGAGGCCCGGGTCCCGATGGTCATCGCGGGCGAGCAGACCGATAAAATTCCGCTTCGGCGCGACCTTTTCGAAACCATTCGCGATTTTACACCGGGCATTCATTTTGAAACGGACGAGTATTCGGAGACCATTTTTCTTACCGAGGACGGGATTCGTGAAATAGAAGTCCGCTTGGGCGTGCCGAATCTTTTCGAACCCGGGGAAGATTTATCGGAGTCTCTCCTCCCTGCCGGTTCCGATTCGATTGATCCGATGTTTTCGGAAAACCCGTCGGTCGATTTGTTCACGCAGGCAAATGTAATTTTGCCCGCACTCTTTCTTCTGAAAAAAGATGTCGACTATATCGTTCGGGACGGAGAAGTTCGTCTCGTGGATGAGTTCACCGGTCGGGTTTCCCTCTTCCGGCGATGGCCGGACGGACTTCAGGCGGCGGTCGAGCTTAAGGAGGGCATCCATCGACATAAGGGCGGAATTGTCTTGAATTCGGTCACGTTTCGACACTTCATCCGAATGTATCCCGATTTCTGCGGCATGACCGGAACCGCATGCTCGGCCGCACCCGAGTTCGCACAGTTTTACGACAAAGCAGTCACGGTGATTCCTCCGAACACAGCCTGTATTCGAAAGGATCTCCCCGACTATATCTATACACACTCCGACGTGAAATACCGCGCACTGATCGATGAAATCCGGCACGTTTCGGAAACGTGCCGGCCGATACTCGTCGGAACGGCAAGCGTGGAGGAATCCGAACGGATATCCGCCCTTCTTCGTGAAGAAAAAATCGCGCACGAAGTGCTAAACGCCCGAAATGATGAACGCGAGGCCGAAATCATCGCGGATGCCGGAAAGCCCGGAGCCATAACGATTTCAACCAATATGGCGGGTCGCGGAGTCGATATCCGTCTCGGCGGACATGACGAATCCGAACGCGAAAAGGTCTGTGCTCTCGGCGGCCTGTATGTGATCGGAACCAACCGGCACGAGAGCGTTCGCATCGACAATCAGCTCCGCGGACGGGCGGGACGACAGGGAGATCCCGGAGAAAGCCGGTTTTTCATCAGTCTCGAGGATCCGATGCTGGTTAAATACCGTATCGGAGAGGCACTATCCGAAAAGTTCCGACTCGTGCGGTCGGAAACACGAATCGACAGCCGATCCGTTCGATCCGCAATCCGTCATACCCAACGCGTTGTCGAGGGTCAAAATTTTGACACCAAAACGACGCTGGAAAAATATTCGTTTATGCCAAACGAGCAAAGAAAGCTGGTCGAGAATAAGCGCATGAATATTCTTCGCGGCAAGGATGCACTTCGCGTGCTTGAAACCGGTGATTCGCCGCTTCTTCAAAAGCTTCTCTCGGATATTTCCGAAAACGAGTACCGGCGCATACGAAAACAAGTGGAACTCTACGCGATCAACCGCTGTTGGGCGGATCATTGGGTCGCGGTGCAAAACGCGCTGGACGGCGTGGAGATTGTCAGCATGTTGCGGGGAGATCCCTTCCTCACCTACAATCAACACCTGATTGAGGCCTTCGAGCACTTTGAGGAACATCTGAACCGAACCGTTTTGAGCCTTTTTGAGTCTCTTCGCATCCATGACGGAGCCGCGGAACTCCCGGATATCGGAATCGCCCGATCCGGAGCCACGTTCAGTTATCTGGTGCACGACGGATCCGAGGAGAGCGCTTTTGTGAGCGATTTTGCCTTAGCCTATCTCAACGCGCCGTTTTATCTTATGCTTCTCCTTTTTCACCGGTTTTTCAATCGTTCTTCGGACCGGGAGGAGTGAACCAAATACTCCTCCGGAAACGTCGGCGCGTTTTCTCTTCCCATCGGTTTTTTCGACCGGTCTCCAAACGATATCCCGCATCTTTTTATTTTCGTATGTATTTAATTATGATATATAGTATTATAGCGCAAGAATGCTCAGAGCAAGGAAACCCATGGCCAGATAATACGTGGCAAGATTGATTACGCCCAAAACCTTTTTGGGGGACGATACGTGAAAGTACATAAACAGGAGGACGATATCCGATATCAGAAAAAGCATTCCGCCCGCAAGCACCATCGCCGTACCGCCGCTGATCCCCTCCGAAAGGAAAAGTGATACCCCTTTGGAGCAGAGCAGTGCAACAAAAAAAGAGTACATCAATCCCGGCACTTTCATCTTTCCGAGCGAAAAATCATCGCCGCGTATAATAATCAACGTAATTGCGGGGAAAAGAGCCGGAAGGATCAACTCCTTGACGTTAAATGAGAACTCGGCGCAGAACGCGAGATAAAAAGCAATGTGCGCGAACATAAACGCCGCCGCTCCGAGAAGAAACTTCAATCCCTTGTAATTTCTTTCCGCGTGCGCCAACCCGAGAAGGTAATCCCCGGCGAGGGCAAACCAGAAACCGGGCAACAGATAGAAAAATAATTGCGATCCTCCGCTTATCACTCCGGCATATACGGCAATACCGATAAAGCAAAGGCTGGTCAGCGTCTTTACAAAGGCATAGCGCTTCCGATGCCGTTCCGAGCTGTGAAGACGACAGGTCATTCCGATCAATACACAGTAGATCGCAATAAAAACGGGCATCTTCGATCCTTTCCGAGCGAGAATCCCTATTCGTATTCCTTCATCCATTCGTCCATTTCACGATTCAGGATATCAAACGTGCTCGGACCGACCTCCATATAAAAACGGTGAAATTCAATCTCGGAATATTGGTCGCCGAGGGTTGCTTTTGCGCGATCCATCATTTTTTGAAATTCAATCCGACCGACCGTATAGGATAAATACATCCCCGGCATCGCATCGACCATTTCGATCAATTCATCCGAAACCGGTATAAATTCATCCAGTCCGTTGCCGGAAAAAAACGCTTCTGCGTCATCCTTTGTCCAACCGTAATAGTTGATCCCGATATCCAATAGCGAAATCCATGCGTACTGTGCCTGGTAGTAATAGCCGACAAATTCCGTCTCGGCCTCGGGAAGACCCGCCATCTCATACGATACACCCTCAATGTACGTTGTCCATCCCTCTTGCGTTCCGAGACCCTCTCCGTAATTGGAAATCAAATACCTCAGCGGAATGTTCGAGTTATCCGACGTAAGGAAATACACCGTCTGGTAAAGGTGTCCCGGAACACATTCATGTGATGTGACCTCATACAGATCCATCCCTTCGGTATAACTCTCATTCAAATAAAACGTATTTTCCCATGGCTCGTCGACCTGCGGCATCAGGTACATGCCGGCGGCAAATCGGGCAAAACTATCGGGCATTTTTTCGACAACATAAAAGTCTTCCGGCGCGTCGGGAATTTCCGGAAATCTTCCCTTCATTTCCCGAAGATTATTTTCGATGACCTTTTCCGGTGCATCGTATGCGGAAAAGGCATCATTCAACAACGTGTAATCGACCATGATCGACGACTGAAAATACATCTCTTTGTTCGTGACCGCCGTTTCCTCCAACATCTCAAAAAGTGCGTCGACACTCATCGATGTTCCGGTCTTTCTTTCCAGAATGCGCTCATAGTATTCTTTTCCGCCGTCATACCTTGCCAGGCCGAAGCCCTCTTCTCCGCTTCCCATCCGGTCTTCAATGGTTTTCACGATCAGCTCATAGGATGGGATCACATATCTTTCGACGTTTTCTTTATTGTTTTTTGCGTATTCCTGCTTTTCTTTGCTCGAAAGGAAATCAAAATCATCCAGTCGATCCTCAAATCCTCCGATAAAATCTTGCCCCTTTGAATCGATTACCGATTCGCAATCCTCGATAACCGTTGTTGCGTGATCGTCACACATAAACATTCCGGCTTCGGATCTTCTGACCACGTAATCACACATACCTTCCACAAAGGGCTTTATGTCCTTTACCAACGTCATGTAAACATCCAGATCGTCTTTATCCCGGATCTGATAGGTGTCCAGATTAAAGGCCAGATACAGATGCCATCCCAAATACGGATTCAGCGGGTCATAAAAATCCGGCCCGTCCTTCAACGCGAGTTCTCCGCCCAAAAACAGTTTGAGCATGTCGTAGGTAATTCTTTGTCCTCGGGACAATTCATCGTAATCATACTCCAAAAGATTCTCGTAAATCTGTTCAATCAGTGCCCATTCTTCCTCCGAGGTTTCTTCGCTGAAATCTCCCCAGCTGCTGAGGGCTTTCTCGATCCCGAATTTTTTCTCGTCAAGGACCATGGAACGGAGCGTAATCTGATCCATGGAAACAAAAGCGGCAAAAACCTCGTCCGCAAAATCATCAAAATTCTCCGTGTATTCGGGCGTTATTCGTTCCGTTTCTTCTGTCATTTCTTTTACCGTCTCTTTTTTATCAAGGAACGGTAATCGAACGGTGAAACACCCGGTCAGCAGAAAGGCCAGAATCGTAACCGCGGAAATCAATCGAATGATTCTTGAAAAACGTTTACTGTTCATTGTATCCTCCCGATATTCTCTAAAAAACTTCCGCCTGCTGATAATGAACTTATCCGGCGCGTCTTGTAAGCAAATCCACTCTTTTATCTGTTTTGTTATCCCAAAGGAATCCTGCAGATTATACTTCATAATGTAGCGTTTTACAAGATTCTTGCCCCCTTATCGCATCAGTACGGAAAGAAGAAGCATGAAACCGAACAGAGATGCTACGGTATGTAGTGATAGTGTGTCGAGGATTTCCTCCTTCTCCAAATCCGATGCTTTTCCGAAATAGACGGGAATGACAAAAGGAGGCGGAAGAATAAACATCGTAAACACGGCAACTTGAAAGATCGGTTCCAATCCGAGCAGCCGATCGATCACAAGGGTATTGATCAGAAATGCGGCTAAAATCATGACGGCAAGCCGGCCCAGCACCGTCAACAAAGGCCGCAAAAGACGTGAGAAGCGGAAACGCAAATCATATCCGATCACAAGACAAATCAGAGGCTGCGTCATTGCACCGAGCAGTATAAGCGTTTCTTCAACCGCACCGATGCCCGGGACCTTTTCCAGAGAATCATAAAGGCCCGTACTTCCGAGAAGGATCCCCGTAAGGATGCATATAATTATCGGTGAAAGCGCAAATCCCTTCAGTAAGCCGAGAAGCGATGCATCCGACCCGGATTTTTTTCGGAGAAACAATGCAAGAACAAAGAAAACAAATAAAACCTGACCGATATCAACGACGGCAAATGCATAGTTGTTTTCTCCGTCTCCGCCAAAAAAGACCGAAAACAAAGCATATCCCATCATTCCGGCTTCAAATCCCGTGAACAGGGCCGGATAAAAACGGTTTTTCGGACTGATTTTCGGTCCGATCCGGATTCCCGCAAAAAGCATCAGGCAGCAGAAAAGGAACATAATCAAGAAAATAATACCGTACTCCGCACGAAACCTTGTCTTTGCAAACGTAAGCAGGAGCATGGCCGGAAGGGTAACATGGACAATCAGCTTCTTTATTTCCGGTATGGTATTCTCGCTGATGGTCTTTGTTTTCCGAAGAATCATTCCCAAACCGATCAGAAGGAATATCGGCAGTGCACGAATGATGACCTCGACCCAATAAGTCATCGGTTTACCTCCTGTAACAATGTTACAAACCTTGATTTCTAGGGCTTAATTATCTCCAATAGCCTTTGCAGATCATCATAGGAGAAATAATCGATAACCAGTGCCCCCCGTCCGGCATTCCGATCCTTCAGCTTCAATTTGACCTTGGTTCCGAAATGCTTTGTTAGTTTTCTCTCGACTTCTCCGGCACTGATCGCGATGGCCTGCGCCTCCTTTGAGAGCTCCGCGTCCTCCGACGGCTTCTCCGGCTTCGGAGCAAGGATTTTTTTCACGTATTCCTCGGTCTCGCGGACGCTCATCTCCTTGGTCATTACCACATCCGCTGCTTTTTTCTGTTCCTGGGCATCGGAAATTGCCAGTAAGGCCCTCGCGTGACCCGCGGAAAGATCTCCGTTCCGAATAAAGTCCATCAAAGACGGATCAATACTCAGCAAGCGGATGGTATTCGCGATGGCCGGCCGGCTTTTCCCGAGCTTCTTCGACAGCTTTTCCTGGGTTAAACCGTGCTCTCGCATCAGTCGATCCATAGCAAAGGCTTCCTCCAACGGATTCAGGTCTTCCCGCTGAATATTCTCGATCAAAGCCTGCTCCATGGTCTGTAAATCGCTTAATTCTCGAATAATGGACGGAATGACAGACAGTCCGGCGAGTCTTGCGGCACGCCATCTGCGCTCTCCCGCGACAATGCGATAACCGGTCCCTCTCTTTGCCACAATAATCGGCTGAATGATACCGTTTTCAACGATCGATTCGGCAAGTTCACGCAATCCGTCTTCGTTGAAATTCTTTCGTGGTTGATCCGTATTCGGATGAATGTCATTGATTTTGAGCTCAACAACCGAATCCATCGCCTGTTCCGGTATTCCTTCGACAGAAAGCAATGCTCCCAGCCCTTTTCCAAGCCCTTTTCCTGCGGGACCCATAAAAATCACCTCTCTTTGCAATCATCACTTCGATGCTCATCTATGTGTTCGGGGTTATGTCACACTTTCTCTCGCTTTTGTACGCTTAATCACTTCCAGCGCAAGCTCAGCATACGCTTTTCCACCCTTTGATTTCGGATCATATTCCGCTATCGTTTTTCCATAGCTGGGAGCCTCCGCAAGACGTACGTTTCTCGGAATTACGGTATGGAAAACCTTTTCTCCGAAATATTTCGAGACCTCCTCACTGACCTGTCGTGTCAGCTGTGTTCTATTATCGTACATCGTCAACACGACTCCGAATATTCCGATGGCCGGATTCAAATGCTTTTTTACCAGATTGACCGTGTCAATCAGCTGGGTCAGACCCTCCAAGGCATAATACTCTCCTTGAATCGGAACCAGAACACCGGTAGATGCGGCCAATGCATTGATGGTCAATAAACCGAGAGACGGAGGACAGTCAATCAAAATAAAATCATACTTTGCCTTAACCGGCTCAATCGCGCGCTTTAATATCGTTTCTCTCGACATCGCCGAAACAAGCTCTACCTCGGCACCGGCTAAATTAATATTTGTCGGGCACATTTCAATGTTTTTACGTTGCGTTGACTGAATCACCTCGGATATCTCTGCCTCATTGACCAAAACATCGTAAACCGACGTATCCAGACCGGATTTATCGAATCCATAGCCGCTCGTCGCATTTCCCTGGGGATCTAGGTCGATCAACAACACCTTTTTATTCTTCAGCGCCAGATATGCGCCCAAATTAATTGCGGTTGTTGTTTTACCGACTCCACCCTTCTGGTTAACGACAGAAATCACATTCGCCATAGCCGTATCCTCTCATTTTCTTTTTCATATACGACCATCATATCAAAATACCGGCGGTCTAACATGTCATTTTCTTTACCATTTTCGACAAAACGCAAGCCTTTCGACAAAAACAGAGGCATTTATGTTACAAAACCGCGCCAATCGATTGTTTCACGTGAAACAATCTGCATAATATCGATATTTTAATCCGAATCATTTAAAACACTCATTCATTCGAGACGCAAGTCGGATTAAATCATCTCGATGTTTCACGTGAAACATCGAGCTTTGTCCGCAATATCGATATTGTCTTCTATTTCGGTAAAAAGAATTGCTCCGGATCATAAAAGAATGGTGATCCGTCTGATATGGAAGGGCACATAAAAATTATTCTATAGTTCGTAATATTAAATTTCTAATTAGGGACTACTGCGCAACCTGAAAAGCGTTAAAAACAGGACGTTACAGGGAAATTAATGGTAAAATTAGTGCATGAGAAAAGCTCGAAATCTTAGAAAAACCTTGCACTAGGAGCGGCAGATGAAT